>JBEIOQ010000103.1:0-8763 GCA_040377495.1 Halobacteriovoraceae bacterium
ACAGTTTTGAGGCTTGGTACATGTGTGGCACCGATCAACAAACCCTTGGGGAGGGAACCATGAAACTAGTAACAAGTCTTTTGGGAGCTTTAAGTTTAACCTTTACTTTCAATGTGATGGCGTCTGAACACAGCTTTAAGATCGATGCAAAACAAGATCCTTACTTTCAAATTAAGAAAATGCGCTTAGAAGAAATTGTGGAGAGCAAGAATGGTCCACAAACAAGACTTCTCATGGAGCAAGACAAAACGGCTAGCCAAGAAGAAGCCTTTCAATTTTCAGGGGGAGAGCTAGGAGAAGTGTTGGCCATGGCCGATCAGATTATCGCTTTCGGTGAAAAAATTTATAAAATTGTTGAAGCTGGTAGACCGGTAGTGAATCTTAATTATGCTCCAGTACAAGTGTTGCCTAAAGTGGCAGGAAGAACAATTGATCCAATGGATTTAGAGTATTGGTCTTTTCCAAAGGCGAAAAAATATCGCATTACGTATGTTAATGGCTTTAACATGGACGTGGTTGATTTCACTTATACGGTTCAATTTAGCTATAATGGTTCATACAACGGAAAAGGAAAATACATTTCGAATGCGGAAATTACTCCAGAGCACGTATCAGTCGCTTGGGGTTACACTTTCAATGCCAACATGAAAGTAGTAGGGATTACGAATCGCGGAAGCAAAGTTAATCCACTAGCGGCGGCCACCATGCAAATTTCTTATAATGTCTCAACCGTAATTAAAGAAGATCGTAACAATGTTACTTACTATGTGATGGGTGATGGTCAAATGGGTCAACTTTAAAAAATAAAACTCAACATTAAATGAGAAAGGACATCTTAGGGTGTCCTTTCTTTTTTTATAAATACCCAATTTCGATTGCTTGACCGTTATCTAGGAACTCTCGTACTGAGACCTGACAGCTGACCAGGGTCTCATTCACCACACATTTTTTACAGACGCCTTCACCACCACAGGACGAGGCGATACGAAAGCCATTTTTAATTAAAAAATCCATTAGGCTAATTCCCAGATCTTCAGAAGAGATTTTGACCTCAAACTCTTTTCCCGAAGCAAGACCTTTAACTTTTAGCTTTAATGACATGAAAGGTTGCCTTCATGGCGATTGTCGAGGATGAAGGTTTTAGCTTCAGGGGTATGCATGATAGCGGTAATATGACCAAGTTGATTAGCATTGTAGATAGGGATACTGAGTTTTAACAGTTCGGTTAATTGCCTTTCTGTTCCACGATGGGATTCATAAATTAGGCGTAGAGGCTCAGTCAAAAAGAGATGGCGTGAGAATTTAAAGAGAGTGTCCATATCATTAGGAAAACGGATTTTTTTCATGTCATATTGAAAGAGATGGTAAAGATGTTGACCTGGATCACGGGATTCAGTAGAGATCAACGCGATTTTTTTCTTAGTAACAGGATCTTCATAAAGGCAAGAACCTACATCAAAACGAGCTTTGCGTGAATCTGGAGCATTTTTTAGCCAGTAAGTTTGAGGAAAAGTTTCAAGGCCCTTATAGGCCAGGCTACTGGCCGCTAAAAAGCTAAAACTCTCGTGAATCACACCAAAGGTATAAGTGGGATTCACTTTCTCCTGAACTGAATAGAGTGATTCTTCATACGACTGCATGGAGAAGTTACAAGTTAATTCACTCTGATTATTTTCTGTTGCCAGTAGTGGCATGCCGCCATTTTGTTGTTCGGTTTTCGGTAACAGAGTAAGTAATTTGGAAAAATTCATGCGTTTGAATTTTTCACCACTTTGTAAGGGGTCATCGGCACGAATAAAGCTTTCTTTCATGGTGGAAATTTGATTAATGAGAGATTTGTTATTAAAAATAAAATTCTCTAGTCCTTTATCCACGGTCATAAAAAGCACAAAATCATTATCCAAACGTGTAATCAGTTCGCGTAAGGTGCGTTTTGAGGAATAGGTACGAAGGATGAAACTTAAACCTTCTAGCATAGGGTACTGATGACTTTCCAAGGTGAAACGGAAGTAACGGATAGAGACAGGACCATCTACGAAAACCTCGAACTGCGATTCGGGTGAATTAATATCGGGACGCAGACTCATTTGAACCAGTGACCATAAGGCGAAGATCTCAACTGACGAGTAGCCCTTATCTTTAGTGATGCGATAGAAATCGGCTTGAGTTTGAGGACTTGAATTAAAAAGGACATATTTAGGATTTGCAGGTTGAGTACAGTATGTATTTTCGATGTGGGGGCGGATGACGAAGTTATTTCCTTGCTCATCTACGCGCTTAATAAAGGAACCACAGCTATTCATGATGAACAATAGGACCAAAAGTGATGAGTATGGCAAGAAGGCCAATTTCATTCTTCACCATCATCATGGATAATTTCTAGATCAGGAATTTTTTCTTGCAGAGATTCTGGAAAATTAGGATCGAACTTATTTAATTTTTCATCCGTTGTAGAAACCACTGCGATAACCCACATTCCTTCTTGTCTGGAACCATTGTGAGACTCAGTGGTCAGGCTCTCAAGGACAAATCCCTGCTTAAAAACGTTATAAAGCTGCTTATCCAGCTCCTTTTCACGGTATCCGCTGTTTCGGACCGGGGGGGCGGGGACATAGAAGGTAAAAGTCTGATAGTATTTCTTAGGTTTTACCTTCTTGGATAAAGTGGACTGAATGGATCGGATCATAGTGATAAACCATTAAAAAGCTTTGAGAGTATAGGTCTATTCTAATATAAGCCTCAAAACTTTCAATCTATTCTTGAGGTTTTAATTTTTATATTGGGGAAAACTTTACCTAATTGAGAGAAGGCTTTCACAAAATTAAATTTGTGCTTATAATTAAAATATATAAGTGACAGGATGTTACTTATCTCAAGGCAAGATGCCAAAAAAGGGGAGCCATGCAGGAGGCTCCCCTTTCTTATTTTAGAGCTCCTTTTTCTCTTTCTTTCCATCAACAAAATCGTGACTTCTTCCTCTGAAATTATTATTCTCTGGTTTATGTTCAAACATGATTATGAATTACATGCAGATGAATTTCTGAAAATTTCCCATGATTTTCATTTAGGACATTTGCCGACGGAAACACGTCATCCACTGACGATGAATCTTTCTCACATGGTAAATGAAAACTTATCTGAAGCTCTGCGAATTATGTACAAAGTTGATGAACATGCTCTAGGCAAAATGCTCGAGTATAGCGAAAGTATTTTCGGTTTGCATTTAAGTATAAAAAAAACATTAGAGAACAAGAAAAAAATTTTTCTCTGTGGCTGTGGAGCGACAGGGAGATTGTCCCTTGCTTTGGAAACATTCTGGAGGGAGCTCAATCCTGTGCATGGCGAGAGTTTAATTTCTTTTATGGCAGGTGGTGATGTTGCTCTAATTAAGTCAGTTGAGAGCTTTGAAGATCATCCTGAGTATGGAGAAAGGCAGCTTAAAGAGCTAGGTTTCAGTGATGGTGATTTATTACTCGCGATTACAGAAGGGGGAGAAACTCCTTTTGTGATTGGTGCCTGTAACCTGGCGGCTAAAATATCTAACAATAAGCCTTACTTTCTTTACTGTAATCCGGATGAAACATTAAAGAAAATTAATCGTTCGAAGGCCGTGATTGAAAATTCCAATATTCATAAAATTTGTTTTTTTGTCGGCCCCATGAGTATTTCTGGTTCCACTCGTATGCAGGCGTCAACGGTATTGATGTATGGGGCTGGACTTGCTTTGCTTAATCGTTTTGAAAAAGCAAATGATGTTCATGCTCGTATAAAGTATGACCTCGAGATTTTTTCTCAAGTGGACTACACCAAACTGGCCCCCTTTATTCAAGCGGAGGCCGAAATTTATCACCAACATGAATTTGTACTGTATCATGCACCGAAACGCCTGGGACTTTCCATTTTAACTGATACAACGGAACGTTCACCCACCTTCAGTTTATCGCCCTTTGAAAATAATCAGGATACTGGAACACTTCCTTCTTTGAGTTATCTCACACTAGATGAAGCTCCCTCAGTGGATAAAGCCTGGGAAACGATGTTGTACCGTCAGCCACGTTGTCTAGAATGGGAGCACTGCTTTGAGAGAACTGGGCTTAAGCGTTTAATGGGATTTGATATTTCACAAAAAGCAAAAGAGATTCGTGACCAGAAAGGGAAGCAACATCATTTTTTAATCAAGGAAGGTCAGGCGAATTTAAGCTTTCAATTAGATACTCATCACGCCACATGGGATATTACTGGCTCAAGCTATCTCCTGAAACAAACCATTTTGAAAATGCTTTTGAATACTCATTCGACTCTAATTATGGGCAAACTTTCTCGTTATCAGGGAAATATTATGACGTGGGTAAAACCAACTAATAACAAACTGATAGATCGAGCTGCTCGTTATATTGATTTTTTATTAAGTGATGCAGGGATTGAGAAGAGTTATGAAGAAATCGTAAAAGAAATTTTTGCCACTATTCCAACCATGCAGGAAACTGAATCCATTGTGCTAAAAACAGTGGCAAAACTTAAATAATTAAGCGTCTTTTTTGTCTGATAGAGTCTTAGTGGTATTTTCGTCACCTTTAAGACCTGCTTTGAAATTATTGATGGCCATTCCTAAGGAAGAACCAAGCTTCGGTAAACGGTTTCCACCAAAGAATAAAAGAACTAGAAGTCCAACTACTAATAATTCACCAATTCCTAATCCAAACATAGTGTCCTCCGGTTTGTGATTCTTCTCGATTTTAGAACGCTTTTGAGCCGAGTGTCAATCAATACATCCTGCTCAAATCCATACTATATTTACCGGGAGAATAATGAGTGAATCGCTCATCCTTAATTTTCTGGTATTTGGCCTGTGAATTTGCACTACTAGCAAAAGGGAAGATGGCAATGCCGCCTCTCGGCGTAAATTCACCGATAACTTCGATGTATTTAGGTTGCATCAGCTTCGTTAGATCATCACAAATTTTCTGTACGCAGTCCTCATGGAAGTCTCCATGGTTTCTGAAGCTGAAAAGATAAAGCTTGAGGGATTTTGACTCGACCATTTTTTTATCAGCGATGTAATTAATGTATATTTTAGCAAAGTCTGGTTGATTAGTTTTCGGGCACAGAGAGGTAAATTCAGTGCAAATAAAAGTAGTCCAAGCGTCTTTCCCTGGATTTTTATTGGGGAATGATTCTAAAACTTCAGGGGCATAGTTCATGCTGTAAGTGGTCTTGGCCTGGCCTAAAAGAGTTACGCCTTTTAGTTCACTTTTTGTACGACTTTTTTTCATTAGCATTGTCCTGTTATTTGGAATGTTTTTAAGGTAAAACAGTTAGCAATATGAAAGCTAAAGCGCAAGTGGTTATTGCCCAATTGGGCTCTCCTAAATCCCCTAAAGTGGGTGATGTTCGAATCTTTTTAAAGGAGTTTCTGGGGGATCCCCGTGTGGTGGATCTGCCGCCGCTTCTGTGGAAGTTTATTCTCTATCTTTTTATTCTTCCTTTTAGGCCTAAAAATTCAGCCGAAAAGTATGCCCGCATCTGGAATGGAAAGTCCTTTCCACTGGTGGATAATACTCTTAGTTTTACTGCTAAGGTGGCCAGTCACTTACCAGCTTATATTGTAAAGCCGGCGTTCTTAGTGTGCGAACCTCGTTTAAAATTTGTGTTTGATGAATGGGAAAAAATTCCAGTCGAACAGCGGCCAAATCGATTGATTGTGATTCCTCAGTTTCCACAATATTCAGAATCCACGACAGCCTCGGTCTTTGATATTTTGGCGAAGAATTTAGAAGGGCGTGTGAACGTGCCGAGTTTAGATTTTGTGAACAACTATCATAAGCTCAAAGCTTTTATTGATCTATCAGTGAGAAATATTGAGAAGAGTTTGACGGATTCTAAAACGGATGCTTTGGTGATTTCCTTTCACGGTATTCCGACTCGTAGAGTATTGGTAAAGAATGATGTCTATTATCGTCATTGCTATGAAACCTTCAAGCTCATCAAAGAAAAAGTGAAGGGAATCGGACAAGACCAAATTCACCTGACTTTCCAATCACGCTTTGGTTCAGAAGAATGGCTAGAGCCTGCGACCGATAGTTATTGCGAAAAATTAGCGAAGGCAGGAGTGAAATCGATCGCCGTTTATTGCCCAAGTTTTGTTGCCGATTGTTTAGAAACGACGGATGAAATTGGTTTTGAATTAAAAGAAGAAATGCATGCTTTAGGTGTGCAGGTGAAGCATATTCCTTGTTTGAATGATGACGATGAGTGGGCGAAGGCTTTTGCTCAGTTCATTCAGGCATACGCTGAAGGAAGTCAAAAAGAAAAAGAGCAATTATTTTACGATATACCAGATGAGGTCATTACGATGGAACTACCTAACCAATCAATGAAGAGTAAACCTTTAACTCCTGAAGCGAAGAAGGTGTTGAAGATAGTCTTCCTGACTTTGTTTTTGGACTTAGTTGGATTTTCCATTATTTTCCCGATGTTCCCTGCCATGGCAAAATACTATCTGGCTGTGGATAGTGAAAATTTCTTTTTAAAAGCGATCTTTGGCACTATTACTTCCATTACGACGATGGGGGGAGTCACCAACGATGCTGCTAATATTGTTTTATTCGGTGGTATTCTCGGTGCGATTTATTCTTTCTTACAATTTGTAGGAGCACCTATCTGGGGAACGATCTCAGATCGTATTGGACGTAAACCAGTGCTAATGATTTCAGTCTTTGGTTTATTTTTAAGTTATGTTTTATGGTTTTTTTCTGGCTCATTCACCCTTCTAATACTCGCTCGTTTTATTGGCGGGATTATGGGAGGAAATATTTCCACAGCCTCAGCAGTGGTGGCCGATGTGACGGATAAAGAGTCACGCTCCAAAGGAATGGCCTTCATCGGGATTGCTTTTGCTCTTGGTTTTATTCTTGGCCCTGCGATGGGGGGAATTTTTTCTACAGTCGACTTAACCGCTAAATACCCTAGTTTAATTGGATTAGGGGTAAATCCTTTTTCCACACCAGCCTTAGTCGCAGCAGTCTTGGCCTTTATTAACTTCATTTCAATCTGGAGAAACTTTAAAGAAACTCTGCCAGAAGATAAACGTGGTAAGGGAACAATTGAAAGAACCTCTAACATCTTTAAACTTTTCAAACCAGCACCTTATCCAGGAGTGAACGGTACTAATTTTTCTCATTTTATTTTTCTAGCAGCATTTTCAGGGATGGAATTTACGCTGACCTTTTTAGCGGTTGAGCGTTTGGGATATACTTCCATGGATAACGCTTACATGTTCATCTACATTGGATTTTTAATTGCTATGATCCAAGGTGGTTATGTCAGAAGAAAGGCCAATCTGGTAGGTGAGAATAAAATGGCAATCCAAGGTTTAATTGCGATTATCCCAGGATTAATTCTCATCGCTTTCACCAAAAATACATTCATGCTTTATGCTGGTCTTGGATTTCTTGCAGTAGGAAGTGCTATGGTGATTCCTTGTCAAACTTCAGCTGTTTCAATCTACGCTCCAGCAGAAGTGCAAGGGCATGTGATTGGTGTGTTTAGATCTCTTGGATCACTAGCGCGAGTTATTGGTCCGATTATCGCCAGCGTGATTTATTGGAAGTTAGGCGGAGCTTATCCATATTTGATTGGAGCAGCTTGCTTGATTGTTCCGATACTCATGATTAAAAATCTTCCGGAACTGAAAAAGGTTTAATGAAAACTCTTTTAATTATTTCTCTTACTCTCTTTTCTATTTCATGCTTCGCTTGCCGTTGTGCGGGGGCGCCAGATAACAAAAAACTTTTTGAACAAGCCAAAGTTTTAGTCAAGGCTGAATTCGTGGGAATGCTTGATGCAGAAACATCTGAAGTAAAAATCACAAAAGTTTACAAAGGTGATCAAGGCCTGGTGGGCTCTACCACTAAACTGAAAGGTGTAATGGTCGGGACTAGTTGTCAGGGATTTCCCCCACGGACAAAAGGGGAGACGATTACGTTAGAAGGCCCAGAACCTTACCGTTATTCAGCTGCTTGCAGCTTTGTTTGGAATCCGGAAGAATAAATTCAGTGATTTTCACAGAACATTTTCCTTTTTTATCTCTGTCCACCAGCTGACACAGCCTAAGTTAATATTGTAAGCTGATACCATTCGACATCATGGAGTTTGATATGAGCAAAACAATCTTTTTCCTGTCTTTGATTATTTTTTCATCAATTTTATCACAAACAGTTTTTGGTTGCGATGATGAAGCTACTCGCAGTTTTAATACTGCTCTTAACACAGGAAATTTAGCAGAAGTAAAGTCACTGGTTGAGTCAGGGAAAATTAAAGTGAACGAGTCTTGTCTACAGTTCACCTATCGTTATCCTATTCATAATACCATTTTCAGTATTCAAAGACGTTATAATTCAAATAGTGAAGCTCAGTTTACGATTTTAAAATATCTACTGGAGTCAGGAGCAGATGCTAATTCTTTAGATGGTGATCGATCTGCCCTTGAACGCGTTTCTTTTGAAGATTGTGCCAATCAAATTTTTAAACCTTACGCGGTTGAAATTTCTGATCTCCTTATTAAGCATGGGGCGGATATAAATTATACTGATGGCCAAGGAAGAAGTTTGGTTTTTCATGCAATCAGTGAAGCCTGTAAAATAGGAAGTACAAAGTTAGAATATCTCCTTAAAAAGGGAGCAAAGATTGACTTTCTTGATGATGATCAACAAAACCCTTTTCACTATCATGCTCGTCTGGGTTGGGACTCTCTAGCTTCTAACG
>JBEIOQ010000024.1:0-22918 GCA_040377495.1 Halobacteriovoraceae bacterium
TACATGATGGCAGAACAATATTGCAAAGAACGTGTTCAATTCGGAACAGAAATCGTGAACCACCCCGATGTAAAAAGAAATCTTCTACGTATGCGTGCTATGAGTCGCGGAATGCGCGCTCTTTGTCTATATACCGCGAATCTTTTCGATGAAGAAAAGAAGAATGCTGAAATTCATAACTTAATCGGTTTATTAACTCCTATTTGTAAAGCTTACTGTTCTGAACAAGGCTTCCAAGTTTGTGTGGACGCCATTCAAGCTCATGGTGGATATGGCTACTGTACAGAGTATGGTGTAGAACAGTTCGCAAGAGATGCTAAGATCGCGACAATTTATGAAGGAACCAATGGTATTCAGGCGATCGATTTTGTGATGAGAAAAATTCTAAAAGATAACGGCAAAGCATTGACCATGATGACTGGTGAAATTATGAAGTCATTAGAGAAATGTCCTAAAGATTTATGTCCAACAGAAGTTGAGCTGATGAAAAAAGTCATGATGTCAGCTCAATCCATCATGGGAATGATCACGAAGAAAGCACAAAACAAAGATATGGAAGGCATTCTTGCTCATTGTACTGATTTTTTACAATTTGCATCATGTTTGGTCGTTGGTTGGAGACTTCTTGATTCGGCCATCATTGCCCAAAGTAAATTAGGGGCAGCTGTCGGAGAAGATAAAAAATTCTATGAATCAAAAATAGCTGACTTTAGAATTTTTTGTTCTCACTACTTAGTTCACAATGTGGCCTTGGCGAAAACGATGACAGACCACGAGATTAATTTAAAAGAACTAAGCTTATAGTAGGTATAAAGTGAAAAATAAAATATTTGAATTGGCGAAGGAGTTTAGCTCCGGGATCCATGGTAATACTGATTATGACAAGGATGAAGTCTTTGTTATGGGTTCTACCCCCAAAGAGTATGTTCCGCTAACATACTTACAAAAACATCTTAAAGACATTCAAAGTGTAAAAGAACTTCAATCAATTGGTTTTAACTTCAGTTCTTTTGATTTTTTAGAAGAGCCTGATTTTGAAACTTGGTATGAAGCTCAATTCTCTAAAAAAGTGAAAATCAAAATGGGGAAATCCATGGCGATTATGCACCTACCAAACGAACATGAAATATCGCAAATGGTAGAAGACGCTGGACGTATGTATGATAAATTCCGCGATTCATTTATCGTCGTTAATTCGAAAAATTTACCAGTGCAGTTGGGCGAGTGGTATGCGAAGAATATCTTTGGATTAAAACAAATTAAATCCACATCCCAGCGTGGTTTTGATTTCAAATTAGATGATAAAACGGTTGAAGTGAAAGTTCACTGGGCAGACAAATCAAGTCCTAAAGGGGTGAAGATTAAGAAATCTTTGGTGGAGTTAAGCGATTTTTGTATCGTACTTTATGTGGCCCGCAATCTGTTGATTCGTGATATCTGTTTTCTAGATTCTGAATATATTTTACGCAAGCTTTCGGATAAAGGGCATACCGTTTTCTTGAAGGATCAAGACATTTCTTCCTATTTCTTTTCTAAGTCAGCCAAACATTTTGATAAAGTAGTTAACAAAAATATGCTGATGAAGTTTTCTACGCCTCAATTTGCAATGAAGTTAGACGGAAGATTTTAATAAAGATTATAACGTACAAGGCGGCATTCAATGTCGCCATTGTAGAAAATCAATTTTGCCGATGTTTTAAGACTAATTTTTTTAATCATCGGTAAATTCCCAGTAAATATATAAGCACGGTAGCCTTTAAAATTTTGTTTTAAGTTTTCACCGTAATTATAATAAAGTCCTGCTAACTCTTTATCGTCTTCTCCCATACGTTCACCGTATGGCGGATTAGCAATAACTACTCCTGGTGTGAAGGCCGGCGTAAGTCTTGTTGCATCTTCGCGATTAACCACGATGACGTCTTTTAATTCACACTTTTCCACGTGGTTCAGGCAAAGATTCATATGGTGATGAACCATATCGTACCCATAGAGCTTAGTCGTTTTGAGAGATTCAAAACCTTTTTTTGCTTGGTTTAAGGCCAGTTTTACTTCAGTATTCCAGGCATCGATGAGGTCCTTATCTTTGTTAAATAAATAAAGATTAAAGAAGGCATATTGGACTCCTTTCTTTAATTTGTAGTAACTGGCCGGGATATTACCTTTAATCATTGCAGCTTCGATCAGTAGTGTTCCTGAGCCACACATCGAATCAATAAAGGTTTCTGTTTTATTCCAATCAGTAGAGAGAATTAAAGCTGCTGCCAGATTTTCTCTTAATGGAGCTTCGAATCCTGGATCACGGTAGCCACGATTAGAGAGAGGTTCACCTGCCAGGTCCACCATAATGGTGACTTTTTCTTTGGTGGTAAAAGTATCGTCATAGGGTGCAATATGCACTATGAACGAGGCATCCGCATTTTGTTTGTTAACATTGGGGCGCACACCTTCTTCGTCTTCACGAAAACGATCAACAATAGCATCCTTTAACGTTTGCGAAAGAATCATGGTGTTGGAAAATTTTGACTTCTTCTTTCCATCAGGTGAGCGCATGAGGATAGTTTGAATTTTGAAAGTCTGATCTAAACCAAAAATAGTCTTCCATTTTATTTCCATTCCGCGGTGATAAAGATCTTTTTCTACTTTTATATCAAAGGTAAAAAGTTTTTTGTAAACACGTGATGCGAGTCTTGAATAAAGAATAACTTTGAGGAAATCTTCATGTTTTCCTTCGAAATGTACACCGCCGATAGACTTTGAAATTCCTCCAATTTTCAGTTCGCTCATTTCTTGAAAAAGAAGTTCTTCTACCCCCTTGGGGCAAGAAGCAAAATATTCAGCTTTATGTTTGATGATCTCTTTGTCATTCATTTTTGATCTTTTGGTAAAAGTTTTGGGCGCGAAGAATAAGTTCTTTGTAGTTATCTTTTTTTGTCGGGTCAATCTGTCTTTCGTTAAAGCGCTTTATTCTCCATAAGGCAATAGAGTAGAGCCCTAGTAAAATAGACGTATTAAGATTTTCCTTCTCCTCTTCCTCGAAAGTGCGTATAGATTCATAACCTTTGAGAAATTGGGCAACATAATCTGCATCAACGTGGCCATTTTTTAAGCATGTCCCTGAAATAGAAACACCCACATCAAAGAGATAAGGACCAATCCCTGCTTGTTCAAAATCTAGAATGATTTTAAGACCTTCGTTATCAAAAAGACTATTGTCATAATAAAAATCCCCATGAATAAGTCCAAGGGGAAGATCAAGTTCAATATATTTTTTTAATTTATCAGGAAAAATTTCGTTAAAAATTGTTTTAAAGTCTAAGGGACACTCAGGATGATAGGTGTATGTCAGTACTTCCATCGCTCCAAAGCCTACCGATTGATAACCTCGAAGAATAGGATCGTTAATATTTAAATTGTGTAGAGTCGCTAGGGCCTTCCCTACCTCTAAACAAGTATTACCCTCTATCTGGGGAATTTTGCCTTCAATAAAGGGGTAAATGACACCGTGATATTTTCCGCACTCATAAACCACTTCTTCTTTTTTTGTTTTAAGGGGCGTCAAACTTAGAGGAAACTGACTCTGGGATAACTTCATCAAAATCTTTTGTTCTTCTTTCAGATCGACAGCATTCTTATCGTTAGATATTTTTAAGACAAGCGGAGCATGATTTTTCAGACGCACACAATAATTTGAATTGGAAATCCCCAGCGAAAGAGGTGATAACTCTATAATTTCATAGTCGCCATAAAGGCTCAGAATACTCTGCGCCTCTGCTTTAGAAATGGATGTATAGCTTGCCATAAATTAACGTGTCCTAACCCCTATAACTATACTGCTTATCTTGTAAGCTGGGAAAAGGAATGTTATAGTAGGCCCATTAAAATCACCTATTTTAACCAAGAGGATACGAATGAAAACTGAAATTAACGCGACGAAAACTGGCTTTACTGATTATAAAGTAAAAGACATGGGATTAGCTGAGTGGGGACGAAAAGAAATTACTCTGGCTGAATCAGAAATGCCAGGACTTATGTCCCTTCGTAAAGAATACGGCGCAAGCAAACCCTTAAAAGGCGCTCGCATTGCAGGATGCTTACACATGACAATTCAAACAGCTGTGTTGATTGAAACACTGATTGAATTAGGAGCTGAAATTCGTTGGTCTTCATGTAATATTTTTTCGACACAAGATCATGCAGCAGCAGCTATTGCAGCTCGTGGAATTCCCGTTTTTGCTTGGAAAGGCATGAACGAAAAGGAATTCGACTGGTGTATTGAACAAACTCTTTTCTTTGGTGATAAAAAAGAACAACTAAATATGATTCTTGATGATGGTGGAGATTTAACCAATATGGTTTTAGATCGCTTCCCTCAATTGGCGAAAGGTATCAAAGGAATTTCAGAAGAGACGACAACAGGGGTTCACCGTTTATATGAACGCGTGAAAAAAGGAACTCTTCCACTTCCAGCGATCAATATCAATGACTCTGTTACAAAATCAAAGTTCGACAATCTTTACGGATGTCGTGAATCACTAGCGGACGGTATTAAGCGTGCTACTGATATCATGATTGCTGGTAAAGTTTGTGTTGTCGCTGGTTACGGTGATGTTGGTAAAGGCTCAGCTCATTCTTTACGTGGTCTTGGTGGCCGTGTAGTTGTGACTGAAATTGATCCAATCAATGCACTTCAAGCTTCGATGGAAGGTTACCAAGTAATGACGATGGATGAAGCCGCTAAAATCGGCGACATTTTCGTAACAGCTACAGGTTGTGTAAAAGTAATTGATAGCCGTCACTTAGATATAATGAAAGATACAGCGATTGTTTGTAACATTGGTCACTTTGATAGTGAAATCAACATTGCTTACTTAAATAACAGCAAAGACATCAAAAAGATGGAAGTTAAACCTCAGGT
Source organism: Halobacteriovoraceae bacterium (assembly GCA_040377495.1). Lineage (GTDB taxonomy): Bacteria > Bdellovibrionota > Bacteriovoracia > Bacteriovoracales > Bacteriovoracaceae > JBEIOQ01. The sequence continues at coordinate 4,916 of JBEIOQ010000024.1, forward strand.
CGATCAGTATACTTACGCTAACGGTAAACGTATTATCGTTTTAGCTGAAGGCCGTCTGGTGAACCTTGGTTGCGGAACTGGTCACCCTTCATTTGTAATGTCTAACTCTTTCACTAACCAAACTCTGGCTCAACTAGAGTTATGGCAACATTCTAAAAACTATGAAAACAAAGTTTACACTCTTCCAAAACACTTGGATGAAAAAGTAGCTCGTCTTCACTTAGAGAAAGTTGGAGTGAAACTTGATACTCTTACTCCAGAGCAAGCTGAGTACATGGGGATGTCAGTGAATGGACCTTATAAACCAGATCATTATCGTTACTAATTCATGAAAATTTATATTGCTGCAGACCACGCCGCCTTCATTCAGAAGGCGGCCCTTATCCGAGAATTGAAAAAAGATCATGAAATGATTGATCTAGGAACTGATTCAGAAGCTTCAGTTCATTATCCTAATTTCGCTCAAATTTTAGTACAGAAAGTTCTCACCGATAAAGGTTCCGTGGGAATTTTATTGTGTGGTTCAGGCATTGGTATGTCTATCGCTGCTAATCGTTTTAAGGGCATTCGAGCAGCTCTTTGCCGCACAATAGAAGACGCTAAACTTTCGCGTGAACACAACAATGCGAATGTTCTCTGTTTGGGTGCCCGCGTGTCTTCGAATGAAGATAGTGTGGCTATTGCTAAAACGTTTTTGAGTACTCCTTTTGAAGGTGGTCGTCACCAAATAAGAACTGATCTAATGGATCAATGGGGTTGTTAAAAAGTGAAACTGAATATTGTTGAAAAAATCACTTATCAATTAATTGCTGTTGGTGTTCTTTTTGGTTTATTTATCTGTCTATTAAGTAAGACATATTATGAAGCCACCTATGCTATGGAAGATGGCTTCCTGGAATGGATGACGGTCTACGCTCTTCTCATGTGTGCTCAAACTTGTGCTCTTCGTTTATACAGATTACGTTCCAGGAAAAACTTACTATTCCTCCTTTGTACTTTCGGTGCCTTTTGTATTTTCATGTTCGGAGCGGGGGAAGAGATTTCTTGGGGACAACGAATTTTCAGTCGTGAATCGAGTGAATTTTTTATTAAGAATAATTCCCAAGGTGAAACCAATTTGCATAATTTAGTGGTTGAAGGGAAAAAAATTAATAAAATTATTTTCGGGACTGGTCTTGGCATAGTTGTGGCGTTTTATCTTTTGATTCTCCCTGTACTTTATCGTAAAAAAGAATCAATCAAAGCTTTAGTCAATAAACTGGGAATTCCTGTCGCAAAGAACCATCATATCATCAGCTATGTACTTTTATTTGCGACAGCATCACTGATCCCTTCATCGAAACGAGGTGAAGTGTTAGAGTTTGGTGGCTGTTTGCTCTTCTTTTTAATGTTAAGTTTTCCTCTGAACGAAGAGAACTTTAGCTAAATTATTTCAAAAGTGTTCCCAACATTTTTTTCAAACGTAATTTAAAAACAGCAAACACGGCCTCATAAACGATACCTCCGTGCATTTTTGACTGTCCGTCACGTCTTTCATAAAAAGTGATGGGGATTTCTTTAACTTTAAGACCTTGGGACCAAATTTTAAAGTTAAGTTCAATTTGAAAGGAATATCCATTTGAAAAAATATTATCCAAATTAAGACTTAAGAGTGCTTTACGGGTAAAACATTTGTAGCCCCCGGTTGCATCTTTAATCGTCATACCTGTAATAATCTGAGTGTAAATAGAGGCAAAATAAGAGAGCAGTAAACGTTTCATGGGCCAGTTAATCACGCGGATACCGCCAATATAGCGTGAACCAATCACTAAGTCGTTTTCTTCAGCCGCTTCAAGAAACTGAGGGATTTCACTTGGATCATGAGAAAAGTCACAATCCATTTCAAAAATATAATTATATTTTTTTTCTAGTGCCCACTGGAAGCCTGTTACATAAGCAGTACCTAGGCCCAGTTTTCCTTTGCGTTCAATTAAGTGCAAATTACTTTTTTTCTTTTGATAATTTTTAACAACATCTGCTGTTCCATCTGGTGAACCATCATCGATAATAAGTACGCTCATTTCTGGGTATAAGCGATCGATGGTCTCTAACATTTTTTGAATGTTATCGATTTCTTTGTAGGTTGGGATTATAAGTAGGGACTCAGCTATTCGTCTTTGCATTTATTACAACTATTAATTTGGGAATTCCGTATATCGTTTACTTTTTGGTAGAAAAAATCAAGGGCCTTTTTACCTACATCCGTTTCTAACATCCAGGCCAGGTTGTTCACCATAGGGAAAAGATGCGCAAGATAACGGATTACGTCAGGGCCTTTATAGACTTGGTTATTTTCATCTACCAAATGTATTACCTTGTGGCATTCCTCTTTGGTCAGAGGTAGTTCAGTATAAATTTCATCTTGATGAATCGAAACATAGGTGAGTTTATGATCAACATCAAATCTTTCGACTGTCTGTTTAAAGCGGGTGCAAAGGGTGCATTCGCCATCATAAATGAGTACGGGTTTCTGAATCATTTCCCTATTATAGAAAAAGATTCACTTTTTGTCCCTTAACTCTTTATGAATAAAACTCTCTTTAGTTTCCAGTCTTAGACATGACGTCAAGGCTCTTCCACGCACTACTACGATAACGGTACGAAATAATATCGAAGATAGGGGTCTCTGGTGACTTTCTAATTTCAGCCTCTCTTTGCGCTTTTTGGGCAAAGTTGAGGACCTGAGTGTCATTCATGGTTTTATTTGAACCACTGCCATTTTTAACATAGTTTTCACTATCGTTATAACCACGACCTGATTTTGGGCGATTTTGATTGAAGTGAAGTGAAGATTGCTCACTGCCGCGATTAGTGGGTGCATAGGCCACAAGGGCCTTATTAGAAGTGAATCCACTTCTCAATTGATTCGCTAATTGTTTTGATTGTTCTGTTTCTGGCATTCTTGCTAATAAAGCAGCTGCAGCTGCTGGTAATCCGCGCTCCATCATAAAACGTGCATCAGCTTTTTGTGTATCATTAAGGGGAGTGAGAAGCTGATTAATTTCTTTTTCTTTTAGCTTTAAAGCATTTTTCCCTACCGCCAAGTTACCAAAAGATCCATTATCCAGGGTTGAGTAATCGAGTCCTGAATTGGTAATTTTACTTACATCTTTAATTACTCCTTGCATATAAGTGTTACCTAAATTCATCTGGCCCATTTGTCCGGCAAGTACTTGGTCGAAACAAGATCCAGTATTACGGCATTCACAGTCGGGATCAACTTGAGCATTACCTCCGACACAAATGTTATCTGCAATTTTTGGAGACTTTGCATTTTTAGGTTTTTTTAAGCAGTACTGTGGATCATATTTTGTTGAAGGCATAGAACAGTAACAATTTTTTTCTCTAACAGGGTCACAGTTTTTTGCATTCAATAGAGTTTTTAATTTATTCGCTCTATCCGTCATTTTAGTAGACCAATCTTCATGATTCTTTGCTTTTAATCCATAGAATACAGTGAAAAGAACAGAAGTTGCTCCTTTGGCAACTAATTTGAAATCTACGGCAGCACCACCCATCATCACCACAGCATAGCAAGCTGAGGTCGCACCCCAGCCAACACCTTGGATGTTAGCACTTTGTTTTCTGGTATCGTGCATACGAGCGATCGCATACATATTTTCTGTCTGAGCATCCGCTGCACTTTGTGCTTGGGCCTGCTGAGTTTGAGTCATGATTGTATTTTGATTAGCTGCTTGGTATGCACCTGCCCCCATCTCTGTCACCATGGGAATCATGGCACAGACATCTTGTTTTTCTTCCTTATCGTTCTTCGCTTCGTCTTTGTTGGTGGTTTCTTTTCCGTCTTCTGTTTTGTAAGTATTTTGTTGTGTCGTTTGTCCGTCTTTACCTTCAACTGCAGTTTTCTTGACTGATCCGTCTGGATTTTTTACTTCAGCATAGTGATTGTATGTAATCCCCCCACCAGCTCCGCTTAAACCAAATAGCCCTGAATAAGCTTTGGCCAACATAGGAATCATACGATCAATAGTGGGATCAACCACAAACCCAACTTCATCCACCATGTTGGCATTACAGGGGTCTGCACCACGTTTTTTTTCTGCTTCAGTCATTTCAGCTTTTAATTTCTCACAGGCCTCTTGTCGCATTTTATCGTTGAACTCTTGGTGGACAAATTCTTTATCTGTCTTTTGTTCTTCTGTGGTCAAAGGTTTCTGAAATTGAAAACCTTGCTGCTGGTTATTATAGGTATTGTTGTAATCATTGATCATCTCGTTATCGTCAGCTGAAACTCCAGCTGCCACTAGGAGAAGGCAAAGTAGTAACCATTTCATAGGTAAATCCTTTCTTAAAACATAAGTTATTGTAACATCGAAGGTGCTCTCTCTAGTAGTGAGGCAATAATCCACCACTAAGGATGTTCGTAAAATCAAGCGGTTGGACTGAGTCTCGCCACTCTATAGCTTCCAAATGAGTGCAAAGAATAATTATCGTTTGACATATCAAACGGTCGTTTATAATTATTAAACACACACAATCTGAGGAGTCCCCATGATCATCAAAAAAATGATTACTCACAATCCCGATTCGGAACTAACACACTCCATGGTTCACTACCTTTTAACCATCCATAAGTTGAAAGAGAGAAATGGCTATGCTCGAGTGACAGATATCGCAAGAGATATGGGACTCACAAAAGGTTCTGTTTCTACTGCTTTGACGACATTAAAAAAACGCGAACTAATTGCAGAAGATGATAGTAAGTTTTTCTCTTTAACCGAATCTGGTCACCATGCAGTTCATGATATTCTTTCTTCCAGAACTCTTTTATTTTATTTTTTGAAAGACGTTGTCGGTGTAACGGAAGAAGTGGCCCATCGTGATTCATGTTTAATGGAACACTTACTTTCAGGTGAAACCAGAGATAAATTTTTCAAATATATGAAGAAGTTAACTTCCAGCACAGATAAAAAAATCAAAACGGATTTAGATTTAAGTAAATTTAATTCGGCAGAAGATTTTAGCTCAGTACAAATGGGCGATCGATACTTAGTGGACCATAATCATGACTAAGCGAACTCGTTCTTTAGACAAAGTTAAAATTGGTGAAACCGTAAAAATTATTCGTATCAATGAAGGTTTTCATAATCACAGTACTGTAATCGGAATTGGCATAATGCCTGGTGATACCCTAGAAGTTACCAGTAAAGCATTATTAGGCAGTCCCATAACTATCAAACACGGAGAAAGTAATTTTCTGGCCATTAGAAAATTCGAAGCCTCATTTATTGAAGTGGAATAAAGTATGCAAAATGCTCTTCTGGTCGGGTGTCCAAACGCTGGAAAATCCAGTCTCTTTAATCTCATCACCGGTTTAGAAAGAAAAGTTTCTAACTATTCAGGGATCACAGTTGATAGTGGTGTCGGTCTGGTGCCTAATACTGAGATCCAAATTGTCGATTTGCCCGGGATCTATAATCTGGTTCCCACTAGTATTGATGAAGCTATATCAGTCGAAACTTTGATTGGTGTGAATCCACAAATTGGGGCTTATCAGGGTATTTATGTGGTGGCAGACTTTTCTCGTTTTGAGTCTAGTATTGCTCTTGCTTTAAGTCTAAAAAATCACTTCGGTGACAAAGTAAAAGTGATCGTGAATAAGAGCGATCTCATTGCCGATCTTAAAAATATTAATTGGGATTTATTAGAACAGAAGTTAGGTCTAAAAGTCTTGCGCATTTCAGCGTTAGAAGAAAATGCTGAAGTTAAAAGAAAAGTCACAGATTTTATTAAAAATAGCTTAGAAACAACCGAGGTAAAACCTAATAATGTTATTTGCGTTCCTAATTCGAGTGAAGAGCATTTTCTATGGAGAGAAGCTCATAAAGATCTGATTCAATTACAAAGTACGCACACCGTTCTAGATGCTAATACAAAATATCTCATAGCAGCTCGAGAAATACTAAATTCTGTCGCTGAAAATAAAGATTTCTACAACGCAAAAACAACTTACAAAATTGATAAAGTTCTACTTCATCCTTTATGGGGAAGTATTGCTTTTTTGGTTATTTTTTATCTCATCTTTCATGCTCTCTACACCTGGTCAGGTCCTGCGATGGAATGGATTGAGGGAGCAGTTACTCAATTAGGAGATCTTGTTGGAAATCAAATGCCTGAGGGAATGGCGAAGAGTTTAGTGGTCGACGGGATTTTTGCTGGAGTTGGTGGCGTCGTGGTGTTCTTACCACAAATTATGATTCTCTTTTTCCTTATGAGCTTACTAGAGCAGTCCGGGTATATCGCCAGGGCGGCAGTTCTTACAGATCGCCTCATGGGATTTTTTGGTCTTAATGGAAAAGCTTTCTTACCTTTTATGTCTGGTTTTGCTTGTTCTATTCCTGCTATTATGTCGACCCGAACAATTTCAGATCGACGCGAAAGAATGGCTACATTATTGGTCATTCCATTAATTACTTGTAGCGCTCGATTACCTGTTTATGTACTTTTAATTGGCACGTTTATTCCTTCTTATACCATAATGGGAATTTTAAATTCTCAAGCACTTGCTTTCTTTTTTATGTATTTTTTAGGCACTATCGTTGCCTTAGTCATGGCCAAAATTTTTCGTTTATCCATGTTTAAAGGTGAAACAAAATCTTTCTTTATTGAGATGCCTATTTATCTACGACCTCGTTTGAAACTCGCTTTTAAGCAGATGTACCGTCAAGGTCTGATCTTCTTGAAGAAAGCTGGAACGATCATTTTCCTTCTTTCTATTGTTATTTGGGTTCTTTCTACTTTTCCTCGATTAGATGAAGCACAAATGCAAAATTTAGATGAGGGGCAGATAACAGCGATGCAATTAGAAAACTCCTATATGGGAAAAATGGGTAAATTGATTGAGCCTGTGATTAAACCTTTAGGATACGATTGGAAAATCGGTGTTGGTCTACTCATTGCTTTTGGAGCACGAGAACTATTTGTAGCAGGTTTAGGAACAATCTACGCATTAGGTGAAGTGACGGAAGAATCTCTAACTCTGCGTGAACACTTAAGTAGTGACCCTCATTTTAATCTGGCCGTAGCTTGGTCTTTGCTTATTTTCTTTGCATTTGCTTGTCAGTGTATGAGTACGCTTGCCATCGTGAAAAAAGAGACTCAGAGCTGGAAATGGCCATTTTTTATGTTTATTTATATGACTATTCTTGCCTATGTAGGTGCTTTTTTGACTTATAGGATTCTAGTGTAAAATAGGGGCATGATTTCCCTCATTTTATTATTAAGTACCCTAGTTCAAGCAGAATTTGTCGGACCACATTGCCATATGAAGGTGGTCAAACGCTCTAATAACAACGCTAATACCACTAACATTGGGGTGACTACCCAAGGAAAACCCATTTTTCTTGCAACTTCTTCTACTAGTAAAGGGGAAGAAGCAAGTATGTTGGTATTAGGTAAAGGCTTAAGTGCAAGTATCGAAATGGAAGTTTCACGAACACAAGAAGTGACGCATCCACCAGCGAACCCGGCCTTTCCTACCATTCAAGAATATCGCATTGTGAAGCTTAAGCAGGCAGTGAAAGTGACCTGTAAGAGTGTTACCTTTAGTGGAATGGAAGTTGAGATTGCGCTCGAAAATGAAAGAACAAATTTAGCCACCACTGTTTCAGTTAGTCCAGGTTCACCTGTGAATCTAGGTGGTATTGTTAAAGACTTAGAAACAAAAAATAAAAACATTGATATTTCTAAAGGTGCGAACATGGAGACCATACAAGAAGATAAAAGCTTTGAGTATTGGTTAGAAGCTAATCAATAATGCTTCCTCTTATCCTCTCCTCACTTATGCTCCCTCTCATTTCCCAATTTCTTTGGTTGTTGGTAACTCCAGGACCAATTAGCTATTGGTTACTTTTTCTTTTATTCTCCGGAACCATATATTTTTATTTTCCAGTTCGAAAATCAAATATCTTTCAAGAAGCTGTTGTTCTCTTAATAACTTTCGTGCTGCTTTTTGTTTTTGCTAATCAGTGGTTACAGTTTTATCCCACAGGTGAGCATGTCCGTGACTATAATCTTTTATCTTCATCAATTAATAACCCTCTAAACCCAATAGATCCATGGCTTTCTGGTTATGCTAATGCCTACTACATCTATTGGTTCAAATGGGGAGCTAGTCTTGCTCACATGTTCGGGTTGACTACATCTCAGGCTTATTCCGTCTGCGTCAGTTTGAGTTATAGTTTTTATGTCACTCTGCTATTTATTTTATTTTCGCGAATATTATCTTTAAGTGCATGGCGATCGTTAATGGCAACGTTTGTTGTTGCTTTTGGTTCCAATCTCGATGGTATACATTTTTATTTTCGCTCAAGTACAAATTGGTGGGAGCCTTCTCGTGTGATTTCAGGAATTATTAATGAGTTCCCATGGTGGTCATTTTTTCAAACGGATTTTCATCCTCATTTTGCAGATTTAAGCCTGTCGGTTCTTTACATTATAATAAGCTTTTATTCTCTACGTTTAGTTCAAACTCGTTACGGCAAACTAGTTTTTTTAGGAATGGCTTACGGAATTTTCTATCGCTTATTTATGCTCGCTAATCCTTGGGAAGTCATATTTTTAAGCTTGGCCTTTCCTGGATTCATTCTGAAAGAAATCTTTTTTGAGGAAGATCCTGTATACGATTTAACTAAAACTCAAACTTTAATCGCTTTAGGCTTAGGCGCGATAACTCTTTGTGCGACTTTCGTCTATCCACCTCGCTATGTCTCAGGGGTTAATTTAAAACTGGTGACAGATGCGGTAGGAAGAAGTCCAGTGAAAGAACTTTTTTTACATTGGGGATGGTGGTGGATTCTTGCCTTGGTTTCAATCGTACTTATTGCCTTCCAAAAAAAATTAAAAGAGATTACTTCTAAAGAAGCTTACTTTTTAGTTTTAGCTTTTTTAATGCTGATTCTTCCAGAAATTGTTTATGTCAACGACTCGTATGGGCCTCCTTATGAGCGTATGAATTTCATGTTTAAGCACTATATGCCAACCTGGACTATGACTGGTATTGCTGTGATGTATCTTTTCCACAAACATGTTCAAGGAAAAATTTACTTTCTTACAGTTGTCTTAATGATAGTTGTATCTAGTTTGTTCACTTTGAAAACTTTACCAATAAAGTGGCGTGAGTTTGCTCATATGCAAACGAAACTAGATCTCGCTGATCGTGATCTCCCAGGTATCAAGGCCACAGTAGAGAAGCTGAGGGCCCTTCCTAGAGGGGTCATTGTTCAATCTTCACTTCGTCCCTACGATTACACCTCTTTCTTAGGCTCACTGGCAGATAAGGATGTTTACTTAGGATGGATTAATCATTTATTGGTGCTGAATATTGATTATGGAGAAATGCTTGGCCGCCAAGAGCTTATTAAAAATATTTACACTCAATTGGAATGCGAGAAGAAAATTTTATTTTTTAAACAGACCAAGGCCCAATACCTCGCACTATCCTTGCAAGAGCAAAGAGACTTTCCTCAGGCTAATCAAACAGACTTTTCTTGTTTTAAAATAGTGGTACATGAGGGAAATAATTTCGTCTTTACTCTTAATTAAAATTTTTCTTGATATAAAAATCAACATAACTGAAGCCTGTGTTCGACCAAGGTTTATGGGTGATCATATAATTAAGATAGGTTCCAAAGCTAAGCGCTTCATACTCAGGAACCCACCATCCCCGTAATTTAATTGTCACTTTACGATGGCTTTCTTCGAGCGGCAACTGGGCTGGATAGTTTTCGATGATATAAGGGTAAAGCTTCACTTCCTTCTGTTGCATTATGTAGTGGTAATCTTCTTGGTTAAATAAGTACCAAGTGGCCGGCCATACAGCGTCCCCAGTAATCAAAGCTTTTGAGTTAACTTTAGTTGGTGATACCATCCGATCTTTAATTCTTTTCATAATGTTATGAAATTCTTTTGTTGTATGTACTTGGCTGATTAATTCAGTGTCATCACCACTACGATTAAAATTAGTCATAAGGCAAATACGGAAAGTAAAAAAGGTAAAGAAAATAACTCCCAGATTAATAAACTCGGTGTGTTTATATTGAAAGTAATGATCATAATAAACACAGAAGTAAATGATTCCCCAAAACAAAGGATATAGACTTAACCAGGGAACTTTTTCTCCAACATAGCTATAAGTAAAAAAACTGGCGTAAAAAAGATAAGAGAACCAGGCCAGGTCCTTTTGCTTTTGTATCATATGATGAGTTGCTATGATAATACTGTGTGGTATTAAAATCATTAGCCACCAGACATCGAAGGGAATTTTTAGTTTAAAGAAAATCCATACAGGATTAGTCATCAAAGATTCTGGTGTTAAATTGAAGTAACACACAAAAGATAAAAGAATAGATATTCCTGAAGCAAGTCTCAGGCTATTTTTCATTTTGTAGAAAGTATGTAGATAGAAAATGAGCATAAAAAGAATAAGGTAAAAGTCATACCAGGAAATCATGAGAAATTGAAAACTAAATGGTCCCTTAATTCTTTCAATATTATGTTGATTGAGCCAGTAAAGAAGGCTGTCACGATATAGACCATCCAAGATGCCTTTGCTATAACGAAAACGAGAACTATAGATATAACAAAATAAAAAGACAGCACTACAGAACCCGATCACTGAAGAAAGCCAATGTTTTTGGATAAACTCAATAATTTTCTTTGCTTCTGTTTTCTGTTTTAACCAAAAGCTAAGTAGATAATCATAAAGAACAAAACCCAACATAAGACTCATTGAGATAAAAACATTTTCTTTGATGCAATAATGTAGGGAAAGAGAACAAAGAAACAAGGGACTCTTGATTCTTTCTTTATCCGTAACTACGGCATAGAGCATACCAATCATGGTGGTCAGAACTAAAAAATCTTCCCTTAGAAAACGTGAATAATAGACTAGCATAGGAGAAATGGCGATGATGGTGGTGATCGCGAGGAAAACTTTTGCATTGAGATGTTTCCTAAACAGCCACGGGGCAAAAATCAGAAGACTTCCTATGAGGGCAATAAGACTTCGTGCAGCGAAATCATTTGTTCCCAGCATTTCATAGAAATATGGGAGCAAATCATAAAGGAGAGGTCCATGCAGCAAGGCCGAATATTTATAAAAATTGGTATCAGGGGAGAAATAGTTGTACGCCCCATAGACAGCGTGCAAAGACTCATCGTGATGAAAGGGACGATAGTCTAGTTGGTACCAACGAAGTGAAAGACCTACTAAAATAATAAGGAAATAAAAAACAGTTTGAGAATTGGTTAATTCATTATCTTTAGTCTTAATCATAATATAATGATTCTAACACTATTTTGCGTTTTTAGAGGATGAATTTGTGTTGAAAAAAATGTTCCAATCTGTGACCAATGCTCCAGCTGAGACAAAAAGAAATCTTATCTTTCTTTGCCTTAGTTATTTTTTCGTTTTAGGTGTCTATCCTTTAATGCGAGCAACCACCACTGCCATGTATATGCAGACTTACGGTGGAAGTGCTTCTCCAACCATTTGGTTGTACTCGATTGTTGTTTTAGCGCTAATTATTACACTCTATAATAAACTGCAAAATAAAATGGGGATCCATGCCCTATTCAATTATACGAGTGGACTTTCGGTATTGATTTTTCTTGGGGCACTTTTTCTATTTAATCTAGGTTTTACCTGGATGGCGGGTGTACTTTATATTTGGAAAGAAGTTTATATCGTTATTTTAGTCCATCTCATTTTAGGATACACAAATTCCTATCTTTCCTATTCGGAAGCTAGAGAGTTTTTTGGACCCCTCGGTGCAATGGGAAGTATTGGAGGTATTGTTGGTGGTTTGATGACCTCAGCTCTTACTCGGCCTATGGGAGTAGGATTTGTGATTGGGCTCGGTTGTATCGGAATTCTAATTAATGCTTACTTATTTAATCAAACAGATAAATTTGACCGGAAAATTGAGAACAAGAATGAAGAAAGTCCACTGAGTTCTATTAAAGGAGCTCATCGATATATCTTTTTTCTGGCCCTGATTGTAGCGATGTCACAATTTTGTATTAACATTGTGAATCTCAAATTCGATCTTATTTTTGCACAAATTGTTCCCAATCAAGAAGAAAAAGCAGCCTACCTAGGCACACTCTTTTCATTAATCAACGTGGCAACTCTAGTTCTTCAATTTTTTATTATTCCTCCACTCTTCAAATATCGTTCGAATCGTTTTTCTCAATACTTGATCCCAACTAGCTATCTTGTTTTAAGTTTCGCTGGATTGGGTGTAGGAGCTGGAGTTTTGACTTTAGTCGCAGGTACTTTTCTATTTATGAAAGCTTTTGATTACTCATTATTTACAGCTTCCAAAGAATTGCTTTATTATCCTCTAACAACAATGCAAAAGTATGGTGCGAAGTATATTACTGATATGGTAGTCTATCGCTTGGCCAAAGGGCTTATTGCTATTATCTTGATTAAGTTTCAAGATGGTCAAGCGCTTAATATTCTAATGAGTGCCTCCCTTTTTGTTTGGTTTATAGCTCTATATTATCTATTTCATGAAATTAAAAATTTAAGGACTGATTATGAATCCCTTTCTTGAGAAATCTGATTTTGCCTTCGAAGCGTTCGATTTTCGACATTTAAAACCGGAGCATTTTTTACCTGCTCTTGAGATCCGAATAGCTGAAACGAAGAAACGCATTGAGATCATTAAAGAAGAAAGTCACCCCACCTTTGAAAATACTATCATTGCTTTAGAGCAATCCTTTGAGTATACGAGAACTATTTCAAAAATATTTGAATATTACCTGGGGGCTAATACCAATAAGGATTTGCAAGATATTGCCGAAGACGTATCTTCACAGGTGATTAATTTCTATAATGATATTATTTTAGATCAAAAGTTATTTTCAAATATTAAAAAGGTTTATGATAAAACCCCAAAAAATCTTTCTCTTGAAGAAGCTCAGTTATTAAAGAAAACCTATAAAGAATTTGTACGGAATGGGGCACTTCTTTCGGATGAACAAAAAGAAGAATTAAGAACTATCGATGAAGAAATTTCGAAGTACTCAATTCGTTTTGGTGAAAATTTATTAAAGGCAACTAACGCTTTCGAACTTTATATTGATGATCATCATGAAATTGATGGTTTACCTGATGCAGTTAAAGAACAGGCACAAGAAATGGCAGCGGCCAAAGGTCGTAAAGGAAAATGGCTCTTCACACTTCATTATCCCAGCTATGTCCCAGTGATTACCTATGCAAAAAATCGCGCCCTACGTGAGAAAATGTTTAAAGCCTATGGCTCACGTTGTGTCAGTGGAGAATTTAGTAATGAAGAAAATATTAAGGCATTAGTTTCTTTACGCTTGAGAAGAGCAAAACTATTTGGCAAGAAAAGTCATGCCGAATACGTGTTAGAAGAACGTATGGCACAGAATCCAGATACAGTCGATAAATTCAGTCAAAAAATTATTGATTTGGCCTTAGGGAAAGCAAAATCAGAGTTAGAAGAAATTAAGACTCTGCAAAAGGAACTGAGTCCAGGTGAGGAATTTAAACCTTGGGATCAAGCTTTTTATGCTGAGATATTGAAAAAGAAAAAATTAGATTTGGATGAAGAAAAACTTCGTCCATACTTTAAAATTGAAAATGTGATCGAAGGTGCTTTTACAGTGGCCCGAAAACTCTACAATATCAATTTTAATGAACGAACAGATATTCCGGTCCACCATCCAGAAGCAAAAGTTTATGAAGTAATTGATGTCGAAAAAAATGAAGTCATTGCCTTATTTTATACTGACTTTTTTCCTCGAGAAACGAAACAGGGCGGAGCATGGATGACTGATTTTCGCGAGCATTCTGTAAATGCTGGTCTAAAGAAAATTCCTCATGTTGTAATCACTTGCAACTTTACTAAGCCTACGGCATCAAAGCCGTCACTTATTTCCTTAGATGAAGTGAAAACACTTTTTCATGAATTTGGTCATGCACTCCATGGGATACTGTCTCTTTGCCACTTTAATTCTCTTTCTGGTACTAATGTTTACTGGGACTTCGTTGAGCTGCCATCTCAAATTATGGAAAACTGGGTGGTACAGAAAGAATGTCTGGATTTGTTTGCTAAACACTATCAAACAGGGGAACTTATTCCTGCAGAATGGATAAAGAAAATTCAAGATGCGGAGAAGTTCTTAACAGGACTCTATAATCTTCGCCAAATGCAACTAGGTGCCTTGGATATGTTTTGGCACAACCTTGAAACGATGACAGAAGAAGATGTTATAACGTTTGAAAATAAAGTGCTTGCGCCTTATCGCTTGGTTGAACCTTTGCCGGGATTAAGTGTATCCAGTCAATTCTCACACATTTTTGATGGTGGATATTCTAGTGGATACTATTCATATAAGTGGGCGGAAGTTCTGGATGCAGATGCCTTCGCCTATTTCCAAGAGAAGGGGATTTTTAACCAAACAGTAGCCAATTCTTTCCGTCGAAATATTTTAGAGAAAGGTGGTTCAGAGCATCCGATGGAACTCTATAAAAAGTTTCGTGGTAGTGAACCGAGAATTGAAAGTTTGCTTGAGCGGTCAGGATTAATTTAATGGGTTTTACTAAAGATTACTGGGAAGAAAATTATGCTGATCTCGAAGAAATGGATGGTATCGTCAATGCTCATATTCATGCTCAGTATGTGAAATCTTTTTTTAGCCTTGAATATATTGAGATTAATAGTGTTATTGACCTCGGTTTTGGTTTAGGGCATTTGTTTAAAGAAATTGTCAAAACCTTTGAGCCTTCTAAGGTCTGCGGAATTGAACCGTCCTCCCATGGGATGGAAGAATTTAAAAAGCGTGAAAGAGCACTCATTTCGGACTTCAAAATAAAACTTTATGAAGAAGATCTCTTTACCTGGAGTGGGCTTGATCGCAAGTCAAAGTCACGCTTTGATCTGGGGATTTGTACTTCTGTTCTACAATATGTAAAAGACGAAGATCTTAAAAAAATTATTCCAGTTCTTGCTTCCAGAATTAAATATCTTTATCTCTCTGTGCCCACAGATAAAGAACTTAAACGCCAGGTCAGTGAATTAGGTTTTCATGATAAATATGCACTGAGGCGATCAAGGAAGTTTTATTATGATTTATTGAGTAAGGATTTTGCTTTTATCGGTAGTCGTCTCTTAGAGAGTAAACATTATTTTTCTGAAGAGACGACCGAACATACAGATCTTTTGTTTCGTTTTTAGAGTTTCGTTTTTACCTTATCCCAACGCTTTAATTGCCACGTCGTTGTAACGCTAGCTACTTTATTTTGTTCTTTATCAATAATAGTTGTGACAAGTTCAACTAGGGTTTTGTCTTCAGTTTCTAGTTTTTTTCTTACTTCAGCCATTTGCCCTTGATCAATCATGATGGTTCCAATCAATTCCGTTTTTCCCTGATAGGTGTATTCCACTTTCAAATTACTTAAAATAGGGCGATATTTTGATGCGGGAAATTCCTTAATCAAAGAAAGTCCAGCACAGTATTCACCAACTGTAGCAATAGCACAGGCATGAATACCTTTAAGGTGATTAAAGTTAGACCTTTTGTACGGGATTTTAATTGAGACTTGAGATTCATCAACAATCATTAATTTAAAATCATGAGGAGAGTTGAAAGGGATAACAAAACGTAAAATTTTGTCCAAAACCATTAGTTCCATTGGTCCCGGTTTTTTTAAAATTCTTTCCACTAGTTGGCTTTTCGTTAAATTCATTTGTTTTTCAATCCTGCAAGTTTGTTAAACGCTTCATCATATTGAGCAATGATATCTTTGACGATCCCAGAGACAGTAGTCATTTCATGCATGAATTCGATAGAAGAACCTGCACACCAAACTGTTTTATAAGAAGCTCCAAAGGCGGCTTGCTCTAGCAGCTTCATCCCTTTGTAGGACGTGAACATTTTTGCGTATTTTTTTAGTTGCTTATTTTTATTAAGCATACTTTCAATGACATTTTGATCAGTTCCAATTTTTTCCACATAAGGAGTTTTAATTACAGTACAGGGAGTTCCTGATAGTTTAGTCGTTCTTACGATATCTTTTGCCCCATATTGAAGACAGGCATTCTTATAGTCATCAGAAACAGGAGATTCTTTGGTGGCGATGAAAGGTGAACCCATAGAGATTCCGCCAGCACCTAAAGCGAGCATAGAAAGTAAGCCTTCTCCCGTACCAACCCCGCCAGCGGAGATCACAGGAATTGAGCAGGCTTTGCGAATCATAGGAATCAGGACAGAAGCAGGAATTTCTCCCGCATGACCTCCAGCTCCAGAGTTGACCGCAATGACAGCATCTGCCCCCATATCTTGAACTTTTTTCGCGTAAGTTTCTTCTACCACATCACAAAAAACCTTAATTCCATTTTTATGGGCCTGTTCAATCACTTCTTTAGGTGAACCAAGTGAAGTAATGATAAAGCTTAGACCTGAATCGAGTACGATAGGCAAATGGTGCTTAAGGTGAATATTTGATTTATTGACAATAAGATTGACCCCGAAGTTTCCTTTAGTTTTTTCTCGAATCCCTCCCAATCCCTTTTTTAATTCTTCTGGTGTTCGATAATTTAGAGATGGAATGGCGCCAGTAATGCCAGATTCATGGGCAGCCACCAACATCGCTTCATTGCTCACCAAAAACATTGGGGCCATAACAATGGGATACTGAATCTTTAACATTTGGCTGATACTAGCGTCGATCATATGAAGTCCTTCTTTGCTAAAATTGTTAAAGTCCGTTAAAATTAAAAGTATGAATAATTATATACGTGGTTTTTCTGTATTAGTAGTTTTTACTTTGGTGATTATTGGTTTTGCTTTTGCGTTAGGTGAAACCTTTAACTCACTCGTCATCGCCTTTATTTCGGCTTACTTCCTGTTCCCTTTTATAGAAAAAGTAGAAAACTGGGGTATTCCAAGACCAGTCGTTACCATCGGATTAATTTTATTAATTATTGGCGTTATTTTTATTACGCTGTATTTTGCAATTCCTGCTCTTTTTTACGATGCTCAAAAATTCATTATTCTTCTTCCTGAGAAAATTTCTCAAATGGCTAAAATTCTTATGCATTGGGGGGATAAAACCGGTTTAAATCTTACTGACATTCTAAAAAAATACGCGAATCAAGAATATATTATCGAATGGATTGAAAACAATCTTTCTCAATTTTCAGATGTTATCATTATCCCATTACTGAGAATCTCAGGAAAAGGGTTAGTGGGGTTGCGTGAAAGTTTAATGGGGCTTTTGAATCTTGCCATTATTCCAGTTTTCTTTTTCTTTTTAGTTAATTCTTATGAAAAAATTACCCAGGAATTGAGTGAGCTTCTTCCGGAAAAACAACGTTCACTTGTTTCTAGTTATTTGACTCATTTAAATTATGTTTTGTCCGGATACTTCCGTGGTCAAATTGGTTTAAGTTTTTTAGTTTCTGCTTATTATGCTATCGCTCTGAGTTTAATCAATATTCACTTTGGTCTCTTAATTGGACTTGTCACTGGCGTATTAAATATGATTCCTTACGTAGGAATTTCTATAAGCATCATTCTTTCTATTCTTTCTGTAGCATTTTACTCCACTAATATCCCACTCGATATAGGATTGATTGCTTTGGTTTACGGAATGGAAATGTTTCTAGAAATTGTTTACCTTTACCCAAAATTTGTAGGTTCCAAAATTGGACTTAAGCCACTTGAAGTGATGCTCGCTTTAGCAGCTGGTGTAAACGTAGGAGGAATTATTGGAGCCTTGATTGCTGTTCCTTTTGCAGCTGTACTCAAAGTTGCTCTTTCTGACGCAGTCAGATACTACAAGAAGACGGAAATTTACAAAAATTCTTTGTAAGAAAGTGTTTAAATTCTTTTACCCCATCTGTGTAGAAATTCCCTTAAACTGAAAGGATTGAATTAATCATTGATGGAGTAATGATATGAAAA
>JBEIOQ010000135.1:0-4117 GCA_040377495.1 Halobacteriovoraceae bacterium
TAAAAAGCCTTAACGTAGGTATCAACTCTCATTAATTTAGATTCATAATTCATGTGAGGTTTGGGCAAGATAGGTTCCGCCCAGGTTGGACGTTTAATCAACAAACGTGAACGAGTCAAGGCCAATAAGTCTTTTGCGGTTCCCTCTTGGTCTTTATCTTCCCCCACTAATTTTTTGAAAATTTGCATTTCTTTGGGAGGAAGGGCCGATTTCTTTTTTTCCGGGAACATAGGATCGTAATAAATATAATCATAAGCAGAAGTTAGGGAACCAAAATGCAGATGAATTTTTTTCGCTAATTCAGTCCACTCTTGGTGCGCGAGCAGCCGAAGATGGGCATCTAAGGCCAACAGATAAACCCAAGGATTACGTTCATAACTCTCTACCTGAGCTCCCAGATAAGCGAGAAACAGAGTGTCCTTTCCCGTCCCCAAGGTAGCATCTGCGATGGTAGGATGAGGATTTTTGTTAAGACCCAGCGCTTTGTAAAAACTCTCATCTTTGACGCTTCTTGTGAAAAAGGAAGACTTATACCCTTTGAGAACAGTCACCCAATCAAAACTTAGGGGCGAAAATTCCTTCAATTCCTTATGGGTAAACCCCAAAGTTAGTCCCGTTTCTGAATAAAACAAATAAAACGAGTCAACTGGTGGAACCACGACGGCACTTAAATGAATTTCCTTTGGAATTTGTGACTTTAAAAACTCAAGTTTGTCTAGGCCAGGACGTAATAATTTTATTTCAAACATGTGACTTTTTTCTTAATATTTTCAATATCAATTTATCTTTATTTTTCTTGAAAAGGCCTACTATGACAACCCAGCGTCCCCCTATGAATTATGACCCAAAACTTCTTCCACGTGAACTGAAAAGACACTATATCAGCCTAACGGATGAAGAAATCAATTCCATGCTTAAAGAAATTGGCCTTAAAAGCCTGGAAGATCTTTATGCCCATATCCCCGCCAATATTCATCACAAAAAAAATCTGAATTTACCGGCTGAACTTGAGTACGAAAAATTGGCTGATCACTTAGTTGAGATTTCCCAAAAAAATAAAATTAAAACCTCTTTTCTAGGGGATGGTCTACAAAATTATAAAGTCACAGAAGTCGTGGACTATGTTTGTAGTCTTCGTGGTCTAACCACTGCCTACACTCCATACCAGCCAGAGCGCTCTCAAGGGACCTTACAAACTTTGTGGATTTATCAATCCATGCTTTCTATGCTGACAGGTTTTGAAGCCATTAATGCTTCTATGTATGATCGTTCAACCGCCATGTTTGAGGCCATGAACTGTGCTCTTCGTTTAGTGAAAGGCTCTGATACATTAGTCGTGGCAAGCACACTTTATCCTAAAGACATTGAGGTTTTAAAAACTCATGTCTCACATACAGGAATGAAGATGGTCATTGCTCCCATCAATCCTGAAACTGGTCTCCTTGACCAAACTGTATTGAATACTTTATCTATGGGATCTAATATTGCCGGAATTGTTTTTCCTCAAACCACCAATCTTGGTTTACTGGAAGATGTCGATGCGATTACAGATCTTTGCTGGGATAAAAATATTCAGGCGATTGCCGTCTTTGATCCGATGTTACTTGGAACGGGAGGACTAAAAGCTCCTGCACAATTTGGCAGTCATGAACGTGGTGCTCACATGATCGTGGGTGAAGGCCAACATTTGGCGATTGGCCCTAATGCTGGTGGCCCTGGACTAGGAATCTTTGGTATTCGCTACAATGAAAATAACAAAAATGCCATTCGTGCGACTGCCGGGCGTTTCGTAGGAAAGGCACAGGATTTTTCTGGCCGTGAATGTAAAGTGATCGTGCTATCAACTCGTGAACAACATATTCGCCGTGAAAAAGCGAACTCAAATATTTGTTCTAACCAGTCTTTTGTAGCGACTATTGCTGGAGCATCTCTACTTGCTCGTGGAGAAGAAGGACTTAAGAAAACCATTCATACCGCACGAGAAAATGCACTCTATGCCGCCAAAGAATTAACTAAATTTAAAGGGGTACGTTTGAAGTTTGGAAAAACACCTTTCTTCAATGAATTCGCCCTACAAATTCCCGTGAATGCGGATAGCTTTTTAGCCAAAGCCTCACAAGCAGGATTACACCTTGGCGTAGATGTGACTAAGAGAGCGCCTAATAATACCGATACACTAATCCTAATGTCCTTCAACGATACACAAACCAAAGCTGATATTGATAAGGTGATTAATTTCTTTAAACAAGAGTTTGGTGATTTCTTCTGTAGTGGACAAAGTTTTGCTTACCCAGAAAACCGCCATATTCGCCAACAAGTAGTGGGCCTACCCCAAATGAAAGTGGAAGAGATTAAAAAATATTATGCTGATCTGGCGAAACAAAATGTCAGTCCTGACGATAATATTTACCCTTTAGGTTCTTGCACCATGAAGTACAATCCTTACATTAATGACTATGCTGCTGGACTTCCGGGTTTCACTAATGTTCACCCCCAAGCTCCAGTGGAAGACATGCAAGGTGTTCTCGAAATCATTTATCATACTCAAGAGATCTTTAAAGAAATTACCGGACTAGCAGGAGTAACCACCGAACCAGTGGCAGGAGCACAAGGTGAGTTTGTAGGACTTAAAATGTTCCAAGCCTATCATGCTCATAAAGGTGAAGGGCAAACTCGAAATGTGATCCTTATCCCTTATTCTGCACACGGAACTAACCCTGCCACCGCCACGATGGCAGGCTTTGAAACAAAAGTTGTAGACGGACAAAAATATGGGATTGTTTTAATTGAAGCTGATGCAACAGGAAAAATGAAACTGGATGAAGTCAAAAAATTAGTGAGTGAATACGGCAAACGTATTGCTGGAATCATGGTCACCAACCCTAACACTTCAGGGATTTTCGAAACAGATTTTAAAGTGATTGCTGATATGATCCATGAAGTTGGCGGTCTGGTTTATATGGACGGCGCTAACATGAATGCCATCGCAGGATGGGTAGATTTGGGCAAAATGGGAGTGGACGCTGTTCACAACAACACTCACAAAACTTGGACTATCCCACATGGTGGTGGTGGGCCAGGAGATGCTTTCGTGGCGGTTTCAGAAAAACTAGTGGACTTCATGCCTGGAGTTCAAGTGGTAAAAAACAATGACGGAACTTTTAAAATTGTATACCCAAAATACTCCATGGGAACAGTTCATCGTCATCTTGGAAATTTTGCGCATAAAGTGCGTGCTTATACTTATCTTCGACGTCTAGGGCCTGAAGGTGTTAAACGCATGAGTGCCATCGCCGTTTTATCAGCACGCTATCTCTATCAAAAACTTTCTCAAACTTATCCTGTGCTTCCTGCGGGATCAGAAAACTCACCTCGTATGCATGAGTTTATCGTTACATTGCCAAAGGACACATTTACCAAAATTGAAGCCAGTGGTACTCCTAAAGCGAATACTATCGCTCGCGTTGGAAAATTATTCTTAGATTTTGGTCTACATGCTCCAACCGTAGCCTTTCCTGAAGTTTATGGATTAATGATTGAGCCTACTGAATCTTATAGCAAATCTGAACTTGATCGATTCAGCGATGTAGTGACGGCGATCTATAATCTGGTGAATGAATCTCCTGCTGTTCTCAAAACTGTTCCACACTTCACTCCGATAGATCGTGTGGACGAAGTTGAAGCCAACAAAAATTTAGTACTGACAGAAAAAATCGTCCGTTTGTCGAATATCATCCCTAACCGTGTAGAGCCTAAAGAGCTAACGAGTATGGGTGTTTTTGATGTTTGTAATAAGATTATTGCTGCTCACGCAAAGAAATAAAATAGGAGGCTTAGGCCTCCTTTTTATTTGTGATCCTTTCTTTCCTTGGCCAGTGCTTCAGTCGTGTCATTCAATCGACTCACGACAGTCTGTAAAAGAACTTTAAGCCACTTGGGTAAATCATTCGTCGAATCACCTAATTTACTCTGGGGTATTTTCATTAATATAGTGTCTTCTTTGGCCCTGACAGTGGCCGTTCTTTTCTTTTTTAGAAGACAAGAAATCTCCCCTACGATTTCTCCGGCTTTTAAAGTCGTAATTAAAATTTCCTTTCCCTCGACTTGGCGATAAACA
>JBEIOQ010000142.1:0-3423 GCA_040377495.1 Halobacteriovoraceae bacterium
ACTCAATGTATTAAATCTCACCAGTCTTTACGGTATGGATAAATGGAAAGAACTTGGTTACACCGAGACGATTAAATATGATGGCCATAAATACAAAATGAAAGGTTTTGCTGAAACACTTTCATGGAAGGGCCAAGCAGTACGTGAAAATACTTATCAGCAGTTAAAAGATTTAAGTCTCTCAAAATATCATGATCCCTATTTAATTTTAACCATAGCTTTCCGTGAATCGGGAGGCATTGCTTTTTCCACTGAAACTGAAATGGTGAATACCTTCAAGCAAGGTGGACTAGATCATTTGGCCTCTTATATTGACGAATTAAAGCGTTCTAAAGATATCCCAGATGGATACGGCGAAGGTTGGAAAGCAGCCGTTTTAGATGAGCAAGCTCTCGCTGCTAAAGTTAAGCCAGCCTTAGTCCCAAGTAAAGAAATGCTGATTGCTTATGGGGCTTGGATTAATCGTCAAGGTCGAAAACTCAAACTCGCCTTAGAAGAATTTGGGTTTACGTATGAAGATTTTCAGGCTCAACCAATGGCCGTTCAACGAATCTTACGAGCTTTTTATTTTGGTGGACCAGGTGGATCTGCTTGCGTCCGTTCAACGTCAGATAGTAAATGTAAAATCAAAAGTATTTCTTCTTCTAGTTTTGGTCTAAAAACAGTTCTTTCTTATCTCAAAGAAAACAACTTAAAACTTGAGGATTTTGTTCAGGATAAGGAAGTTCTGCACTTTAAACGTTCTCGTATGGCCATTATGTGGGGCGTGCAAGCTGAACTTCTCGAGGCTTACCTCGTCAACCAGTGCGTAGAATAAAGACCATTTCTTTTCCATTTTAAAATCGCTAAGCTTTTACCATGAAAATTTTAATATTAGTTTTGGCTTACAGCTTTTCGTCTACTTTATTTGCCCAAGTTTTTCCTTCCACTTGTGAACGGAGTCACGAACAAGTGATTGATATGCTAAAGCAGGAAGATCATCGTCTGTCCTTCTTTAATGACGGTGGATTATTTAATGGTGGGGTTTGCTGGTGGCATTCACGTTTAGAAAGAGCAGCTAATTACTTAGCTGTCTTTTCTCCGGAGAAAGTTAAACCAAGTGGCGAAAGGCTAAAACAAATTTTAAAAGATTTAAGTTTCTTGCGCCCAGTGGAAATCCCAGGTTATAAAAATCTTTTTGAGGTTTCTTATCATAATAAAAAGATTTTCCAAGAAACATTGAATCAGTGGCAAGTGCGTGATGGATTTATCAATCAAGCCTGGATTAAAGGACTTTCTGGCACGGTCCATATGGCCCAGGATAAACTGCAAGTGCATATGATGAACATTTATGACACTTTCTTGCGCGAGAAAAAACCATACTTTCTGATGATGCAGCTTCCGGCCATCGTGGCTCATGCTTTTTTACTATTAGACATGAAAGAAACGACAGAGGGCTACACGATGTGGGTGGTGGATTCCAATAATCCGACCAAAGTTTTCGTTCAGAATTACAAACTAGGCTCAACTGCCCTAACTTATGAAGGGAAACCTTTCATTCCTTATATTGGTTTTGAAAAAGATTTTTTCAAAATAGAAAAAAATCTCTCAGATTTTTGTCATGAAATTTAAGACACCAGTTTTAATGGAAGTGACCACTTCTTTTAAACGCTTTGAATAGAAGGTCGTTTGACCGTCGACCACTAGAGTATAATCTTTGGATCTCATCGCTTTAAATTCAGTGGCATCATTATAGTGAAGGCATTCCACATAAGTATGGGCGTGACCATACATCTTACGGGTAATAAATAAATTGCGAGCAAAGACTCCTGGAGAAATCATCTTCGATGATCCACCGCCACCCTTATCGAAATCGAGTTTTAATCCGTTTTTTAAACCTTTTACTACTTCTTCAGCGAGTAAACGTGAAGCATCCCAAGAGGCTGAATCTAATAAATGGTGAAGCACAAAACGGCGATCATCTCTAGTTGACCACTCTTCAGCGTCTAAAGAGCCATGGATATAAGTTTTCACTTTTGAGTATTTGGCCGGATTTACTGAATTCGTAAAAGCATCGTAATGAATGATGAGAGTAATATCAGGAGCAAATGCGTCCATGGTTTCTACGCGGGCTTCTAGATCTGCATTAACGACGAAGTAGTTAGGCTTAGCTTCTTTCGCAAATAATTTTTTAAAGTCGACGCTGTTTTTGAAATTGGTATAAAGGTTGGAACCAATCGGTGCAGTGGCGAGTAAATTTAAGAACCAGTTATTTAAACTTTTCGCGCGAAGTGCTTTTTTCCCAAATTCATTCACATCTAAATCGGCGTAAGGCAATGTGGTCACTGGATTATGGTGATCACGAGTTAACATTACAGTTGCGCCCAATTTCTCAAATTCTTCTTTTAAGAGCATGGATGTTTGTAAATTAATCATCCCCTCGGAGATGGTATTTCCTTTTCCATCCTTAACAAATTTCCCCGTGGTTTTATCCCACTCTTTGGTACTCATATGTCCAGGATCAATGGCGATCTTGATCCCTTGTAAAGGAAGACCGATAGGATTATTTTTCGCTTTTCTTAAACGGTTTAGTGCTACCGATTCGTAACTGGGAACACCTTCTGGACTAAAGGCCACAAAGACATCTTCTGCTTGGCGATTATCGCGATCATCAAATGCTCGCACACCAGTTTCATCGATATCCATGAAACGTGGAATTTGTTTTGATGTATCTAAAATAGTTTGGATGCGTTCGAATTCACTTTTGGTTTGTTGATAGTCATAAATTTGGGCCAGATCACTGTTGGCTTCTTCTGGAGGAACTTCAAAATGAGTGAGTACAGCTTGGGTTTTACTATAAATTTCTCCAGGAGTTAATTTGCTTGCACGAGGAGAAAGAATAATAGGAAGTTCTGGCAGAGAAAATAGACCGGTTTTTTTTGGCTGAATATAATCATCGGTAGCAAAGACATTTGCACTGACTATTAAAAGAATAAGAAAAAAGGCCTGCTTTTTCATAGCAGGCCCAATTTATCATATTTTGAGATTTTTAGAGTGAAACTTGTAGTTTTTACCCGATAACGTTGCGGTTATACTTGATGGATGAGAAGAGTGCCAGTCCAATGCTGGCGGCACCTAGGAGCCCGGTAAAGACTTCAGGAATGTGTTTCACAGTTCCAGCAAACATAATCACTGCTAGGGCCCCGATAGCATAGAAAGCTCCATGCTCTAAGTAGCGGTATTCTCCAAGGGTTCCTTTTTCCACTAGCATGATGGTAAGGCTTCGCACGAACATGGCGCCCACTCCTAGACCGATCATGATGATGAAGAGATTATTGGTGATGGCAAAAGCACCTACCACCCCGTCGAAAGAGAAAGAAGCATCTAGTACTTCAAGGTAGAGGAACATACCTAGGCTGGCCTTGTTTAAATCAATGTTGTCGC
>JBEIOQ010000072.1:0-13001 GCA_040377495.1 Halobacteriovoraceae bacterium
AGGAACTCTTGCCCTTCATGTTGGCGTATGCACCGGAGCAGAAAATATTTTATTTCCTCAGGAAAAAGTAAACTACGATCAGATTGTGGGCGATATTAAACGTGGTATTAATCGTGGGAAGAATTCTTCCATCATTATTGTGGCAGAAGGCAAAGTTGAAGGAAGAAGCTATGAAATTGCTAAAACTCTTAAGAGTAAATATAAATTAGAATCAAGAGTTTGTGTCTTAGGTCACACACAAAGAGGTGGAGCTCCAACAGCAATTGATCGTTTTTTTGCTTCTAAAATGGGTTATTTAGCAGTTCAGGCCATTATGAATAAGAACTTTAATACAGTAACGGTTTATGTCGACGGAAAATTTTCATTGGCGCAATTGGAAAAATGCTTAAAGAAAAAAGACGTTGTCGACCAAGAATATATTGATTTAGCGAGAGTTCTTTCTATTTAGCTAAGATGGCGAAGATCAATGATTTCGTTCAGACTGATTTCTGCATCTGTAAGTGAAATATTTTGCGAGATGCTTAGCTCTTCAATCATCGCTTTTTTAATCTTGAGGTGAAATTCTTTCACTTTCTTATCTTCTTTTTTATTCAAAGAAAGATCAATATAACTAGCTTTATAGGCTTTAAGATTTCCTAAAAAGCCTTCACTTAGAATGATTCGGGTAAGTGATTCTACTTTTTGGACACAATTAAGTTTTCGATCTACTGGTATTATCTGCATGTCACAGAAATTTGATTTCAGATTTTTCAATTCTTCTGCTGTGATGAGAGTGCGGAGACCATCTTTTTTTGCACTTTTAACTGCCACATATGTTTTATGGTTCATATGTGAATTCAATTTTGAAAGAATATAATAATCATTCATAGCGCTACCAGCTTGCATGCTATCAATGTTATCTACACGGTAAACACCATGTGTAGAAAAAGATAAAAGATCGTGAGTTTTAAAATTCATAAATTCATCCTGAATGTGAATTGGACTTGGGCACTGTATCCTTTTTACACTAAGAAACCAACTTGCACAGCTTCACTGGCCCTAAAAAATTGATTTGTTTTGGAGGCAGAAGCGTTAAGCCTTCGATTTGTGAAAGAATCTCCAGTATTGGTAGTGTTTGAAAAAAATTATACTCATGAGTAATCCGATCAAGTATTAGTGTATACTTTGTTTGCTCATTGACTTCACCTTCTCTCTGAACTTCTTCATAAAATTCTAACGGAAGTTTTAATTGCTGAATTTGTCCTAAACTATTCACCATTCCTGCACTTAAACAATGACTTAGATTCATTAGAGGAACAAGGCCAGCCAAGTGCCAATAAAGAAGTAACAATGGAAGCTCTAAATATTGAATCTCTTCTTCACTACCCTTATGAGGATCCACTTCTGCGCAAAGAACATAACGCTTTAAAGGCATGTTTAAACGACGTGATTTGCAGAGGAAAATAAATTTTTCCCGAATAGTTTTAGTGGAGTGGTGGCCGAGATTTATTTCTAATCCTGGCAGTCCATTCGTGGCGTAGGCAAAGAGATTCACCACGCGCGCGCCTTTTTTCGTAAATACGAGTCCCTTTATTTGTGTTTCCATTGTTCCTCCTAATATGGATGGAGCAAGGACTTAAGCAATAATAAATAATCTAAGAACTTAATTTTCTTGATGATAGATGCAAGACAAAATCTTTTTTGTCCCTTGAGCGATGAGCGAATGGTGATAAACTTTGAGATTGATGGCCAATGTTTTCTTAAAATCGTAGCAACCAATTTCACTATCTAAGCATTTTTCCTCAGACTTAGATGCGCATTCATACTTTAAATGCACACGACTGGCTTTTTCACAGATTACCATTTTCTCTTTTTTCTCAGCGTAAGCACGAATAAATTTAGGATCAGTTTTATAATCCCTGGAGCAAAAATCGAGAACCGATACTTTCTTCCCCATGCAATCCAGTTCACTCATAGAAAGAATATCCACGATGGGTGCTTCTTTCACCCCCATGGCTTCGCAAACTTTTTTGAGCTCAATTTTAATTTTATCTGAACCTACGACATCATATTGAGTTAGCCCAGCATAGCTGGACCAACTCAATATAAATATAAATGAAAAATAAAAGAACTTCATTAAGAAGGGAACATACCACGAAGACGACTTGCTTTCTCTAGACGCTCTAAAGAAGTAATCAGAGCGGCTGTTTTCATATTCACTTTGAATTTTTGAGAGTTGAAATAAACACGTTCAAAAGCTTCATGAAGAATGTTGTGTAGACGCTTGTTAATTTCTTCTAAGCCCCAGAAGAAGTGCTGTAACCCTTGAACCCATTCAAAGTAAGATACAATCACACCACCAGCGTTACAAAGAATATCTGGAATAATAAAAGCACCTTTGGCTGAAATAATATCGATCGCATCTTTGGTTATTGGACCGTTAGCACCTTCTGCAATGATTTTAGCTTTTACAGTATGAGCGTTAGTTTTTGTAATAACACCATCAATCGCCGCCGGAACTAATACATCTACATCTAGAGCAATTAACTGATCGTTAGTAATGTGTTCTACGCCTGGCATATCTTTTAATAATTTACGAGCCTTTACCCATTCAGCACATGCGTGGACATCCAATCCTTTAGGATTATATATACCGCCCGAGACATCAGAAACTGCGACAACTTTCGCACCTTGAGCCGCTAGATCGATGGCCGCAGGAACACCTACTTTACCAAAACCATGAATAGCAATTGTCGTATTTTCACCAATAACTTTACCTAGTTTTCCAGCTGCAAAGTTAATACAGAAAGCAACTCCTTTACCGGTTGACTCTTCACGACCTAAAGATCCACCAACATCAATTGGTTTCCCTGTTACTACGCCTGGGACTGCATAACCAATTTGTTGTGAATATGTATCCATTAGCCAGGCCATCGTTTGTCCATCAGTTCCAATATCAGGAGCTGGAACATCTTTATCCGGACCAATGACAATTGAAATTTCCTGAGTATAACGACGAGTTAAAGCTTGAAGTTCCTGACGAGATAAATCGTTCGGATCAACTTTAATTCCACCCTTAGCACCACCTAAGGGAAGACCGACAAGTGAACATTTTAAAGTCATTAACATCGCTAGTGCTGCAGTCTCAGAAAGATCGACTGCTGGATGGTAGCGAATACCACCTTTCCCAGGTCCAAGAGTCATTGAGTGCTGAACTCTGTATCCCTCAAAAACTTTTACGGAACCATCATCTAAACGAATAGGTACTGCGACTTGCAACGCACGCTTGGGATATTTCAAACGCTCTAAAATATTTGGATCAAGTCCCATAATTTTTCCAGCATTGAATAATTGCTCAAGGGAGTCTTGATAAAGTGGGGCGTCCATAATCGAACTTGTCATCGAATTTCTCCTGATAGGTGAGATAAAAATTGCCCTAATCTTACTGACAAGATCCATGTTTGACTATGCTGAAAGCTGAATGTCGCGGAGTTTAAAATGACTTAAAGTAGTTCAATTGGATGCGCTTATCCGAAGCTTGACCAAAAGCTCCCTGATCCCAACCCTGCTCTGAAACAAGGGAAGCGCGGATATTTTCTGTGATAATTTGTTCAAAAGTCGTAAAGTATGTGGACTTATCTAAACGAACATTCACCGCAGTTCGAAATCCAAACGGATTAAACCAACGTTCTGTGACAAATTCACGTCGTCCTCCTACAGTCGTTTCCAAATAAGTATTGGTATATGGATTTTTAAAAATAATCGTTCCTTTACCTTGAAGCGCTCTGACTTGAAATTTTATCGCATAACCAGAGAATAAACTTACGGTACTAGTAGGCGACAACGTTTTTTGGGCCTGACCTACACGATATAAATTTGAACCTTTATCGGCTTTTTTTACCTCACCTGATAAACGTTTATCTGCGTAACGAAGCATATCTCGACTAATACGCCCTCGCTTATCTTCAATGGATACTTCTTCAAATAAGCCTGATTTTTCTAACCCCCATAGATCTAAAAAACGCTCTTGCTCTTGCCAGCGCTTTATATCTACACGCATAGAATTCATGATTCCATTATCGTCATCAATCATAGTGGTGGAGTACCAAGAATCTTCTTCACGGGGCACAACAATCACTTCATCCTGACTAACAAAACTAGCAATATCACGATTAGCTGCCATGCTTACATTAGTGCTTAAAAGTAATAGTGCTGCCAGCGCTAACTTGTCTAAGCGTTGTACACAGTGTCCAGAAATTAGACAGGTGAGCCTCATCAGCTGCAGGATTTGCATCATATTTTTCCCTATAAAATCGCCACCTTAACGGTGGCGACTATGAGTTCCTAGGGATATAATGAGCAAGTGATAGGCCAATTACATATCAATAAGATCTTTGGTTTCTTCCATCAGATTTGAAAGAATTTTTTGCGTGTCTTTATCTAGATTCATTTCTTTCGACTTAGACTTCATGGCCTTCATAAATAATGAAGCCGAAACTGCGCGAGGGCGTTTATCTGCTTCATCTAACTGAGCTGCAAAAGAAGAAATTGGGAGGCGAGAAGAAAGTGCACGACGAAGTTCATTTCTTTTCGTCATTTTTCCATCAAGGATTTGACCTTCTAATTCTTTCTTGATGCTTTTATCTAAAATCGCATCGAATTCTAATAAAACATATTTTTCAATGTTAAATTTTTTAGCTGCTTCTTTAAGAGACTTCGGAAGTTTCGCTAGAAGTAGGCTTCTATGCACTTCTGATTTTGAAATTCCCAGAGCTGCTTGGATTTTTCTTTCACTTGCACCTGTCGCAACTTGATAATTTAAAATACCATCAGCTTTATCAATATAATGAAGTTCTTCACGAGCTGAGTTCTCTGAGAACTGAATCGCCATTAATTCTTCTTCTGACTTGTTTTCCAGGATAAAACAAGGAGCTTCTTCGAACGGGATTAAGTGCATGGCTCTGTATCGACGCTCACCACAGATCAAAACGAATTTATCGTTTTCACGGTGAACCACAAGAGGTTGAATTAACCCGTTTACTTTAATGTTATCGGCTAATTCACGAAGAGAATCTTCGTTGAATTTAGTTCTTACTTGATCACGAACATGAACTTTAGAAAGTTTTAATGTTTGTAATAAAGCTCCTCTTAGGAGTTTATCATCACTGGAACGGAAGACATCTTTCGACATATTTCCCGTTAGATCCATTTTGGTCCTTTCGTTTTTCTTCATCCTTGGTGCAAAATTCTTGCTCATTTATGTTCTCCTTCCTTGAATACGTTATTAACGAAGATCTAATGATTCCCACAAAGATTTCAAATCTTGAAAACCTTTCGACTTGCCCATCATGAACAAGGGTTTTTTTAGCGCGATAGACTCTTGCATATCCACTAAATTGCGAATCACCGGTGTGATACTGAAACTTTGTGATAATTCTTCCAGACGTTGACGTTCGATTTTTCTACGAACATTTACCATCGAAGGAATAATCGCAAACTCCAAACTAGGATTCTCTGTTTCCTTGATGATTTCGAAAGTATCCATTAATTCTTCCAGACCATCAATCGAGTAATCTTGAGCTTGAGTAGGTATTAAAATCAAATTAGATGCGACCAGTGACATGATCAGCTCGTCTCCTAACATTGGAGGAGTATCAATCACGATGTAATCAAATTGATCTTCAAGTTTTTGTAAACGAAGACGAAGAAGTCTTTCTTTACGACCAGCATTTTTTCTCACTTCTGACTCAGAAAGAATTAGAAGCTTTGCCAGATTGGCCATGTGACGTGAAGAAGGAATGACTGATAAGTTTTTGTAGCAATCGTAATCTCCCTTTGCAGGAACGATAATTTCTTCTACATCAACATCACCAATTAACCACTCTGGTACTAATGTTCTTTGAACATTTACCCCTAAGGTAGAACTTAAATTTGCTTGTGAATCGAAGTCGATAGCAAGTACTTTGTTACCCTTCGAAGCAAGATAGCAAGCCAACTGATAAGCTTGCATAGTTTTACCTACTCCGCCTTTGTTGTTTGCGACAGTAATAATTTTCATGACCGTCCTCCAGATGACTAATTGTCTAAAAATCCATTTAGTAAAATTGTAAGGTAATCTATCACAGTAAGTCAAAGGCCTAACTTAAGAAAATTGCAAGAAAATACCTCAGCGCATTATTTTGACGAACATTGACACTTAAAGGGAAAAATTTTAGTTTGAGGCACCCCTATTTTTGGAGATTTTTCTATGATCAAAGAGATCAACAGCTACGACTTAAAAAACAAAATGCAAAATGGTGAAGACATCGTTCTGATCGATGTTCGTGAAGTCGATGAATGGAATGCTGGCCACATCCCAAGCGCAGAATTTATGCCACTTTCTACCTTCAACGAAGGTTACAAAATACTAAACAACAAAAATGCTGAGATCATCCTACAATGTCGAAGCGGAGTACGCTCTCTACGCGCGGCCCAATTCCTAGAGGCCCAAGGATTTACTAATTTAACCAATCTTGCGGGTGGAATTTTAGGCTGGGCCCAAAATGGTTATGAGGTTATTCAAGATTAATCATGTTGGATTTATACTCAAACGAAACTGAATATCTTCCTAAAATTTCTGATAAAGAATTATCAGATGAAGAAGTTCTAGTTGAATTAACCAAAATAAAAGATGAATTAAAAAATGATGTCGTTGTTTTAGGTCATCACTATCAACAAGACGACGTCATTAGTTTTGCTGACATTACTGGTGATTCGCTCGCTCTCGCTAAATATGCCGCTCAATTAAAAGATAAAAAATACATCATGTTTTGTGGCGTTCACTTCATGGCAGAAACAGCGGACATTCTCACCGACATAAATCAACACGTAATCTTACCTGACCTTCGTGCAGGATGCTCGATGGCCGACATGGCGAAGACAGAAGACATTGATAGCGCGTGGGATTTTCTTACCAGTTCCACTCAAGAAAAAATTATTCCGATTACATATATTAACTGTGCCGCCACTTTAAAATCATTCGTTGGCAAGCATGGTGGAACAATTTGCACTTCGACTAATGCTAAAACCATTATTCAATGGGCCTTCCAGCAAGGAGAAAAACTTTTATTTTTTCCAGATCAACATTTAGGACGTAACACTTGTTTTAATCTAGGAATTCCATTAACTGAAATGGTGACCTACGATCCTCGTTTACCTAACGGTGGATTAACCGCAGAAGCAGTTAAACAAGCTAAAGTTATCTTGTGGTATGGTTACTGCTCTGTCCATCAGGGTTTTAATGTTGAACAAGTTCGTCATATCAAAAAAAATAGCCCGGAAACCACTATCATTGTCCATCCTGAATGCAGCTTTGATGTAGTTCGCGAAGCTCACTTGTATGGTTCCACTAATTATATTATTGAACAAATTGAAGCTGCGAATATCGCTGGACTCAAGGGGAAGAAGTTCGCCATCGGAACTGAAATTAATTTAGTAAACCGCTTGGCGAGAAAATATCCTGAATTGGAAATTAGCTCACTTTCACCTTACCAATGTCTCTGCACCACCATGTATCGAATTAGACCACGTTGGTTGCTAGAAAGTTTCCGTTCCATCAAGACCGGGAAACCGATCAACGTCATTAAAGTAAGTGACGAAATTAAACATTACTCGATCATTGCCTTAGATCGAATGCTACAAATATCTTAAAGAGAAACTATGATTTACGCTGACTACAATGGCTCTGCTCCTCTCCATGAAGATGTTAAACAGTTTTTACTACAACGTCTGCAGGCTGGACCCTTTGCTAACCCTAATACTCTACATAGTCTGGGAGCCAAGGTGCATTCCGCTATGGAAAAATGTCGTGCTGTTTGCGCCAAAACTTTAGGTGCGAAACCTGAACAAATCATTTTTACCAGTGGTGCCTCAGAAGGTATTTCAACTATTTTTCATCATGAATTAACTGATCGCGCAGATAAACGTAATATCCTGGTCATATCTTCCATTGAGCACTCTGCTGTTTGGAAAGCAGCACATGATTACGCTGCACACGGTTTTGAATTAAAAATTATTTCGACCAAACCAGACGGAGTAGTCGATTTAGTTGAGTATCAAGATTTCATGAAAAATAGCGGGGAAAAAGTCGCCTTGGTTTCTATCATGGCCGCCAATAATGAAACAGGTGTACTGCAACCGTTTATCGAAATTGGTAAAATTGCAAAAAACTTTGGAGCTAAATATTTTTCAGATACGACACAGTTTATTGGTAAAGCTGATTTCAATTTTTTAGAATCTAATATGGATTATGCCGTTATGAGTGGACATAAGGTTGGTGCACTCGTGGGGAGTGGTCTCATCATCACCAAAAATCCCCTTGGCTTTAAACCGCTTATCTTTGGCGGTGGACAGGAAAATGGCCATCGTGGAGGAACACAAAATTATATTGGTATTGAAACACTGGCTGTGGCCCTCCATGCTTTTCACCAAAATAAATCCCAATTGGATAATGTAAAGAAAGCGCGCTTAAACTTTGAAGCAAAAATCCAAAAGGCTTTTCCCGAAATCATCATCATTGCAGCAGAATCTCCTCGTCTAGCAGGAACAACTCTGCTCTCTTACCCTGGAATTCATGGGCAAGGAGCTCAGATTGAACTTGAATCTCAGAATATCTTTGTCAGTACCTCATCGGCTTGCTCGGATAATGAGCCGGCCACCTCCAGAATGCTACTCGCAATGCAAGTGAGCGAAGTCGTCGGACGTAGTGTAATTCGTATCAGTTTTGGTATTAATCATGCCGATACTAACTATGAATTACTTTATGACGGACTAGTAAACGCTTATAATAAGCTGAAAAAAATACAAAGCTTTTAATTGATGTTGAAGTACATTGCTGTTTTTCTCATTATCGCTGTGGTGGGCTCTTGTTCTTCACGCCCCCCGAAAAAAACCTACCAGTTTAAAACTGAGGGGCACAAACGTTTATATTCTCATCCTGACTGGACTCCAACTGAAATTTCTTTAAATACGAAACGTATTGTGATTGTGGGTACCAATGATTTTCATGGAAATCTCCCTGTCGGTTTAGAAAAAACCAAAGAAGCCAATGGAAAGACCTCTCTTATGGTTCCAGTTGGTGGAGCGCCCATGGTGGCTGGCTATTTTGATATTTTAAAAGAGCGCTATAACAAAGAATTATTATTTTTGGACGCAGGAGATATGTATCAGGGGACTTTACTCTCGAATCACTTTAAGGGTGAACCAGTAGTCAAGTTTTACAATATGCTTGGCTACCATGCACTCACTTTAGGCAACCATGAGTTTGATTATGGTCCTTTAAATCTTAAAAGAACTATTCCTCTTCCCAATGAAGATCGTTTTGGTGCCATTAAACACAATATAAAATTATCCGAAATCCCGGTCGTGTCTTCAAATATTGTTGATCTTAAAACAGGTGAACTTATTGCTTGGGATGGACTTCACCATTCATTAATCAAAGAAATTAACGGGATTAAAGTTGGTATCATTGGCGCAGCCACACAAGAGACTCCTTGGAAAACACTCAAAGAAAATGTGCGTGGACTCTACTTTGAAAGATTATCCAAAACAGTCACCGATTTCGGACAGCGTTTGCGGGCCAAGGGCGCTCAAGTAATCGTACTTACCACTCACGCGGGTATGATATGCGGTTTTAAAGAAGCTCAAGAAAATAAAGTCCCTCCCGAGGTTGTCAATCTAGATCCTAATGACAGTAGTTTATGTGACATGCAAGATGAACTTGGCCAACTCTTATTAGAAATTTCTCCAGGAACTTTAGATGCAGTGGTGGCTGGTCATACTCACACAAAAATCGCCAATTTTATTCAAGGAGTCCCAGTGATTGAGTCTTTCTATTATGGAAAGTACTTTGGACGCATTGAGCTTTATTTTGACACCCAAAAAAATGAAATTCTCAAAGAAAAAACTGTTATTCATCAACCGACAAAGATGTGTCACTTCTTTTTTGAACAAAGTGAAGACTGTAATACCTTAGACCCAAGTATTGATCATGAAAAACAGATCCCTGCGACCTTTTTAGGTAAAACCATTACGCCCAATAAAAAAGTCGAAACATTATTAAAACCTTATGAGAAAAAAATAGATCATATTTCCAACGAAGAGTTAGCTATTTTAGAAGAAACGTTAGAGTTCAAACGCATGGAAGAGTCGGCCCTCGGAAATTTTTTAGTCGATAGTCTCCGTCACAAATTAAAAACAGACGTCGCCATTTCTAACTCAGGCGGTGTTCGTATGAGTCTGGAAGCTGGAACCATTACTTATGGTACTCTTTTTAAGTCACTTCCATTCGATAATTCCATTATGACCATGCAAGTAACAGGAAAGCAATTGAAAGACCTCATCCGTATTGGAACTTCAGGCTACAGTACGGGAATTTCTTGTCTCTCTGGTGTCAGAGTGACTGTGGATACTCATGTGGAAGAAATAGAAGATTGGAATTCAGATGGGAAAAAGGAAGAGTGGGAAAAAAATCGATTAGTCGATGTGACGCTGGAAGATGGCACCGAAATTGATGATGACAAATATTATAGTGTGGCCACACAAAATTTTCTCGGAGACATGGGTGGCGATTATTATGGCCATGTGACGAATCAAGTTCCTGCGGAAAAAAAAGATATTTACCATACAATAACGTACCGTGAAGCTGCGGCTGAATATTTAAAATATTTTTCCAAAGAAAAGAAAGCGATAAACACCAAAGAATCACCTTATTTACCAGAAGATTCTCGTCGTATTATATACAAATAAGTACGTTATCATCACAAATAGTCTTAAGACCTTTTTCACAAAATCCTGTAGTAGAGTCGTTAGAGCAATTAACATGAAAATCGAACTGATTATAATTTTGCCCTCTAGGACAAGCTGGTTGGCCCTTTGATCCGCAATGGTTACGCCCACAGAATTTATCCTTAATTCCAGTACATTTTCCTCCAACAGTTTCAAACCATCCATAACGGCATTGATCACAACGAAAGTGCTGGACAATTTCACAGCTCTCATTAAGCTCATGACATTTAATCAAATTTTTATTTAAATAATCATCCGTAGGATTGCCTACCATAATATTTTTATTTTCTTCAACTGTTTTCTTTTTCGTAATTCCTTGAATTCTTAAACCTGAAACCTTTAGCAAGGTTTGAGATGATTCACCATTTTTATTCAAAGTATAAGACTCATTAAGATAATTTTCCTCACCCACAATTTTTCCTGGCATTAAGTTATAAAAAGGGAAAGTCCAAGTTGTAGTTTTAAGACGTGTATTCTCGGTATCAATATATTGAATCTGTAACGTCATTTCCCGTGAGAAATTAAAATAACTTTTAAGTGAAATTATATTCACCAGCTCTATTTCTGCGGAATGATGATAAAGTTCAGTACAATCCTTCGAATAAGGAAGTCGAATTAATTTCATCACTCCAAGATTCTGTGGTTCTATTTCAACTTTTTTAATATTTTGCACTCTGCGGATAGTTTTCACATGTTCTTGATAAGGAATTTTATAGAAGAGACAATAATTTTCTTCTCCCCAAGTACCATTTTGCAGAGTTTTAAAGTTAAAAAGGATTTGCCAAGCATTGCTTGGAGCTTTAATTTCTTCGTCCGAATTGACTAAACTCCGATTCAAATATGTAATTTCAGTTGTGGTAATTAAGCGATTATACAAAGTTTCAAAAAAGATATCTCCCTTGGAGATTTGTGTTTTTGAATCCTGACAAGAAACTAAAATAAAAATAAGAAGTAAAATTAATTTACTCATCAGTCTCCTTTAAAATAAAAGGAGATTTTTTCATACAACGAAAGGCAATATCAATTTTTTCGACTTTATCAAGTAGAGGGTTGTCCTTGCCCAAGATTATATCTTGAGGAGTATGGCCAGTACCATTCCATGTTCCTCTTTTCCCCAAAACGTGCCAGGAAGAATGCACATTAAAATAATAACTGGAAACTTTTAAATTCAGCTTAGGTTCGAAAGGATTGTGAACAGCTTCCATTGCACCACCTAGAATCTGATTAAACCCCATCCAGGATGGACTTAAATAAAATGGATCGTAAGCAGTAACAGTTTTGCAATTTTGCACGTAAGCGTAACGACAATTCTCACTATTGATCAGTTTAGGATCTTTCTTATACAGAAAAGTGGATTTTACATCTTTTGTCCAATAATAGGCCCCTCGTTTAACTTTAATTGGCTCTACGTCTTCAAGATCAGTTGGTAAGAATGTCGCTGCATCATAGACTTGAGCACTTAAAAGTTCTTTTCCCCGATATTCACAAAAGCTCTTCATTTGTTCTAGAGTAAGTTCCGTGGCAGGAAAGGGTAGTTTTTCTAAATTTACTCTAACATCTTTGACGCCTGTAGTTTCTACCCAATCTAACACATCACGATTAGTGATTTGAAAACGATCAATAAAAATATTGGAATCTAAATTATCCCATTCTAAAGCTTCTGTTTTAGTCTCCTCCGCATAAGCATATTTTCTGCGGGGAAGAAAAAGATCATGACAAGAATCTTCTAAAATAAAACGCATACGAAAGTCAGGATGTTCTTTTGAAATTAGTTCGAATTCCATACCAAATGATGGAAGGAAAGAACCAGAACCATCTGTTTTACTTATAAGTCGGTAAATTTTTCCATTACGATAAGGAGCAAATTCAAAATGATGAGTTTTTAGAATCGGTGTAACCTCTAAATCTGGCTGAATTTTTCCCACTTTCCCTTGATAGTAACATTCTAAAAAACTTGGGTTACAGCGAGTATAGAAACTAGAAATATTGGTCATATTACCTAAGAATTCCTCACAGGCTTGTGGGTTTTTAACGAGCAACTGATCTTCATCTCCAGCCTTAAACCGCGTCTGGACGTTTTTAGCGGCCAAAACCATGGCATCGGTCAATTCCTTTTCATTAAAATGGGTGGCGATGGGACGAGAAAAAAAATGTTGATAAGCAAAAAAGGCAACAGCGATGAGAATCAAAAAAACGCC
>JBEIOQ010000088.1:0-10398 GCA_040377495.1 Halobacteriovoraceae bacterium
CAGGCCCATAATGCTCATTACTCGCTCGCACCATAGTGGCACCAAATGCGAGATTGGCCATATCTATTTCTTCTCCAGTCTTAAAGCGAGCAAGATTTTTCTTCACTTCATCGGCACTTGGATTATAAGTAATATTGAGTGGTTTTTTCGTATGAGGAATAACTTCCGTATAACGAGTCGAAACCGATTGCTCAATCGGTTTAAATAAATTCTTAGCCTCTGCCGGTAAATCAGCATACAAACCTAAGCGAGAAAAGCCTCCATCTGGATGCGCGATCACTTTGATTTGACTATAAATTTGCCCATTAGGTTTAAGCGCAATGTAATCAAAGGCATGCCCTTCTAATTTTCTTTTGGCCAGGAGTGTATCCCACTGATTAGTTTTCGTATTAAGCCCAAAAATCTCAGTATACTCAACCTGATTACCAAAATGATATTTAGTACAAAGTTTAATATAATTA
Organism: Halobacteriovoraceae bacterium; assembly: GCA_040377495.1. Taxonomy (GTDB): domain Bacteria; phylum Bdellovibrionota; class Bacteriovoracia; order Bacteriovoracales; family Bacteriovoracaceae; genus JBEIOQ01. The sequence goes on from JBEIOQ010000088.1 coordinate 462, forward strand.
ATCACTGAAGGTTTTTTTAGTGAAAAGACTAATTCATCGGCAATAAGCGGATTATGGCGAACCGTTTCCCAGCTATCCATAATTTTTCCTTGGCGTCCAAATAGCTCTGGATCAAACACTGGAACATTCGGGCTAAATAGATTTTCCGCTCGCGCAAAACGCTCATTAGTACAGGATTCAACCTTACTACCAACTGCCACGTTATAATCACTCCAAGGATCCATTGGTCCCTTAACCAAAATTTCTTCGGGGCGGGTGGGAATAAAAGCATCGAACACGAGTTTTTTATACCCCATATTCACCACTTCTTCCTGAGAGATATTATTCGCAGTGAAATTCATTTGAAATTTGCTGTAATCAATACCTGAAAAGTTCAGGGCCTTTAAAATCGTTTGTGCAACTTCAGCATTGAATAGAACTCCGTTCAATTCTCCATTACAAAGAGCGACGAAGCCTTTGCCTTTATCCGGTCCAAAAAAACAGTGAGCATAAATACCACGGAAACCATCATTGGCCCCTTGGTGAATCGCAATTTTATTTTCTCCTGCCTCAGCGACAAAGACTCCAATCCCCATATGACAACCCATGAAGGCTTGGCAACCTTTATCAAAAGCATGCAACATCACTCTTGCTGTATCGTGAGATAGCGGAGTTGCTGGATAAAGTTCATGATAGGCAGTCGTCATATGCTCAAGGTATTTCGCCATGGCCTCACTTGACCCCATCGCCCCCGCAGCGAAACTTGGGAACATCAGCCTCGTCCCTTCAATATTTTCTTTTTTTACGGTATAACCGTGAGCGTACTCTTTACCATCTAAAGTGTGTTGCTCGAATGAAAAATCGTTCATTCCCATTTTCTGCAAAAAATCAGTGGTTAGTTCTAGGCGAGTCTTTTTTGAATGAGCTTCTAGCAAATGCTCGAGAACGATAAATCCTCCACCTGAATACTGAAATTTTGTTCCTGGATCATTTATCACCGCAACAGGTTTATATCCATAGTCCTCATTCCCGTTCAGGAAAGCTTCAATTTTCGGCATCGTTTTAGTGGCAGGAACTCCATTCACATAATGCATATTAAGAGCGGAGTGACTCATTAAATCAGCGATGCTTACTTTATCCGCCCATTCTGGATGTTTATCATCTAATGACTTAAGACGAAAAGTTGAGCTGGTTTCAGCCAATAATTGATTCACAGAAGTGCTTAATTCGATTCCCTTCTCTTTAAAATACTCCATGGCAATTGAGCTTCCCACGGTTTTAGAAAGAGAGGCCAATTCAAACCAAGTATGCTTCGTCACTTTGCGTTTGCCGATCTCGGCTTCACCCAAAGCGACGGTTTGAATATGATTGTTCTCGAGAATAGATATTTGCGCTCCCACTACCTGATGCTTAAATAATAAATTCTCTAGCGTGGGAAGAACCTTATCTAGTTCATGGTCCTTCATTCTTTTTTGAGTAATTTCAAAAAGAGCTAATCTGGCGTTCACTAATTCTTGGGTTTCTGTATTATTGATTCTTTCTTTGAGTGCACTCAAAAGTTCTTTGCCTGACTTCCCTTTAGCTGAAATGAGAAATTTCATCCCAAACTTCGACTTATATTGAGCTCCTAGCTCTTTCAGTTCTATTTTAACTTTCTCTTCTTCACCAAAAACAAGAGCTTGCTCTTTAGACGCCATGGCATCCAAAGTGGCCTTGCCTTCTCCAATGTCACCGTGAAAACTAGCGGCTTCTAAAATTTCTTTTTTAGAGAAGCTCAGAATTTTTGTTTCCACTTCCAGCATATCGAGAAAACTGTTCTTGCTTAAAGTTTGAGCAAAAGACATGGTTCCACAACGTTCAAAGTAATAATCAAAGCGTTCGACTGAGGCTTGAAGAGAATATTTTTCTGGAGCAAGCTTTGTTACTGTGGCCCATGGATCGTCGGAGTTACGAATCGTTTCATTGGTAAAAGGAAGAAGCAATTCTGTGGCAAACTCACATGGCTTAGTATCCGTCATGAGTTTCATCATGAGCTTCATCGCAACAGGATACCACTTTGCAGTCCTTGCGTCGTACTTCACTTGAACAATTTTTTTGCCATTGGAAAGATCTTTTCTAATAAAATGCATTTCTTCGTGAGCAATCTTCAAGAAATCGTCTACCGAGAAACGGCCATGATAAATCTCATGCCACACTTCCCAGCGAGAGCGCTCTGCTGTGGCCAGATCATCCATAACTCGGACAGGAATACCTTCAATCGTTGCAGGCAAAGCAACACACCCATTACCCGATAACCAGTCAGTTAGATATTGCAGTGATTGAAAAACATTGTAGCGAACTTCATCCGGATGATTGTTTTTTATAAAATCAGACTCTTTTAAATCTGCCACGACTAATGAACGAACATAACGTGGATTGGTTTTATCCAAAGAATCGATATCTTTACCTTCGATAAAATCAATCATTTCAGCATGATATTTTTCTTTGAGCAAAGACTTCACCAGTGTGTGTAATTTGGTATTGTCACCCTTTTGATAAAAACTCCAAGCTTCCATCAGTGCCAGACCAATGCGAACGAAATCTGGATGAGCGACCCAAAAGCCAGTAAGATTGCGCTTTAACTGTGTGATCACATCTTTGAAATAACCTTTCATCGTCATCTGAAAAGTATCACTTGCTAGTTCTGTGGATAAAGGCAGGATACCGTACATTCCTCCAACCTTAATGCCTCCACGAGGACCAACCACATCCGCTAATAAATGATGAGATGCTTTAATATACTTAATCACAATATTAGGATCCGCTTTCACTGGAATGCGGTAGTTTTTATCTTCTTTAAAAAGTCTAGCGGTAGAAGCTAGAAAATCATGCCAACCTAATGAAGCTCCGGCGAAATATGGGTAAAGCTCATCCATAATTTCATTGGTGCGAACAATAGCACGAGGATTTTCCAGGACGATCATAAGACGAATAGTCCCTAGCTTATAACTTGAATCAAGTTTCTGTATCATTTCTTCTGCCGTTTGCAGCATAAACTTCACATAACGAGCTTCTTCTTCATTTTCTAATTTAGGAACATAGAAAGTCAGTGCCTCTGCTTTTTTATAGTTATGAAAAAAGTGCAGGGCAAAGTCATAAAGATGCAATGGTAGTGGGCTTCCTTCATAGAACATAAAAGAACAAGGAAGAGCAAGCCCAGGAAATCGTTTTAAAGGAAGGGCCAGATGGTCTTTCTGTAACTCATATTTTTTTCCGTTTTCTTCTAGACGAATTGTTTTATCAAAACATCGAGTCAGATTTGTTCCTGCTTCAATTAAATCCTGACGTAACGGAGTTTTCGAATCTTCATCATCGGCTCCCCACTTAGGAACAGAAGTATGAGTTTTAAGCAACTCACCAATAATCGCCGGCTCATCTTTTAAAACACGATGGTAGGCATTCATTGCATTGATGGAAAGCTTGGTTGAATCAGGTGGCCCAAATAAAGTGACATGAGGACCTTGCAAAAACTCCGGCAAAGGAGCTACGGGCTTTTCATTTTCAGCTTTATAGAAATTCGCTTTCTTCGGACCAAAGACAATACGACCTTCGCCGTCTTCTAAACCGAGAACTGTTTTATAGTCAGAGTCAGTCACTTCTAATTTAAGCGTTTGGTTATAAAGGGCACAGGCTTTTGTTCTAGTATCAATGAAATCACGATCCAGCACTCTTTGCTTGAGTACTTTTTCCAACTCCGGTTTAGTTTTTAAAAATAGGTCGACTAAAAAACGAAGAGAGGCTTCATTCTCTAAGCCTCCACTATTCCCCACACTGGTTAGTCCTGAAATATTATAAACAGGTTTCGCTTCTTTCAAAAATTGCAGGTAAAGCGAAGTCCCTATGAATTCAATATAAGCTTGCATGCTATGAGCCTCGGTAAGTCGAAAGTCCAAATGGATTTAAAAGTAAAGGAACATGATATTTACGATTGGTATTCGTGATTTTAAAAATCACTGGAGTATTCATAAAAAAGGGGTCAATTTTTTGGGTCTTGAAATAGTCTTCAATTTCAAAAGTAAGTTTATAAGTACCTTCGGTTTTAGGAATATCGTAAACAATACGACCATCACTGTTGGTTTTCTCTTTACCAATCTGTTTGTAACTTTGCCCTTCGAGTTTTTCCAAGGTCACGACCACATTGGCCGCTGGCATTCCAACACTGGTATCTAAAATGTGTGTACTAATCATAACTGATCCTATTTTTTAAAAGTAAAATTATAAGCCAAGTCGTCTTTGTCTTTAACCGTGATCTCTTGGGTTTGAGTTCCGAAAACTTCGTGCCAAATTTCTAACGTGTATGTCCCTGCTGGAAGATTAAGGATTCTAAACTCACCCTGAGCATTACTCACGCTATAGAATGGATGATCAAAAATCGCCACATAGGCCCCCATCCAAGGATGCACGCTACACTTCGCTTGCAAGAACATTTCAGGAGTATGGAAAACCTTGGTTTCACGTTGGCCCTGCTTAGGCATGGCCATATTAAATTTTTGATTATTGTTCGTGACTGACTTCACGTTATGGAAAAGTGGATCGGAATTAATAAACACTACCTCTTGTCCTACCATTGAAGCCACCACACGTGGACGATAGATACAACCACGCTGATCCAACTCGACAGCCTTTTTTGGCGCCGTTCGATCAAATGTTTTTCCTTCTAGGCCCTTCGAAATGCGAACCAGAACATTTTCGATTTTACCGTTATTGATAATCACTTCGTTAGAATAAGCGTCGCCCTTGAATTGTTTTGCACATGGACCTGGGAGAAGAAGTTTTTTCATGGTCGGAGGAGTGCCTTCAAAAGAAATCACTCCATGGACACTTCCACTACCACTGCCTACTTCAGTCGGGGCAACGGTACTGGTTGCTGTAATAGTTGGAACTGCTGGTGCTGTCTCCGCCACCGCCTGAGATTGTTCTATGGGTGCTTGAGTATGGACATCTTCCATCGCTCCACCGCCCTCTTGAATAAACATAACCAGAGCTACGATCAAAGCGGTTCCTACCAAACCGAAAATTTTCGAGCGCATTGGATTTTTTAAACGAACAACGAAGAACTCACGAATGGCTGCTCCTGCTGCACTAATTAATAGCAGCACTAACCAATTATACTCATGCCCATAAGTAATAGGGAAATGGTTGGAGAGCATGATAAAAATAACTGGCAAAGTAAAATAAGTATTATGGGTGGAACGGTTCTTCGCATTCTTTCCCCACTCTTGATTTACCGGTTCGCCACGAGCACTAGCGAGCACCATTTTTTGTTGACGAGGAATAATGCGCATAAAAACGTTGGCGGTCATCCATGTTCCTAACATCGCTCCAATATGAATGTAGGCTGCTCGTCCACTAAACGTTTTACACAAAAGATAAGACATCCCGGCAAACCAAGCCAGGGTGAGTACGTGCCCAATAATAGGTTTTGTTTTAGTGAATTCTCTTTCCCACAATTGATCATAAAAAATCCATGATCCAACAATAGAAAAAATCCCAAGTAACACTGCTTTACCATAAGTAATATCAGAAACAGTTGAATCGAGTAAAAAAGTTCCCTCACCAGTATAAAAAATCATCGCGACTAAAAAAACACCACTGAGCCACGTCCAATAAGACTCCCACTTAAACCAATGAAGACTTTCTGGAACTTTAGTAGGACCCATCTGTAATTTTTCAACGTGATAAAATCCACCACCATGAACCATCCACAAATCACCCACGTGTCCTGGGCGCTGAGATTTTTCATTGAATTCAAAAGAACGATCTAGCCACATGAAGAAAATACTTGTCCCAATCCATGTAACAGCAACAGTAATGTGGAGCCATCGGGCCAATAGCAAAATCCACTCAAAAACATCTTGATTCATTGATATCCTCTATAAAGTTTTTAGAGGAGTATTAGAGCATAGCGAGGATGGTTTTTAAAGCAAGGTGGCGGTGCGCCATTGAATTACTTTACATCAGTATCGAAATAAGAATTAGGATAAGGCTCATTTTTAAAACGATAATGCCACCACTCTTCTTCTAAAGGAGCGAAACCATACTTCATCATGAGTGAACGTAGATAATTTCGGTTCGCTTTTACCTGCAAGGAGTGATCAGGATAAAACGAATTTGAACGTATATCAAAAAAATCGTGATCAGTGCCCATATCCAGACCTTTGATGGTCAGATCCACGGCACTTCCTCGTGTATGTCCTGATTTGGCTGCGATAAATCCTTTCTCAAAGAAATCTTTTTTATCTTCGTTAGGGTAAAATTCATCTTTCATTTTTATGTCAGCAAGATCGGGGGTCCAGGATTTGAAATCATCCACTGCTTTTTGGGGACGATAACAATCATACATCAAGAGAGTCATACCTCGACCCTGGAGTTCTTGTTGAATGAGAACCAAAGCTTCACCCGCCTCACGACTGATATAACATTTTGGGGCGAGATAGCCCTTAATAGGACGTCCAATGAAGTTGTGATGACCAAAATAGCGCATATCGTACTGGATAGTAGGATCAATATCATTTAAGAGCACTAAAGGGAATTCAGAAGCCTTCAAGGCCTGTCCGCTACAGCTTGAAAGAACGAAATTGAGAAGTAAAAGTTTCAATGTTTTCATAGACTTTAGTTGTAAAATACCTGACCCTAAAGATCAAGATCTATTTTCTAACTTTTCCCTCTGTAAATCCGATAAATCTCCTATGAGAAAGAGTCTATTTCAAACTTTCCTTTTCCTCTCAATTTCCATCAGTAGCATGGCGCAACCTCTGGCCAAACCTGATAATGGTACCTTTGAGATTTCAGGAAAAAGTTTTGATCTAACTCAGGCTGAAGAGCGGAAGGCACTAAAAATTCAAATCGAAAAATTACTTACTTTATTGGAAGACAATCAGAGACCTGAGTCAGGAAATTATCCTGAATATTTTCTCCAAAATGATGATGTCAGTGACAAGAAAATTAAACGCTCCTTGGCCTTGATCAAAAAATACTTGGAAGAGCAAGAAAATGGTTTTGATCGCCAAAAATCACAACTCATTTTAGAAATCCATCGTTCTCTTGAACTCAATATGGTTTCACCTACACGTGATCATTACTCGCTAGGTACCATTGCCGGTATTTTTATACAAGACCTCGTCTATACACAGGCCCTGCACGGAAATAAGCCTTCAAAGATAGGCTTTAATCTCTGGCAAGAGAAAGAAACAGAGAAGCTGGATTTAACTTTAGGCTTTGGCCGTAATTCTCTTCCCATTGATTATAACGACATCGCGAAATATGACGAACCAAAAACTGGTTATGGAACCCAACCTGGCTACGTGATTAAATATAAAAAGAAAAAAATCAAAATTAAATTTAAAGAAACCAAGTCTGAACCTTTTGCCACGAGAATTCTTTGGGCCATGGGTTACAATGTTGACCCTGTCGACTACATTCCCTTCGCTAAAGTAAAATACGATCGAAAAATTTTGACGGAATATAACTCCCGTAAAAAAATGATGATGAAAATTACCACCCTGGGGATCACACTCAAGAATAAGGCCTATGCTGTTCATCGCGATCCCCTGTCAGGGATGAGTGAATTTGTTCTAAAAGATGGAAAAACGATTCCAGAAAAAGATCTAGCTACTTTTATCTACAAGAATCCAAAGTTAGAACACCCTGAGCTGGTTGAAGGCAACTTTAATGAAGAAAATGAAGAAAGAATTGATTATATCGTGACGAAAGAAGCACAAATTCAGGAGTCAACGGACGCAGTTCGAGTGGGACCTTGGTCATATAATGATTTTGATCATCAACATTACCGCGAAGTTCGTGGGCTTGTCCTCTTCGCTGCTTGGTTGAATTGGTACGATGCTCGTTTTGATAATAATCGCCTTCTAATTATGCCAGACGAAAACGGTGAAGATCATGTGAAGTTTTATCTTAATGACGTTGGTTCTGTGCTTGGAAAAGTAGTGCGTGAAGTGCATGCATTTCAAAATAGTCATGGCGATTTAGAGAATTTCCCTGATCGTTTTACTACCCGTCGCGCTGGTAAATTCCGTTTTAAAAAATTCCGCGTGATGGATAAAAACTTAGCTTTTAGAAACTCTACCATTGATGATGTAGTATGGATGGCAAAGCTGATCTTAAGACTCTCTCCAGAGCAGATCGAACAGGCGCTAAAAGGTAGCGGCTTTTCTCAAACAGAAGTGAAGGGTTTTTTAGACAAAATTCTAAGTCGTCGTGATTACATGAAAAAAGATTTAAAAGAATTAAGAGACTAGATTCCCAATTTCTCTCTTTTATACTATAAAAGAGTCTATGCTAAATCTACGTATTCAAGAATTAAACCGTCGTCTCATTGAACATCCCCTTTATACCAAGCTGGATAAGATTGAAAACATCCGTACTTTTATGGAGTATCATTCCTTCGCCGTTTATGACTTCATGGTGCTTTTAAAGTCTATGCAACGTCAAATGACGATGTATAGCGCTCTATGGAAACCTTCTCCATACCCTGATCAAATCGTCCGTTTTATTAATGAGATCGTGCTGTGTGAAGAGTCTGATCTGGATGCTGACGGAAATCCCATTTCGCATTTTCATTTATACATTAAGGCGATGAATGAAGTTCAGGCCGATAACAATAAGGTTTTAAATTTCGTGGGTAATATCAAAGATACGAAATTTGATGCCAGCGATCTACCACCTGGAGTTCAAGAGTTTGTAAGCTATAATCTCAACCTCGCTCTTCATGGTGAATTAGAAGAAGTGGCCGGAGCTTTTCTCTTTGGGCGCGAAAAATTAGTCCCCGAGATGTTTAAGTCGATTGTAAAAGTGCTCGATCAAAAAGAACTTTACCCTGCTTTCATGCATTACTTAGAAAGACATATTCAAGTGGACGGCGAAGAGCATGGCCCAATGGCAGAGAAATGTTTAGCTGCAATTTGTAGTGATGAAAAAAAATACCAGCGGGCCATCAATGCAGCCATTACTTCACTGGAGTTAAGATTAAAACTTTGGGATGCTTGTCTTAAAACGATTAATCAATCTGAACTTAAATAAAAAAGTGAATTTCAAATTTAAGATAAATTAACCTCAAGCTCACCTACTTCTGTCCCGATATTCCATTATAAATTTTATCTCTGAAAAAGGAGTTCCTCTTGAAGTTCCTGACTATTTCATTCTGTCTATTATTCACACAACAGTTGTATGCCGGCCAAAATTCGTTTGAAGCTTCTCTTTTAAACAGTCCTATCAAAGAATCAAATGCGAAGTTTCGTTTTGATATTCCTCAAAGTTTTGAGATCGATAAAGCCAAGATTGTTCTAAAAAGTGGAAAGCAAAAATACAAATTTAAAACCGACGATATCGAAATCAAGAAAACCGGAAATCAAACAACTGGTGAAATTAATGTCAGTAACCTGGCTCCGGGCAATTATGAAGTCAAAGTTAAACTAATGGATAAAAAAACTAAAAAAGAGCATTGGTGTAATTTTAAGAAAAATAATGTTCTTAAAGATTTTACTGAATTAACCATTGATCCTTCTCTAGAAGTTCCAGACCCTGGTGAAGAAGGTAAAAAAACATTGGCTGGAATCGATTCAGATAACTCAGGTATTCGTGATGATGTACAGAGATGGATTAATGAAAACTACAATAATAAACCAAGTACGAAACAAGCACTTTATCAAAATGTAAAACCCGTTCAAGACATTATCCTTAACAGTGGAAATAGAGATCTCCTTAGAAATGTCATTGCTATAAAATCTGAAAAAGCAGGAGCTTGTTTGACTTGGGTAACAGAAGGTTGGCTGGATACCCGAAGAAATCTTAGAGGTATCATTGTTAATACTGAAGCTCGTGTAAAAGCCAAATTGGCTGCAGAAACACATTTTGCAGGCATATCATCAAGTGCAGAAGTTAGTAAGACTCCATGGGATAAAAG
>JBEIOQ010000128.1:0-5085 GCA_040377495.1 Halobacteriovoraceae bacterium
CGGCTGATCTTTGGATCATACCATTGCTTGGTCACTTTTTTCTCCAGCATACCGTTCTTATACAACTTACGCATGAAATCTTGTGAGGTTTCGGCGTGAGTTGGGTAACAATCTGGTTGTGATGTTCCTGAAAAAATATCGTAAGAAACACCGTAACGTGTTGTCGTCTCTAATTGTTTGTCATGGATCATATCAATGAATTCACGCACGGGAATGCCGGCCTTAAAAGCTGAAGCTTCCGAAGTTGAACCGTGGTCATCATTTCCAGAAACAAAAAGCACATTCTCTTTACCAATCAACATGCGTAGGTATCTGGCCATGATATCGGGAGGAACAATGGCGCCTGCTAAGTGACCGAGATGAAGCGGACCATTGGCATAAGGCATACCGCCAGTGACAATCGCACACTTTGGGCGACTCAGGCGTTCGAGAACTTCTTTTACATTGGCTGGGGGGGTAAATACTGGTTTGTTCATCCCCAAATTATATAGGGGAAAAAACAAAAAGGCCTCACTTCGGAAGCCTTTTTTATCTTTTGTGAGATTATTTTTAGAATTCTAACACCACCGCTTCATCAATTTCTCTTGGAATTGAGTTGGCCAGGATGATTTCTTCAATCGGTTTACCAGTTAACTCATGCTTCATTTTCATGTCTTCTTCATACTGAGCTTCCGTTGGTAGAGTCGGAATTTCCATTTGCAAATAAGCTTCGTCATCTAAGATTTCAATTTGTCCGAATTGCATGCCAGCAAACGTATTCATTGAAAAAATCACCATCATCATAAAAACAAAAAATTTAACTGGCTTCATCGTGACCTCCGTGTTGAAGCATCCTCTCTTGGTTCGATATAGAGCAAGGCCAATGCCAAGAAAAACACTCGGGTATTTTGAAGGGTTTAGGATGCTGGATTGCTAGATTTAAGGGCTTAGCTTGGGGGGAAATTGACCCTATTGGCCACTTTGACCCTGAAAATTGGGCATAATTCTAGTAGAATAGATGCATGTCCAAAGAAAGAAAAAAGACCTGGGAAACAAAAGTTACATTAGTGATAGGCTCTTTCAACCGCTCCAAAGATTCAGTGGGTTTTGCGAAAGATTTCTATGACAATCTATTTTTTTTGAATCCTAAAATTAAAAAATATTTCGTTAATACAGATTTTGAACATCAAGAAAAAGCCCTTATGGCAGGTCTCAATTTTTTGCTCGAATTTTTTGATGACTCTAATGAATTTGCCAAAACTCAAGTCGTCAGAATTTCCCATACCCATTCCAAATTTGGTTTAAAAATTCATCCGCATCACTATTACTATTGGATCGAAGCCCTTATTATGACTGTGAAAAAACACGATTCACAGTGGTATGACGATTTAGAGTATTATTGGAGAGAAGTCGTGTTCTACCCTATTTCTTTTATGATAAGCCAATACTTCACGCCATCTGAGAATTAATGATTAAGGACAGGGTCTGGGTTCGGAAGTGTCTCTTGGGCAGGAATAACCTTATTCTGGTCAATTTTAAAAGCGAGATAAAGCAAACTTGCAATCGTCGTCACAGAAACAACAATCTGCAATCCTTTTGCTTGGTTGCTGGCCGGTAAAGTAAAAAAGAAAAGAAACAACAGTCCATAACGAACACATTCAAGCAATTTCGCTATCGATTTCGCTTCTAAAAACAAAGCGATAATATACACGTGAAAGAAAATTAAACTTGATAATAACGTTTTCTGTATACCATTGAGAAATGATTGCGGATTTAAAATAGGAACTAACAAAAAATAAACCATCACCATCTGAAAAATCACATAAGGTTTTGCATTCACAAAAAAAGGCGAAGCATATTTGATTCTGGATTTAAAATCGATTTGTTCCTTTGGAGGAAGATCTGCTGGACGAAAAGAAGGAACATAAAAAAGCACTTTCAATTTATCCGTCCAATGTTTCGTCTTTCTAAAATCTTTCCAAATATTGCGATAGATATAGAAATTCATATGCAAAGGATCCCAGGAATCTGGTCTTTCTGAGACACCATAATACACTGGTTCAGTTTGTTCTTGATAAGTACCAAATAAACGATCCCAGAAAATAAAAGTCCCTGCAAAATTTTTGTCCCAATAAACAGGATTCACAGCATGATGAACTTGATGATGATAAGGTGTCACTAACCATGCTTCAATCCAGCGAGGAAAACGTTTTACTAAACGAGTATGGGTCAATCCATTTAAAGCTAGGTTAACTCCGATGAGAGTAATGACAGTGTTGGCATCAAAACCAAGAACACACAATGGCCAGTAATAAAGAAAGGAAATTGCTCGCTGAGTGATACTGCCGCGAAAAGCAATCATCAAGTTGTATTCCTCTGAAGTGTGGTGAGAAATATGGGCGGCCCAGAACACATTAATCCGGTGAGCGAGACGGTGAAACCAGTAAAAGGCCAAATCACAGCCGACAAAACAAATGATGGCAGTCCACCAGGTAGTCTCAAAATGAAAAATGGCAAAGTTCTGATAGATCCAATCATAACTAAAATAGAGAGGATAAACGCTCGCAATATTTACACAATGAGCAAGCGCTAAGGCCCCATAACTTAAGAGTGAATCAGGTAGGTTAATAAAATTATTTTTTTTATGTATACAATAAATAATTTCGACCACAGAAAGGACAAAGATGAGAACACTTATTGCTAAAAATAGCTGTGTAGCTTTCATAAGTACTCTCTATATTTTTGGTTCAGACACCAAAGTTTCAATAAAGAGTTCTGGTAAAATTAAATGATTGTAGGCTTCTCTGACAGCAGCAAAAGTACCCATATTACTCATGAGCTTAGGCTCAAGCAGCTCATTTCTCATATTAACGGCGATATAAAGACTTCCTCCGTGATAGGCCAAATGGAAATCGTACTTAATTTTACTTTTTAGTTTTAATAATTTCTCCATATACAGCGGAGTAAGCAAAACACGCGCTTGAACTTGATCATCACTATGGACACGAAAAGACTTTTCAAAATCAGGATTCTCTAACTTGACCAGCTCTCCTCGGCCAAAATTAAGACCTTGGATCATATCTCCGAGCCACTTTCCGATCACCTGTTCAGTCATATCACTAAAAATATATGTTTCCGTCTTGGGGATTTTTGGTAACTCCACTTCCATAAATAGCCCGCGAAAGATGGTAGTGAATTTAGTCTTTTTGTTCGTTTGAACTCTTTGTTCAATCTTTATCTCGGAAGCCTTAAATGAAACGCCGTTGATCACCCCTTCCATGTAATCATCACCTGTAACACGATCAATTTTATGTTCATCAAAAATATTGGAAACAAAAATTCGATTCTCATTCAGATGTGTTTCATGATCAAAATGCCATGTAGGGCCAATTAACTTCACTAACTCTTCTATGATTTTTGATTTAAATTGTTTTTTGAGTTTCAGATAGGAGCTAATCGCTGATACCACCAGGATTAACAACAAAGCAGCCCAAAGAATAATACTTAACTGGGAATTGTGGCTTTTGATACTAAGGAAAAGAATGGCCCCAGTGACAAAGCTAGAAAAAATCAAGCCTAGTACTCGCTTTCTCGTTTTTTCAATAAGAAGCAGGCGATACTTTAACTTTTCATCGTAGAGTTTTTTAATTTCTTCCGGGCCAATGATCATTTAAACAACGCTTTCACATTAGGTGCTTGTCTTTCTTCTTCCGTCACGGCCAGAACTGACCTTTTACTAATTTTCATGGAACGAGCAATCATATTGGTGGGAAACATTTCTGCAGCATTATTCAAATCGACGACGGCAGCATTATAAGCTCTTCTTGCTGCAGCAATCTGGGCTTCAGTATCATGCATAACCTTTTGCAGATGTTGAAAATTATCATTGGCCTTAATTTCAGGATAATTTTCTGACATGATCATGATCTTAGAAGCCATTTTAGAAAAATCATTATTAAGTTCAATTTTATCATTACTATTATGAACTTCCTGACTTTGAGTTCGAAGTTTAGTCACCCCTTCCAGCAAAGATTTTTCGTGGGCCATATATTGTTTGACCGTTTCAACCAGAGAAGGAATCAGATCAAAACGCATCTTAAGTTGAACATCGATGCTTGAAAAGGCATTCTCTATCGCATTTTTCTTTGCAATTATTGAGTTATACATGATGAAATAGATCAATAATAAAACGGCTAGGACCACTAACGCAGCAATCATAAATTCTCCCCAATATTTTCTTTCATTGTAAGCCAAAGAGAGATGATTTTCTAGCCCGAATCTAGCCTTTAACTTCCACCGCTGGATATTCTTCCACGTAAACTTCACCTAATGCCCCATAGTAGGATACTTTGCGGCCAATAAAATCGACTTCGTAGCTCACTACTCCTGCTTGCCAAGTAGATTGTAAAAACTCAGGAAAGCTTCCATTCCCCGCTTGGTCAGTTCGCAAAGCGCGGATCAAGGCCGTTTCGTTAAAAGATGGAACTGGGTGCATGCCTTTCACAAGGGGTTCACCCTGCATGATCACATTACCTAATTTAGTCACATAAAGACTTTGGCAAGAAGGAAGAGACCAAATATTACGAGACACACCAAAAGACCTCAAAACTTCTGCTAAATACGGAAAACCGCCCACCTTTGGTCTGTTGGACATCGCCAATTGCATCGCCTGTTGTAAATTATCGATTGCATTACTCATAAAGAAAACCTTTTGAAGAGATGATTGAAAAGAAGAATTAAACCACTTAAAATAATAATCACCTCTATCTCCAAAGGATAGTATTGGTGAATCACATAAGTAGTGATCAAAGAAGCCACAAGGGCCCCTAGTAAGGACTTCGGCGTTGATTTGAATTTGAGAGCCGCAATCAAAAAATAACCGAGCAGTGGCCCATAAGTCCACCCCGCACTCTTCAGTACTAGATCAATCGCTGAACCAGAAGAATTGGCATTCAAAAATAAAGTCGTGGCAATAATCAGTCCTGTCACAATCCAGTGGATCTGCAACAGTGACATTTTACTTTTTTTCAGAAGATCCACTTTAATCGATGAAGTGACCGTCGTGATCACACTATCGGCACTGTTCAGAGTGGCGGCGGTTAACCC
>JBEIOQ010000065.1:0-13386 GCA_040377495.1 Halobacteriovoraceae bacterium
CAAGCGGATGCTGCTGCTTATGCTGCTCGCTATGAAGAAATCCGCCAGGCGTCCTATGATTTAGCTTATGATAAATCTTATGAGAAAAATTATCCGGAGCAAGAAGCGAAATACAAAGCGGAAAGAATTGCTCAAGTCGATTCTCTCTATAAAAACTTTCCTGTAGTGAAATTTGTTCAAGAAAAAATCTGGGATGCGGGAACGAAAAAAGTTGGTGTGCGTGATGAAATTTATATGCCAGGTGAAGATATTGCCCATGATGTAGTGATCATTAACTATGGTCATCAGGCAGCTAGCGGTATTGAGCTTAAAATTGACGAAGCCAATGCTGTCGTCATTCCTTCTATCCCAGCAAAGTCGAGAGTAACCGTGATAGGAGCGGCTTTACACCGTTTAAATCAAAACCTTGCAGTCAATGCATTAGCCGCTTCTAAGTTAGTGGCAAGATTTAATCTTGCTTCGAACGATAAAGGAGTGCAAGGCCATCACTATGAATCTATCAACGATAACATTGTGAAACGTGCAGCACCACAATCTGTAACGGCGAAATATCCTGTCATTGCTGGAAATCCTAAGGCGAAAACAGCGATCTTTATTAATCAATCAGTAAACTTAAACGTCTCTCTCAATAATATTTCGAAGAAAGCGATTCAAAAAGTTGATCTAAAACTTGAGACCACTCTTGGGTCAAGTGTTATTCAGTCGGAGTTTTCCTCAGTTGCTAGTCTGGAAGGGGCAGCTACATTAGAAGACGCTCAAATCAAAATTGAAAAGGAAGCAGACTTATTCTCAACCATTTCATTCAAAGTGAGTGCTTATTCTCAAGGGGTTTTTCTGGGAGCAAGTATTATGGGAGGAGAAGAAATCGTGCGTGCCGGTTATGAAGAAAAACCGGGTAAACCTGTTGTCGTCTTTTCTTCAGCCACCAAAGAAGGTCGTGAAGATTTCAAAGAGTTAATGAACGAATCGGAAGGGATGAGCAACATCAGTATCATTGACCTTAACGGGCCTTCAGCTAATACACAAATCTTAGCGACTAAGATGAAAGGTAAAACTCTACTCGTCGCACTTGATGCAGAAGCAAGAGTGATGCCTCAACTAACAGATGTTTTTAAGAATGATAATGTGTTAGTGGCTTTTTTAAATGGAAGTACAAATCAACTTCAAGAAGCTCGCTTACGTCTAACTACGTTGAAAGATGCAACCATCCTCCCTTTTGAGTTACAAGGCCATAAGATGAGTGTTCTTTCTAGTGCACCTTTGTTCAATTCTGAAGTAAAGAATAAGGCAAGTATCATTAATTTTGATATCAGGGATTTGAACTTTGTTCACGCCATTGCTCCTGTGCTTAAAATGAACGATGCTGAACTACTATCTGAGTTGACGACGAAGTTTTCCATGGATGCTTTCTTAGCGAAAAGTGAAGAAATGCTACTGCTAAATAAAGTTTTAGGTCTACGGGCAATTGAAGACGTAGTACAAGTTTCAAGTGCATATGAAGAAAGCGAAGACCGAAAAGTTAGAAAACTTCTTCGTAAAATGTTTAAGCAGGAAGAAGACCTTCTCTTGCGTAAATTCAGAACAGTACTAGAGAAAGGTTCTAAAGAAGAAAGACTGGCAGTGAGTGCAGCGGCTTATCCTTTACAGCATGGAATTGAATTCTTATTAGATGAAAAAGAACCCTTTAATACACTTGCCACACGTATTAAGCGTAACGCTAAGTCTTCTATTCGTGACTTCGATAATGATGCGAAAAAATTCATTAAGAGAAACTTGAATAAAGAGACTGTGAAGAAAATTGAAGAGATCGAAACGGCGTATTTTGTAGTTCAGTAACACAAAATAAAGGCCAGAACTTAGGTTCTGGCCTTTTCTTATTATCAATTTATTTTTTAGCTACTTTCTTCGTCGCTGTTTTTTTGACAGCTTTCTTCGTTACTTTCTTTTTCGCTGCTTTCTTGACGGAACCGATCGCTTTCTTAGGAACCATCATCTCTAATTTCTTTTGTAAACGCGAGATTTCTTTCTTCTGGTCATCAACGAATTTCTTCGCTGCTTTAATTTGACCTGGAATGGTTTTATTGATCAAGGTATCAACTTGCTTTTTCTCTTCCTTAAATTTTTTCTTGAAGCTCGCAATATCTTTCGCCGCTAATGATTCAAAGTCTTTTTTAGCTGTCGTTACAAGTGTTTTGACTGATGCTTGTAGGTCTTTGACTGAATTGTCTTCAACAAATTTTGTCACATTCTCTTTAATGTTTTTAAGTGAACTTAAAGTTTCTTCGATTTTTTCTTTCATGATTCCTCCTTAAAAGTAAATTTGCTGTTCTTTGGTAATGGGGATTCGGTAACCGAAACCAAAACTTTTTGCCTTCACTTTAATGATGGGGCAAAACTGATTCCGTTTATACTCTGATTTTGCGTATAAGTTAAAGACTTTTTTCAGCTCGTTCTCGCTAAAGCCCATATCTGATAATTCTTTCATACTCAGACGGTAACTTAAGAGGCCTTCCAGCATGGGATCGAGCCTTTCATAAGGTGGGAGTGAATCCTCGTCCTTTTGATTTTCTCTCAGCTCAGCGCTAGGTGGTCGAGTAATAATCCCTTCAGGGATAAGTCCAGGATGAAGCGTATTGATGTATTGGGAAAGGCGATATACTTCCGTTTTATAAAGATCCCCAATCAGACTGATGGCACCCACAGAGTCTCCATAAAGAGTAGAGTAGCCTACCGCAAGTTCAGACTTATTCGAAGTATTGACCACTAAGCTATTGATCATATTGGAACGAGCGTAGAGCAAGGTCCCGCGCAGACGGCTTTGAATGTTCTCATTGGCCAGTCCTTCCAATGGAGCACCAAAAATATCGTTGAAGTTATTCTTTATCGTGGCATGGTAAAATTTTATTGGGAGAGTGTAGAGAGGTACTCCCAAATTAGTACAAAGGGCGAGAGACAAATCATAACTTAAACCGGCGGAGTACTGGCTTGGCATATAGATCGCTTCCAGACTTTGTCCTTTCTTTAGGCTTAGTCTAATTAAAGTCAGGACCAACGCCGAATCCATCCCGCCAGAAAGAGCTACAGTGAATTTGTTAAACCCCGTCTTACCTGCGTATTCTTGTAATCCGAATTGCAATGCTTCTTTCATTTCTTGGCAGTCAGATGCTGACCAGGGAGCAAGTTCTGCCACTTTCTTTTTGGTAACAAGAGCAGGAGAAAAGAGCGATTCCCATGTATTTTCCTCTAAGTGAGAGTATTTTTCAGATGCTGTTTGTAAGTTTTTAGTTAAATTGAACTCTATTATTTCTGCTTTAAAGGCTTTACCGCTTAAAACAATGTCTGGGCCTTGAGCTACAAAACTTTGTCCATCGAAAAGAATTTCATCTTCTCCGCCCACACGATTCACATACACGAAGGGAACTCCAAATGTTTTGGAAAGTTCCGTACTCCTCGCAATTCTTTTTTCTTGTTTACCTAAATTATAAGGGCTAGCAGAAAGATTAATTAAGCAATCGATCTGTTTTTTTTCTTTTTTCAAATAAGAGAAAAGTTTTTCTGCAGGATCACAATTATGGGTGCTGGAAGACCACATATCTTCGCAAATCAATAGTCCAAACTGTTTATTTTTAAATTCAAAAATTTTATTTTCATGTCCTTCCGTAAAATATTTTTTTTCATCAAAAATATCGTAGTTAGGAAGTAGTTGTTTGGTATAAATGTCTTTGAGTTCACCGTTTTGAGCGCACCAAATGACATTTTTGATATGCAGAGGTAGACCTTTGTCATCACAAGTGTAGTGAAGGCCACCCATGAGAAAAGCTTCATTGGTCTTACGGGTCTTGGCCCACTTTTTTACTTCTTCTAAAAACTCTTGATAGCTCGAGATAAAGGAACGAGTTAGACAGAGGTCTCGTAGAGGGTAACCGGTGAGAAAAAGTTCAGGGAAAATATGTAGGGTATCTTCTTTTTCCACTGAAATAGTCTCTAAATAGGAGAGAATCCCACGAAAATCTGCCAATGTATGATGAGTCTGATGTAGTTTGATGCGCATGCAATTCCTTAGAGTATGTCCATGGGCATTTTAGCACAGTATTGCTGTTGACACGAAGCTTACAAGAGGCTAAATTTTTCAATTCTTATGATAACGGGAAGCGCACATTCAAATCCACGAGTTTTAGTTATTGGGGCGGGTCTGGCCGGCTCTGAGGCGGCGTATTTTTTAGCGAGCAAAAACATCTCCGTCGTTTTGGTTGAAAGCAAAACACTCAAGCTTAATCCGGCCCAAAAAATGACCACTTTTGCTGAATTAGTCTGCACTAATTCGCTTAAATCCAAAGATGCAGAATCCGGCCATGGTCTTTTAAAAACAGAAATGCGTCGTTTTGATTCTCTGGTACTTAAGATAGGTGAGGAAACTGCCGTTCCAGCGGGAGACGCCTTGGCGGTTGATCGTGAAGCTTTCTCACAAAAAATTACTGAAATTTTAAGTCAGCACCCTAACATTCGTGTGGAATCTTTAGAGGCAACTGATCCAATAGAACTACAAAAGCGTTTTGAATGTGATTATACCATTGTCGCTACGGGGCCTTTAACCACCAGCCCTCTAGAGCAGTGGATTTTAACTAATATTTCCGGCGATGATTTTTATTTCTACGATGCCATCGCTCCAGTGGTGGATGCTGATACTCTCGATTTCTCCAAGATGTATTACAAAGATCGTTGGAAGGATAATGAGGAGCATGCTGATTACTTGAATGCTCCCATGAATAAAGAGCAATACCATCAATTTATCGAAGAATTAGTGAAAGCGGAAAAAGTTCCAGCCAAAGATTTCGAGAAATCCATTTTCTTTGAATCTTGCCTTCCCATTGATGTCATGGCTGAACGGGGACCTGATACCGCTCGATTTTCGTGTATGAAGCCGATTGGGCTCAAGATGAAAGATGGATATATGCCCTATGCTGTAGTTCAGCTTAGAAAAGAAAACTTATTAGGTTCTGCTTTTAATTTAGTGGGGTTTCAAACTCGCCTGACTTACAAAGAGCAAGTGCGAATTTTTCGCATGATTCCTGGTTTTGAAAACGCTAGTTTCATTCACCTTGGTTCTGTACACCGCAATTCATTTTTAAATGCAAAAAAACTTTTAAATTTTGATTTAAGTTCTAAGACCCATCCCTCATTATATTTTGCCGGCCAAATGACTGGAGTTGAAGGCTACACTGAGTCTGCGAGTATGGGTCTCTATGTAGGCTATCAGGTTTATCGCAAAATAAAAGGACTCGAACCTGTTCAGTTTCCGGTCGAAACTTGTCTCGGTGCTTTGATCAATTATATTATGACCGTAGATAAGCCAACACCATCGAATATTAATTTTGGATTGTTACCTACGATTCCTCTCACGAAGGAACAAAAACGCGGTAAAGATAAAAAGAAAATTCGTAAATCAATGGCCTGTGAAGTGGCCCAAAAATCCATGACAGACTTTCTAGAGGCCCATCCATGTTAGGAATTCTCTACGTTATTCTCGCTTGTTTTTTGTGGGCAACAGATGCCTTGATTCGTTATCCTCTAACCACCCAAGGTGTAACTGCATTTGAACTAGTTTTTTTTGAACATGTCATTTTAACTGCGATTTTCATTCCGTTTCTCTTCAAACACCGTGAGCGCTTTTATAAAACAACGATGGCGGAGATAGGTTACTTTTTTGTGATTGGTGGAATTGGCTCTGCTCTTGCTACACTTAGTTTCACTGAAGCCTTTAAGATTTTAAATCCTAGCCAGGTGATTCTTTTTCAAAAGTTTCAACCGGTAGTGGCCATCCTTCTTGCTCGCGCTGTTTTGGGAGAAACCCTCAATTCCAAATTTTTATTTTGGGCAGGAATCTGTATCTTAGGAGCAGTCATGATCAGTTATCATGATTTAGGGCAATTTTTTCAAGGCACCATTTTTTCTCAAAAAACTTTAATTGGTTATGGATGGGTAGCTATTTCAGTGGTGGGATGGGGGGCAAGTACAGTTTTTGGAAAAAAACTTTCTGATACCTATACCGATACGGAAGTTATGTGTGGACGTTTTCTCATGGCCTTTGCTTGTCTTCTGCCTTTCGTCTTTCAAGGACAACAGGAACTTTCTATTAGTTTTAATGTTGGATGGAAAATTCTTGTCATGGTGCTTCTTTCAGGATTATTGGCCATGTATTTCTACTATAAAGGTTTAGGCAAAATTTCTGCTAAAACCTGTGCTCTCACCGAACTTTTCTTCCCTTTTTGTGCGATCATCCTTAACTGGTTGTTTTTAGCTCAAGGTCTCTCTGAAATTCAGTTGATTGGGGGTGGACTTTTACTCTTAGGTTCTTCTATTATTCAAGTTAACCATTATTAGCTCTGAATAAAGGATGACTTATGGCGTTGGCGCCAACTGATTTTACTAATAAAACGATTCTTGTTGCCGGTGCTGCTGGATTTATCCCAAGTCACATGTGCGAATACTATTTAAACTTGGGGGCGAAGGTTATTGGAATTGATAACTTTATCACTGGTTCCCAAAAAAATGTGGAGCTATTAAAAAAGTATCCTCAGTTTACTTTCTTCAATCAAAATATTTTTTTAGGTTTGCCTGATTTTTCTCGTTTAGGAATCGATTATATTTTTAATATGGCTTCACCTGCTTCTCCTGTCGATTTTACGAAGATTCCAGTAGAGATCATGCGAATTAATTCAGAAGGAACACTTCATCTGCTCGAATTAGCGAAAAGAAAAAACGCCAGATTATTAGAAGCTTCGACGTCAGAAGTTTATGGTGATCCAGAAATTCATCCCCAAGTAGAGTCATATGTAGGTCATGTGAATCCGATCGGGCCACGTGCTTGTTATGATGAATCGAAACGTTTCGCAGAAGCTTTGACTATGACTTTTAACCGATTTCACAATGTCGAAACACGCATCGTACGTATTTTTAATACTTATGGCCCTCGTATGCGTCCAGATGATGGAAGAGTGATTCCAAATTTTGTGAATCAGGCTTTGCGAGGTGAAGATATCACGGTTTATGGTGATGGTTCGCAAACCCGTTCTTATTGTTATGTTTCTGATTTAGTGGAAGCTATTCACTGTGTAATGTTTAGTGATGATCCAACTCCATTTAATATTGGTAACCCAGATGAATATACAGTGCTGGAAACAGCCCAAAAAATTATCAAGATTGTAGGATCAAATTCAAAAATCGTGCATAAAGAATTACCCAAAGATGACCCCAAACGTCGTCGTCCAAGTTTAGCGAAAATTCAAGCGATCTCAAACTATAGTCCGAAAGTGACTTTCGATGACGGACTTATTAAAACCATCGAGCATTTTAAAAGCCTATGAGTAAAGTAGTTATTGCTACTGATTTTCTAATTGAAAGAGATGATGCAACTTTGTATCTAGATCTGCTTGTGACGATGTATCCCAAGGCCACGCTGATGACTCTTTCTTTTCAAGAGGGAAAAATCCTTGGCGAAATTGAAATGAGAAAAATTCAAGCGAGTTTTTTGAGCCACAAAATAAAAAGAAAAGATGATATTGGAAAATATTTCTATTTGATTCCAAGTGCGATGAAGAGCATGAAAGTTCCGGAAGATACTGATCTTTTGATTACGATCTCTCACGGTTTCATTCACGGATTAGATGTTCCACTTTCGACTAAGCACTTATGTTACTTTTATCAAGACTTTAAACCGAAGCTTAGCTTCGTGAATAAACTTTTTTATCCTTATGTTCGCAAGTTCCAAACCAATAGTTATAAGACTTTGCCGCATCTATATAGTACGAGTAAGTTGACCACCAATGAGGTGATCCAACCTTGTTTTAAAACCCAAGATTTTCCTCTGATTATGAATCCTGAGTACGCTCATGATTATTATGTCGTGGAAGGGGACAATACTGATGCGACAACATTAAAAACAATTCTCACTGCACTAAAAAGATTAAAAGTTTTAGTGAAAGTGACAGGGGATAATCCGCTCCTGAATAAATTGAAGACCGAATTTCATGATGGGGCTTATATTGAATTTTGGGGAAAACGTTGTAATGGGGATTTATCTGTTCTACTTCAAGGCTGTCGAGCTTTGATTGATGGAACTGACACGGTTTTTCCTCATAAAACATTCTCGGCCCTAGCTAGTGGCCGACCTGTCATCGTAGCGAAAAACTCGACGATGGAAGAGTTTCTAAGCCCAAAACAGGCTAAGTTTTTTTCACCTAATAATAAAAATGAACTTGAACAAATGATCAAAGCAATGGAAAACGATTATCGATTCATTGACTCTACTGAATTGAGACGATTTGCTTTACATTTTAATGAACGAAAATTTAAAGGGGATCTCGCTCGCCAGGTGCGACGTTTAGTCCCGATCGAAATGGAGGATGCATGAAATTTTTAGTTTTACTGGGTCTTTTAAGCGCTAATGCGATGGCTTCTCAGTATACCTATACTTGTTACCAAATGGGCGATCAACCAAGCCAATTTGTGGGACAATTTAAATTAGAAGTAGAAAAAGAGATGGTGGTGTTAAAGAGATTTCTTTTTAATAATGATCTTTATCTTCCCTTAGTTGATATTGATAAGAAAAAAGCGAAATTCTTTAAAGAGACTTATGCTTATATGGCAACTGTAGTGGCGGATGATCGCTTACGTTCAGGTGGATATAAGACGCCTGAAGGCACTTACGTGGGCTCTATTGAAGTGACTTATGATGATTACCGTGAAGAGTACACACACGCATATTTCTGCAAACGCTATAATTCAAAACCAAAACCAAAATATTAAGCTAAAAGTAAGGCCCCTTTTGGGGCCTTACTTTTAGCTTAATATGTTTATAAATTGTGAATTAGAAATGACGCAGGGATTTAAATAAAAAACTAATTTGCGGGGTCTTTACTGGATTTGAGCATAAGTTCAATTTTAGATACAGTATCACCAATCACATCCTTGAGGTCACCTTCGATCAATGTTGCTGCTGAATGGTTATGTCCACCGCCACCTAATGCTTGTGCCATGACTCCAACGTCGATTTCACCTGTCGAACGAAAACTCACTTTGACTTGATTACCAATATCACGGAACATGAGAGCGACTTTGATGTTATCCAAAATGAGAAGATTGTTAATGAAGGCGTAAGTATCTTCTACATCAACAGCAAATTTATCCAATTCATCTTGAGAGACAATGATCCAGGCAATTTCACCGGAGTTATTACACTGAGTGGAAGCAAGAATAGATCCGAGTAAATGCATATGGGGAATTTTTTTCGTTCCGTAAATTCCGTTATAGGCCATAGGTGGATTGATTCCGGTATCGAGTAGTTTCGAAACGATTCGATGTGTTTCGGAAGAGACAGTCGGATAACGAAAGCTTGAAGTATCGATCAGAATTGAAGTGTAGAGCGGAAGGGCCATTTCTTTGTCAAAAGTAATGCCTACCGATTGAATTAATTTTCCGACTAACTGACCAGTAGCAGCTGAAGTTGTATCAATACAGTGAATGGCCTTAAGCACTTCAGGGCAGGGATGGTGATCAATAAACAAAACTTTCTTCACCTTTCCGGAGAGAGCTTGCATTTTGGCGCCCACACGGTGAGTGGTATTCGTGTCGACGACAATTAAGAGATCAATCTCTTTAAATTGTCCTTCACCCCGATGTTCTGCTTGAAAATTTTCATGGCTAACAATGACATTTTTGTTATCAAGATACTTATAGCGAAAAAGTAGTTCTTCTTCATTTACGCAGAGAGCTCGTTTACCTAGTTTCCGAAGAGCAAGGCAAAGGCTTATTTCAGAACCGATGCCATCTGCATCAGGAATAATATGAGTGGTAATCACAATATTCTGTGAGTGGTCGATGATCTTTTTAAAACGCTCAAGTATGTTCATTTTTAGTCTTTTGTTGATGATTATTTGTCGGAAATTTTTGACACCCACTGAAAATATTTTTTATAATTTCTTAAACTTATTCTCTGATTTCAAAGTAAAAACATGCAAAGTGCGATTAAAATTGACCATCTTACTAAGGTATTTGCACTCAGAACCATTCTGGACGATTTAAGCTTTGAAGTGGCGAAAGGCCAGATTCACGGTTTTTTAGGTCCGAATGGGGCAGGTAAATCGACTACGATGAAGGTTCTAGCGGGTATTTTAGCTCCTAGCTCAGGATCAGTAGAGATAGCTGGTTTAAATCTAGATAAAGATTTAAATGAAATTAAAACGAAAATAGGAATACTTCCAGAGAATCTTCCACTCTACTTGGATATGACGGTGGAAGATTATTTGAATTTAGCTTTGAGCTTACGCGGAATGAAGTCTACGGCCCATTATCAGCAGGCGATTGAAAAGACCGGACTAGGCAGCGTACAAAAACGTCTAATCGGGAATTTATCAAAAGGTTTCAAGCAAAGAGTAGGTATTGCTCAGGCAATTGTTTTTAAACCCGAAATTATTATTTTAGATGAACCAACTTCTGGTTTAGATCCTGCATCCATTTTAGAAATTCGTCATTTGATTAAAGAGTTAGCGAAAGACCATACTGTCGTTTACTCCAGTCATCTCCTTCATGAAGTAGCTTTAAGTTGTTCTCATATTACGATTATACATCAAGGTAAAATTATTACTTCAGGATCTATGGAAGAAGTAACTAAACGATTTGAAGGGGCCAAAGTAGTTCGTTTTGAATTTTCTCATCTTCCGCAAGAAGTGGGGCAAAGTGTGAAGCAATTTAATTTTGTAAAAAAAGTTGAAATGGAAGGAAATAAGTTGCAACTTCATTTGAGTAGCAAGGAAGAAAAACGTCCTGAATTATTGAACTACTTCCTGGAGAAAAAATTAAACGTTCTGGAAATGGTTCAAGAGCGTACTGATCTAGAACATATCTTTTTAGAGTTAACTCAAAATCAGGGTAATATTGTATGAACTTGATTTTAGTCTTGATGAAGAAAGAATTAAAATCTTATTTTTCCTCGCCCCTTATTTATATTCTAACGGGTCTTTTTAGTTTGATTATTGGCTGGGCTTTTTTTAATCTTCTGGTGACTTACGTCGAAAGTTTACAAAACTTGCCAGAAAATTTAATTGGCTCTACCAGCTTTGTCACCAACGTCATCTTTCGTTTGTTTGGAAACATTAATTTCATGTTGTTATTTTTGTGTCCTTTAATTTGTATGCGCTCGATTGCTGAAGAAAAAAAACAACACTCATTAGAATTTTTATTAACTGCTCCGATTACTCACACCCAAATTATTTTAGCGAAATACTTAACATGTCTAATTCTCGTCTTATTTGTGCTGTCTTCCACTTTGCTTTTCCCAGTGATCATTCACTTGGCTGGATTTCATGTTACTAGTTATATGATTAGTGGCTACGTTGGTGTGATGTTAACTGCGGCTTTATTCTGTGCCATGGGCTTGCTTGCTTCTAGTTTAACGGAGAATCAAATTGTGGCTGCTTTACTTAGCATTGTAATGATGTTGGGATTATGGATGATTGCCTGGGGCAGTCAATCCACCAATAATTTTTTCTTAGTAGATCTGTACAAATATGTTGGTTTCATTGACCACTATGAAAATTTTGTTCGCGGGGTGATCAAGACCAGTGATTTTGTCTATTTTTTTTCGGGAATCTATTTTTGTCTGTTCTGTACCACGAAAGTAATGTCTTCAAGGAATTGGTAAGATGCAGAAGTGGTTAAAAATAATTCTAATTTTCTTGAATATTGCTCTTTATTTTACCACTGTGGCGCTTTGGATTGCAGCTCCTGACAATCTTGTCCTTAATCTTTCTACTTCAGTTTTTACTTTAGTCTATAGTGTACTCCTTTTCTTTTATCAGCGTAAGCGCATCCAGGCGGTTTTGACCTCACGCTACTCCACTCGATTTTATACTGAAATTACAGGCGTTTTTCTGCTTGCTTGTATTTTGGCTTTAGTGAATTACTTAGGCTTTAAAAACTATAAGTTATGGGATGTGAGTGCGGATGAGTTGAACAGTTTGTCTGAACAAACAAAGTTGATTTTAAAAGAAGTTAAAGAACCGACAAAGGTCACTCTGTTTGCGAAAAGAGAAAACTGGGATCAAGTTTTACCGATATTAAAACTCTACTCTTTTGAACAACGCAGACTTAATTTAGATGCAGTGGATGTAGAAGAGTCTCCGCAAAAGGTCAAATCGTTAGGAACGTCAACCTTTCCTGCCATTTTGATTGAAAATTCAAAACAGAAAGTACTTGTGCAAGTGATGGACGAGCTCTCAATTACGAATGGTTTTTTAAAGTTAACGCAAAATAAAATTTCAAAAATTTACTACACCTACGGCCATGGAGAACTTGATCCTGATGATACAGGCAATGAAGGGGCGAGTATCCTTGTTACCATGATGAAAAATTCAAATATGCAGGTGGAACCATACAGTCTGTTGAAAAATGAAAAAATTCCTGAAGATGCAACTGCATTGATGATTCTAGGTCCTCAAGATGGATTCCTGGATAACGAGATTAAGTCCATAAAGGATTTTCTTGGACAGGGAGGACGGATGATTCTTACCATTAACCCTAATTTTAAGCGAGATTCATTGCAAAGTTTTCGTGCAATGCTCATGAGCTTTGGGGTAAAAATTAATAACGATATTGTGCTGGATCGTCTTTCATCAGTTCATAATGTCGATGCTTCTATCCCTATTGTTGAAAAATATGAATCAGATCATCCCATTATAAAAAATTTTAAAGGAACGACGATTTTTCCTTTAAGTAGTTCCATTGATTTGCTTCCGACAGAAGACTTTGTAACCAGTATATTGGTTCAAAGCTCCGCTTTCCCTGCCAGCTGGGCGGAGAAAAACTTTCTACAGGCTGAAAGTGGCAAAGTAGTGTTTGATGAAAAGATTGATACCAAAGGTCCTATTCCTCTGGCCGTCGCAGTGGAAGAGAAAGGAAAAAATGATCTGCAAACGAAAATGGTTATTTTTTCTTCTACGAGTTTAGTGGTTAATGGTTATGCCACTCAAGGACCAAATTTTAATTTATTTCTTAATGCTGTTTCTTGGGTTACCGGAAATGAAGGTTTAATTAGCTTAAATCGCCCCGTGCTTAATCATGAACGTGTAATGATGAGTTCTCCTCAGTTGGGTATTATATTTTATTTCAGTGTCGTTTTTCTTCCTTTAGCCTTATTTGCTTTCAGTTTCTATCTTTACCGTCGTAGGCTCAAGCTTTGAAAAAGAATCTTACTTATTTGGCCATTCTTATTTCCCTGCTAGGCTTTACTTATATTTATCAGGAGCTCGGTTGGTGGGGGCGACAGGCAAAGAGTGTATTGGCTAAATTGGATTATGGCGATATAGACACGTTGGAATTAAAGTCAGGCAA
>JBEIOQ010000076.1:0-12214 GCA_040377495.1 Halobacteriovoraceae bacterium
ACTTTTGAAAGTACCACGATAGTGCCCAAAATCTCCGTGATCAGGGTGACTTTTTACATAATAGGCATCAATCCCATTGGCTTCGAAAGTCATCCCCGGCTTTAATTGAAAAATCTTTTTCATATCTAAACTTTCTTTCATGATCTTTGCAAATTTTTCGCCTGGACCGGCATCAAAAACGTAACGAAGTTTTTCTGTGCGTGGGCGAGCGATAAAAAGTTCCTCTTCCAGAAATTGTTCAGCGGGTAGAGCTTTAGTCATTTCAATAATTTTCTTTTTGTCGTATTGGGGGGATTCACGTGTTCCGAAAATGATGACGTTATTATTTCCTGGCATACGAGAAGCTGATGACACCGATACCATTCTTGATTTTGGTGTCCCGAAATCATAAAATTCTGTCCCGATATCTTTACGGGCATATTTGTAGGCTTCACCTTGAGCGAATTTATTGACCATACCTTCATCGGCTGGTATTTCCCATCCAGCGTTCACATAAGGTTCAAGCGCCTTTAAGTTTTTTGCTACCGCCTTAGAAGCTTCAGGAGGAGTTAGGTTACTTAAGAAAGTTGGATGGGGAAGTTCAACGACTAAGACATCATCTTTTACTGCTGAACCATCAGCCAGTTTTAATCCCTTGAGTGAGCGCGTTTTCACACCTTTAATAGTAATTTGATCTAACTCATAACCATCTAACTGAGCGGGGTGAAGCAGACCATTTTTATAAGGACCAGCTTTGGTAAAAACCATATTCGGTTTATAGTCCGATAGACGGGCTTTAATATCTGCTTGTAGAAGAGGCATTTCTTCAGGTTTTGAATATTGAATTTTACGTCCAAACATTTGCTCGTAGAGATCTTTTCCTTCTCTTGTCGATAGCACTGGCGCTTCGTTGTTACCACCAGCGGAAGTTAAAAAGGTTTCCGGTATTTGAATTTGATCGATTATTTTTTCATGACGAGCACCCACTTTTCCACCTTTGGATTCAATGAAGGCTGCCATAGAGTCACGGGCGGCTCCCCCAAAAGTTACGATAAGCTTTATGGAGTCTTTGTTGTTACGAATAATCCAATCGATCAGACCATTACGCCATTGTACAATCGGGCTTTCAAGATCCTGTGTAATCAACCATAATTCATTATCCACAAAGTTCCCGAAGCGAACTTCATCGCCAGTTGGTTTTCTAAAAATATAGGGAGTGCCGAAAGCTCCATATTGTCCATAAATAGTGAAAGCATAAGTGTTCATGAAAGCTCCACCTTCATTCACTCCAAAATAGGCGGCCAAGTCTTGTGCACGCCCACCGAAACCTGCAGTCGCTGTTCTACCCGCGGCTTCCGCAATGTGGGTTGCATCCTGACCAATAAAAAGAATTTTGACAGTATTCGGTTTTTGCACCATACGCCAATTGACCGGCCCAAAACGGAAACGAAATTTTTGATCACCCATCACTTGTTCAGATAACTTAGGCATATTAGGAATGGCAGCGACATGGTCGATTAATTCTTTTCCCATTGGAGTTTGAGGATCAGGTCCACCGTCGTAACTCCAGTTAGGAAGAACTGCATGTGTGATTTGAGTGGAAATCACAAATAGCGCAATAAAACGGTGAATAGGCTTCATCGTAAACATCCTTTACCAATCTTAGGTATGAATTAGGCTTGACTGAAACTTATCGGAATAGTCAGAAATAGCTTTAAAAAGAGTAGGGAAATGACCGTCTTTTGTAGGGGTTAGACGGTCAATCGAGGTGTAGGTTTAGAGTGAAAAATCAGCGTTACATTTCTCTGCAAATTCATCCTGGTCATAAAGGTATAGGCAGCGGAGTGAATGCTTATCCAGAGCTGAAAGAGCAATTTTAAGGTTGTATTCATAGATCTTAGGATTTTTATTCACTAAGGTTTTGGTGTAAATTGTATTATCAGTTAAGTTCATCGGAATTAGGCCTGAACTTTTTACTTTGAATTGGAGTCCTACTTGGCGGTTCACTTTACGTAAATAACAATAAGACATAATTGAATTGGGATCGTAGACACTAAATTTTTCTGTTGTAATCGCCTCTTCTTCTTTCATTTCATCCACATTTTTATAAGTGGTTTTGCAGTTAATATCTTCTTTTGCGTCCTCTAAGCGAGCATGTTCGTGACGAAGGCCAGCGATATGACCGAACTCATGCAGGGTGGTCATTTGGAAATGTTCTTCAAACGTTGTTTTATCTTTTCTCGCAACAGACGCTGCGTTCGGTGTTTCAACTTCATCGACTTTAGTATTAAGCAGAACATATTCTTTAAGACCTGAATCTTTCATTTTTACAAACTTCACTTTACTTGGGGTTTTGTCTTCAGGATTGGATGGAAGCTTGGCCACACGATGGTATTCTGAATTGTCACCAATGTTGGCCTTGCCTTTTAGGCTTGAAACTTTTTCCATGCGAAAAAGATAGACATCAGACTTTGGTGTTTCGGAACAATCTTTCCAACCGGTAAAGTGAATACCGGTTTCTTCTTCGGTATAATTGGCGGTCACAATATCTTGAATGAGAGATTTTTGATCAAGAGTAAAAGGCAGACCTTCATCCGCTTTGGCCAAAGACCCAAAACCTTGAGTTTTACGAATACGAGATTTAGTCCACTCATTTTTAGTGGCGAAACAAACACTAATCTCGGTCTTTGTCCATTTGGTGACAGGCTCACCAATGGAAAAGTTAGAAGCTAGGGCACCTAAACTAGTCAGGGTGAAAGTTAAAACGAGGGTCTTTTTCATCGTCTATCCTAAGGTTGGTGATAGGGAGATTGTACGTGGTGAGCTGCTGGATTAGGGGGAAAAATCGTCTAGTGAGAGGACCAAAAATATCAGCAACTTATGCTCTGCAGTGAGGGAAAAAGCCTTACCGAAGGCAATTTTCTTTGGGTATAATTTTGACAAGATTTTACTACTTTGATTGGAGTTCCCATGCGCTATTGGCTTGTCCTTATGTCTTTGGTTACATTTCTTTCTTGTTCCAAAAAAAGTGATCAACAAGAAGTGTGGATTTACACTTCACTTTATAAAGACACCATTGCGGAAATGACTCCCAAACTAGAGAAAGCTTTTCCTGGAGTAAAAATCAATTGGTATCAAGCCGGTTCAGAAGAAATTGCAGCTAAAGTGAATACTGAGTTGATGGCGGGAGAACCCAAAGTCGATATCCTGCTTTCATCGGAAAGATTTTGGTATCAAGAACTTTCTGATAGCGGAAAATTACATAAGTTCAAACCGGCTAATTTTGAAATGTTCTACGATGACTTAAAAAACTTTGAAGAAACATTTCATGTCGCTAGTATCCCCGTTATGGTTCTAGTTTATAACAATGAAATTATGAAAGCGGACGAAGCTCCTAAAACATTTAAGGCGCTAGGAGATGCTTATCTTAAAGGTAAAGTGACAGGGGGAAGTCCTCTGGCTTCAGGAACAAATTTTACTACCGTCGCAGCTCTTCAGAAAAAATATGGTTGGGGTTATTTTAAACAACTTAAAGAAAATAATTTTTTCTTTGAAGGGGGAAATTCTGCCGTTATTCGCCGAATTCAGAATAAAGAAAAAGCTGTCGGTTGGGTCTTATTAGAAAATATTTTACGTTTTAAAAATGAAGATCCTCGTTTACAAGTAATCTACCCTGAAGACGGAGTAGTGACCCAATTCAATACACTGGCCATTACCAAAAAAACTAGTTCCCGTGAAATCTCAGAGAAAGTTGCCAACTGGATGTTAAGCCCAGAAGGACAGGAAATGATGATTGGATCCTACATGTATTCGGTGTTGAAAGGTTTTAAGGCGCCGACAGGGGCCCCTGATTTCATGGAAATCAAAATGAAAGCTTTTCATTGGAACCCAAGCCTGATTAAAGACATAACCAAGAACAGAGATCAAATTAAGGAAGAGTTTTCTAAAATTATCTTTAAATGAAAAAAGCCTTAACTGCCATTTTTCTTCTAGGGCTCTTTCTCCTTTGTATTTATCCCCTGTGGTATTTGGCTCAGTCTTTATTATTTAATGAGGGTACTTTTTCCTTTGATCTTTTCCAGGCGGCCTTTAATCATTCGTTGACGTATATCTCCATCAGAAACTCGCTCGTCATTTGTAGCTTAACCGTTTTACTTTCGGTGATCATTGCTGTTCCTCTTGCTTGGGTTTTAACTCGCAGTAATGTGAAAGGAAAAGGTTTCTGGCGCACAATTTTTTCTCTTCCTTACGCCATTCCTCCTTATATTGGTGCGATCGCTTGGGTGAATTTGGCCAATCCGAATAGTGGAATGCTGCGACCATTTTTCTCTGGGATAAATGTTTATTCTAGTTTTGGTTTAGTGTTTGTTTTAAGCGCTTTTTTTTATACTTATATTTTAATTAATCTTTTATCCGCCTTGGAAAAGATTGACCCCAGTTTAGAGGAAGCAGCCCGTATTTCAGGCGCAACTCCGTTGCAAGTTTTTTGTAAGATTACGATGCCACTTGTAACACCTTCTCTCGTGACTGGAATGTTATTAACATTCCTATCTGCCATCGCGAGTTTTGGTGTACCAGCTTTGATTGGTACACCGGCAGGTTTGAGCTTGATGACGACTCAGATTTTTACCCTGCAGAAGATGGCCTCAGTTAATGGACTCCGACTAAGTGGCGCTTTATCCGTCATTTTGCTTCTGATTAGTTCCAGTGTGTTTATCTTTGATTATATTGTGACCAAAAAATTTCGCTTTAGTTTGGTTGGAGGCAAGTCTGCCCGCTCTTCTTTTGTCGAGCTTGGGAAAATGACCTGGCCAGTGAATCTTTTATTAGGATTTCTTTCACTTATATTTTTCTTTCTTCCCATCGTTGCTATTTTTATTTCCAGTATGGCCAAGCTCCAGGGAGATCGCAGAGTGGAAAATTTGGGTTTACAGAACTTTAAAACGATTCTTTTTGACACCGAAGAAACTTACCGTGCTCTTTCGAATTCGTTGTTCTTGGCCTTCACAACAGCAGTTGTTTGTTGCATCATTGCTTACTTTTTAGCGCAAATGTCCAAAAAATCTTCTCTCTTTGTGAATCGATTGAAAGAAGCTTTCATTGCCGTTCCTTACGCAGTACCTGGGACAGTGCTTTCTCTTAGTTTAACTTTAGTGGTGCTCGCTTACCGGCTCCCTTTGTATAATACCTTAGGGATTATTTTTATTGCTTACATCGCGAAGTTTTTAAATTTTTCATATCGTTCGATCAATGATGGTCTTTTACAAGTGGATGATTCCTTGATTGATGCTGCTCGTGTCGCAGGAGCGAATAGTTTTCAACGAATGATAAAGATTTGGCTGCCGATGCTTAAGCCATTCTTAATGGCTTCTTTATTTTTAGTTTTCATGCCGGCCTTTTCTGAATTAACCATGACGGTTCTTCTCACGGGGCCAGGCAATGAAACTATTGGGACTTTAATTTTTCAATTACAAGAATATGGAGATGCGAGTGGAGGAGGAGCTGCGGTTCTTTCTTTTCTGACTCTCATTTTAATTATTATCATGAATGCCACGCTTAAAGTTTTAACCAAAGGGAAATACGGACTATGAGTTCAGTTGAATTTAAAAATGTCAGCAAAGATTTTAGTGGGAATGTGGTTTTAAGTAACTACAACTTTAAAATCAATGATGGAGAGTTTGTTTCTTTTCTTGGTCCCTCAGGTTGTGGGAAAACGACCAGTTTAAGAATGATCGCAGGTCTGGAAAATAATAGCACGGGGGAAATCTTCATTGATAATGAACTGATTTCTTCGCCTGAGAAAAAGCTTTTTATTGCTCCTGAAAAAAGAAAATTAGGGATGGTGTTTCAAAGTTATGCTATTTGGCCGCACATGAATGTCTTTGATAACGTGGCCTTTCCACTAAAAATGGCGAAAGTTTCTTCTGAGGAAACAAATAAACGTGTGAATGAAATTTTAGAGATGGTAGAACTGAAAGATTTTAATCTGCGTATGCCTAACACTCTCTCTGGTGGACAACAACAACGTGTGGCCTTGGCCCGCGGACTGGCGGCAAAACCCAAAGTTCTTCTATTAGATGAACCTCTATCGAACCTTGATGCAAAATTACGCGAGAAAATGCGCAAAGATATACGCACGATTCAGCAGTATTTCAAAATTACTTGTGTCTACGTAACTCACGATCAAGTGGAAGCTTTCAGCATGAGTGATCGAATTATGATTATGAATAAAGGAACGATTTTGCAATTCGCGACCCCGGATGAGATGAGGGCGAACCCAGCCGATGCGTTTGTGAAAGATTTTATTTCTTAGTTATTCTGCTTCTGCCTGTAACTTCGATCGAATCTCCATCAGGATATCGAAATAATAATAGGCTTTGGGTGAGCCAGCTGCTTGTGTATGATCAGGACGTAATTTTAAATCACCCGTTTGTAGTAGTAGTTTTTTGATTGATTGGTTTTGCATGACTTTGGCCTCAATTACTTTATAGATGAGGTTATAGTGGAAGTCGGAACCAACCCCCATGTCCTTATAGTTAAATTTGTGGTTCTTATATGAAATCCAATTAATTTTATGTTCTTTCATCACCTTATTCGCAGCATCACCGGCTTTCTTACAATCAAAACCGGCCAAATCTTTCACTTCATCGCGAGTAAATGGATACTCCTTAGAGAAGTCAGTGCGAATATCTTCTTTATCGGTTAGATCTGGGTACTTCATCATTTGCCAGAATGCTTCCACTGAAGCGTATTTTTCTCCATCAAAAGTAAGAGGAGAGGCAGTTAAATTAGAAAAGATACCTAGTTCTGTGCGTTTAGAGAGAATCACTTCATTTTCTTTCGCATCTTGAGGAAGAATTTCCCAAGACTCGGCTTGTTCTTTTGGAAACGGTTTCCACCAGTCTGCCGGATAATTCGGTGAGGCAACTGCACAAGACATAATAGAAAACAGAAGGGTCGAGAAGATTAGTTTATTCATATTTCTAAAAATTATCGCAGAAATTGCTTTTTATCAATGAACTATTGGCGACCAAATCTGGGGCCAAAACGCCCCATGTAAAAGACGTGGCCAGATCGAAAATGGTTGAAGTAAAGTTAAGGTAATTTTGGAGGTTCTATGAATAAGCTACTCACGATTTCGGTGCTTGCTTTTTCCTTCAACGCCTACTCCTGGGGACCTACTGGTCACCGTGCCGTAGGAAACATTGCGACTCGTTTTTTAACTCCTAAGGCGCTTGAAAAAACGAATGCCATTTTAAAAGGTGATTCGTTAGAGAAAGTTGCCAACTGGCCGGATGAAATTCGCTCTGAACCTCAAACTTACTCCAATACTTATGTTTGGCACTATACTGAGTGGAAAGACAACACCGATGACCACGAAGAAACCCAACTTACAGGCTTACTTCTTACTTACATTAAATTTCACTTAGATGTTTTAAAATCCGAAACAACTAAGCCTGAAGACAAAGTTTTTTCTCTAAAATTTTTAGTTCACTTAGTGGGCGATCTTCACCAACCGTATCACGTGGGAAATGGTTTAGATCGTGGTGGAAATAACTGTAAGATCGTATTCTTCAATCAAGCAACGAACCTGCACAAAATGTGGGATGAAGACATGATCGACTCAACCAAACTGAGCTTCACAGAATTAGCGAACTTCGCTCTACAAGGTGTTTCTCAAGAAAAAATCAAGGCCATTCAAACTGGTGATGTGAATACATGGGCGAAAGAATCGAAGGACATTCGAGCGATTGCTTATCCTAATGAAGTGAATCCTCCAGTCGGTTCTCCCTTGGTGGTTCTTGGTGGAGAAGGAAAAGCCTATTGTCAAAAAGATGTTGCCGCGGATCTTATCCCAAAACTTAGCTATGACTACAATTATCGTTTTATGACCACCCTTAATCGCCGCCTTTTAGAAGGTGGATTAAGACTTGCGATGATGTTGAATGAAGTCCTTGATTCGACCCCTGTGACAGAAGATCTTGGATTTTCAAGAAAAAGAAAATAATAGAAAAAGGCCACAATAAGTGGCCTTTTTTATTTTAATAAGAAAATTTTTTAATCATCATGATGATTGTTCAAAAGAGCAGAATCATCTTTTTCTGAATAATCAAACCCCACATAATCTAACTCTATCGAATATTTTTCAGCCGCTAAAAATTTCTTTTTATAGAAATGATAAGTCAGCCACCCAGAAAGTAGACCCAAAAGATATCCATTCAAATGCGCCAGATAACTGACTTCGGGTTTGTAGGTATCAGGGATAAAAAGTATGGCAGAAATTCCGAGGAGTTTAAGCCAGCGGTGACTTAAACGTTGATGGCGGTTAATTAAGAAAGCCAGAATCATCCATGCCGCTCCCATCCAGTGAACCACGCCTGAAGCACCAATTAATTGGACTTCTGGTTTCATCGTGAGAAGCACAATCAGGTTTGCGATACCTCCCATAAAAAATCCAAGTAGAGGGAAAAAGAACCAACTAAAATTTCCGGTTAAGTAATAAGAAAAGGGAAAAAACAGCACTAGATTACTAAGGAGGTGAATGTAATCTCCATGTGCAAATAAAGTGGTCCAGAGACGGTAATACTGATGTTGCTGAAAGACTAAGTTTCTCGTAGCAGGCATCCAAGAGTGAGCATCAAAAAGATTATTCAAATAAAAACTTGAACCTAAGACGAGCATGAAGACCATAAAGAGTGTTACGACCAACGCATTGTTGGTGATTTTTTGACTAAGCCAATTTTCTTTGAAAACAAATTTGAATTCCATTCCCCTTAAGATGGGGACGAATTTTCTTTTGGCAAGGTTTGTTCAAGCCTTTGTTTTTGTAAGCATAGGTAAGACAAATAGATCCAGCAGCAGGCCCATTGTAAGCATCATCACCAACCCTAATGAAAACTGTCTGATAGGAACAAATGATTCGAAACCTAAAAGGAGAAAACTAACTAATAACACAAAATGAGAAAGCATCATGGGAATTAAACAGGAACGACGAATTGTTGTCTCTGATTCTCCATGCTTTTGAGCGTAGAGTAGGTGAATGGTGCTATCGTCGACGAGTCCGATACTAATACTTAAAGTCATAATGCTGGAAACATTGAGACTAAAACCAAAGAGCTTCATCAAAAATAAACCACCAAAGATGGAGGATAGACTGATGAGAGCAAAAAGAAAAATTTCTTTCAAGTTGCGGGAAAATATTGCAAAAAGAAGTGCAATGACAAGAAAACTTCCCATCAAGCTTTTGACCAATGTTTTGACTAAGTAACTTTGTGATTCAAGAAGTAGATGATTTAGTCCTGTGAGCTCAACTTTAAATTGAGCCGGTAAATGAATGAGTTCCTTTTGTATCTGAGCGATGACTTCTTCTCTCTTTTGATGTTCCATCGGTGTGGCGAGAAAAGAAATTTTATAAGCCTTTTCACTCTGCATGCCAGTTCTGAGTAAACCAGGGATACGACTTTTAATCACCAGATAAGCGTTCTTGTCTGAGGGAAGAGTGGCAGATCCTGCGTAAATTTCGTTAGCCTTTCTTACCATTTGATTGATGGAAAGAATTTTAAGAGGAATTCCCGCTTTCACTAAGCGATCTTCATATTGAGCGAGGACTAGACTATCTTCATAACTTATCTCGGTTTGATCAGTCTTGGTGATCATAAGATCAATTTGAGGTATTCCCCCTAAATTTTTCTCAATGGTTTTCTGACCACTACGTACAACATGTGATTCAGGGAAAAAGTAAAGTGCTTCCACTAAAATAGGCATATGATTCAAAGAATAGAGACCAGAGCCTAAAAGAAATAGAGCTAAAGTAAGACCTAAACCAGGCCTGTAGTTTGGTCTTTTTAAACTATGAGCAAACTTAAAGTCAGGTAAATGAAAGTTCATTTGAAAATTTGAGAGAAATAATAAATTTAGGGCCCAAGTTACGATCAACGTTATAGTTGTACTCAGTCCGAATTGGCGAATACTTTCCAGATCACTAAAAATAAGTCCTGCAAAGCCGATGACAGTCGTGACCATCATAATCAAAATGGGAACTAGTTTGTAGTGAAGGAAATCTTTTTTCTTTTTGTACTCCTGCATCCCAAAAACCACATGTAATTGACTGGCAAGAGTTAAAACAAAACTGACGAGGGGAGTAAGGGAAGTCAGAATACTAGAATAACCAAAACAAAGTTTAAGCGTGGCGAGACCGACACTTACTCCCACGAATGACGTAAGAAAAAGATAAACGGTAATGGTAAAATTTTTTAATAAGAAAAAAAGCCCCAGAAACATGATGGCAAAGATTAGCGGAAAAAGGACTTTCTGAATTTTGATGGACATGCCTGCTAAATGAGCATTGGTGTAATCCATTCCGGCAAAGGCCAGCTCTTTATTTTGGTCAGATAGCTGGTTTAAGAAATTAAAACGAACTTCATCATCCATTGGTGGAAGTCTGAAGACCGCCTGGCCTGGCATCATGGTAGTAAGATCGACGAATTCACCGCCTAATTTTTCGATTTGTTCTTGCATGGATAGATAGGCTTTAGGTGTGCTATTCGCAACAAAGGTCAAATTATCAGACCCAAATTCTTTTTCATAACGTTGAAGCGCAGTTTTACTTTGATCGGATAAAAAAAGTTCTTCAGGATTTTGTTGTTTGACGTTGAAGCCAAAAGCGAGAAAAATCAGGTTAATGATGAGGAAAGCTATAATTTGTTTTTTCACTATTTCAGTATAAGCATTTTTTCTTATTAATTCCTCTAAAAAAAGATGACAATTTTTCCATGACATTTACG
This sequence comes from Halobacteriovoraceae bacterium, assembly GCA_040377495.1. GTDB lineage: Bacteria > Bdellovibrionota > Bacteriovoracia > Bacteriovoracales > Bacteriovoracaceae > JBEIOQ01. The sequence continues at coordinate 10,764 of JBEIOQ010000076.1, forward strand.
GATCAAACACCCTGGTCATGTGTTTGATCTGATAGGACCCCTGATATAGCCAGTGAGGTTATGGAGCGTTTCTAAGCAAGGTGTGGCCCAGTTGGCGCAAGTCCTTACTGATGAGTCTGATAAATCATATATTGAAATTTTGCCCAAATAAAAAGCCCCTCTTACGAGGGGCTTTCTTGAGTGTCATTATCTTAAAATTACTTTTTAAGTTCTAACATCGCAGCCACAAGGTCTTGAAGAAGTTTTTCAATTTCTTTGTTTCTTGATTCGCGGTCACCTTCAACTGTTTTTAAGAATTTCTTCGTTGCTTCAGCTGAGATTTTTACTTGCTTATCATGAATTCCAAGAGAAATCGCAACCGCTTTTTCTACTTTATCTGATGAAAGAACAAACTTAGAAGTATATTCTTTGATTTCAGAAACGGAAAGTTTCAGATTATGTCCAAGAACTGTTTCTTCTAAGCTAGCTTTTACTTTTTTCGCAAAGTCTTCTTGATCACCTACTGGAACATCTGACTGCGCCTGCACTGACACTGGACTAAATAGTTTGTGTGGCAGGGTATAGACGAGCCATTTGGTGCCTTTGAAGATCGCCAGACCTCCGGCTGCTGCAAGTGTCAGAGTCGCTGCGGTTGTTGTTGATAGAGCGGCGTACGCTCCTTCTACTGCTGCAACTGTTGCTCTCGCTGGAAGTGCTACTGCAAATTGGAAAGCGACAACTGTTGCTCTCCAAGCTACTTTTAGGGTTTGTAGAACAACTGCTACTGGAACAGCAAGTGCTGTACCTACTGCTTCAAAAGTTGTTACACCTAAAGCTGCGGCTGTTACTGTCGGAATTTCTACTACCAGGTAGTAAGCACCTTTAACGTTGGCCCAAATAGCGTGACCAGCGTATTTTACTGACCCTGTAATTTGGTTGTTAGCGTTGTAGTATGAATCACGAGCGTTATCAAAAGACACTTTATATGACTTTTTCATTCTCTTGATTGATTTAAAAGGCCATTTAAAAATGTTTTTATAATCATCTTTAAGTGCTTTGGCTAAATCTTTAGAGACGTCAGCTCCTTCCTTTACTGCGTTAACGTAGTCTTCATCGTGACCTTTGTCGACGAATGCTTGACCAAGATCCACAATATTTTCCATGTGCACTGAATTTTTCATCACTTTCTTCATATCTGTGAAAGCGTCTTCAAAACCATAAACCATGAAAAGCGATTTTCCATCAATACTACCTTTTACGTAGATTTCTTTTAAAACGTTTCCGATGTTTCTAGTTTCTTCATCTTCGCCTTCTTGAGCTGGAAGACGGAAATTCTTAGCGTCACCTTTGACAGTTTTTGAATTGGCGGTCTTGTAGTCTTGACCTTCTGGTGATTTCGCCGTGTAAGAGCTTGCGCAGCTTGTGACGAAAAGACACAGAAGAAGCAATTGACTCATGATCATTTTAGAATG
>JBEIOQ010000075.1:0-12313 GCA_040377495.1 Halobacteriovoraceae bacterium
AAGGTACATTTTTAGTGGGAGATGATGAACATGTTTTATTTTCTCAAGGAATCTTTAATATAGAAGGTGGTTGTTACGCGAAAACACAAGGACTATCAGCTGCGACTGAGCCTCAAATTTTTGAGGCAGTAAATAGAAAAAATGCTCTACTGGAAAATGTCTACCTCAGTGGCAATCTTCCACAATTTATGAACAACAGTATTACGGAGAATGGTCGTGCTTCTTATCCACTAACCTCGATCGCAGGTGCGCTTCAGGAGGGGGTAACAGGTATTCCATCCAATGTTTTCTTTTTAACTGCCGATGCTTTTGGGGTATTGCCTCCTCTCAGTAAACTTTCGGTTGAACAAGCACTCTATTATTTTCTTTCTGGCTATACCGCGAAAGTCGCGGGGACGGAATTAGGAATGAAAGGTGTTACAGCTGCCTTTTCCCATTGTTTTGGCGCTCCCTTTATGATGAGAAAACCAGAAGTCTATGCCAATTTATTTAAGTCATTTATGGAAAAGATGCATTTCAATGTTTGGCTAGTGAATACAGGTTGGTACGGTGGAGAGTATGGAAAAGGAAAAAGATATGAACTCGCTTTTACCCGATCTCTTATCCGTGCAGTTCAAAATGGAGAGTTGACGAATATTGAAACGTACATTGAACCATATTTTTCCTTGCCCATCCCTGTGCGTATTCCCGGTGTTGATAGCGCAAGACTTAAACCCTCAAGTGCTTGGCAGTCAGAAGATGACTATCGAATTCATGCAGAAAAACTCAAACAATTAATGGATAAAAACTTTCTGCATTTTCTCTAATGTCCTTTCAAGAGAACTGACATATGACCAAACTTGTTTGCTTGTAGATAAGTTTTTTTGATTAAGAAGCACCCTGGCCTTTTCATAGACGTGTTATAATAAGACGAGACTTGATCTTAAATAAGAATCTATCAAAGGAGATTTTATGTTTAATATAACAGTCCCACTTGTTGATTTTCTCTATGCAAGCATTGCCGTTCTTGTTTTATACTCTTTAAGCGTCGTTAGGTCTTCCTCAAAAGATTAGGAATAGGCTAGATTTAAAGTTGAAATACTCAACGGAGTAACTTTTTTAAAAAAATTTATCGAATTCTATCGAGGGACATAACTTGCTCTAAAGAGACAAAGTCTTTCATGGATTTTTCCCAAGTGGCTTTTTCTTTTCCTACGACATAATCACTCCATTCAAAACGGGTGACTTTCCAGTAGGCCAATTCTTTTTGAGGGATATAATTAATTCCCCAAATAACATAAGGAAGATAGGCAGGAGTGAATTGTAAGCGAATATACTCTTCTACCTTTAGAACCAAAGGCTCATACAAGTCAAAATCAAAAACATAACCATCGGCGACGAGAACCATATGAAAGTACCCCAACATCGCTCTTTCATTCGGATCAGTGCGAGTATAAAAGCCGCTGGTTTCTAAAAAACCACCACCAACAATTTTTAAAACATAAGCATTGCTGAGATCAATGTTTTTGGCCTTCGCATTGGTAAGTAGACGTTGAACATTGCGACCGCAATAACGTTGTTCATAATAGTTATCAAAATTATCTTGAAAGAGTTTTTTTAGCGACTTTACATCAGCACCGAACGTAGAAAGTGAGATAAGCCATAGGCATACAATAATGATTTTTTTCATAGAGAACGGGTACTAATAACGGCCATTTCTAACAAGAGAACAGGTAATTTTTACAGGGTGTTTTGAAAACTAATTATAAGTACTGGTGCTTGGCCTTACAAAAATTAACTGCAAACTCGATAGGGTTTTTTGCAATCTGCGTCTGTTCAATAGGCAATTTGATCGCTTCCATAAAACAAGACATAGGAGTTATTTTACTCTTGGTAGCGCCTCGACATAAGCTAAGGGCCGCGTAGTGTTTTTCTGACTTGATAGGGAAAATATAATCGGGGAGGTCAATAAACTCCTCATAACATGTCACCGGATAACTATCTTCACTGCCTTTACATAGATTATAAGCAAAGGACTGTTTTGACTTTGCGTCCTGATTAAAATCTTTGAGATCAATGGCTTTTTTGTAACAATCAACAGAACTCGCAAACACTGCTGAACAGTTAATGGTGATTATAAGACTTAGATAGATGATTGTTTTCATTTTTGCTCCATTTATAGACTAGCTTAAAAATATACCAACTAAGGCAGATCTGTCTTTCTCTAATTTTGAATAAAGTACTTTTACTTTCATGGGAAAGAAGTTTTCTACTTTGCCCTGTTCATTGGCGCGGTAAGGTAAAACATTCGCTGCGAAAAATTCTTCTAATCTTAGGTTCATCCCTTCCACTTTAATGTAGGCTAAGTATTTAGCCGCTTTGCGCGATCCTTTGGGAAAGAATTTTACCGCAATGATTTCGCCATCAACAATGGAAAAATGGGGATTATTTTTATCATAAATGAGTAAGGGATCAGTTAATAAAAGTTGGAACAAAACTCGCACAATTTTTAGTCCATAGTAACTTCCAATAAAGCAAACAACGCCCCATATGCTTGGCCCAATCCAGGGAAAATTAGAGTTGAAAATTAACCAAACCATTAATACACCGGTACCGAAGAACACCAAAGTTGTGAGTAAGAGAATGAGGTTAAAAAAGATTGTTCCTAAATGCTGAAAGACAAAAACTTTTTTAATTCTTTTTGCATCATAGAGTTCGATTTCATTTCTGTAATGTAAGTTTTTTAATGATTTATGCATTTCTATTTTAAATTCTAATAATAAAAATTAATGACTAAAACATGTTCATTAATATTTTTACCAGTACGTGGTATAAATTGATTTAAATAACCAAAATCATAACGGTAGGTGTTTTGATTTATTCCTAATCCGACGAAGATGCGATTTCTTTCAATCAACCTGTCACCTGACCAGTCTTCCCGAGTAAGATTGGCAAAAATCTCATTCGAAATAACATTGCTCAAAACAGTATTCCAAAAATATCTGTTTTGAATGGCCAAGCGGTAGCGAATGGACTCAACATCATTATCTTCCAAATCTCTAAATTCAAAACGTGATCTCAATGTTAAATTGAGATCTGATTGTGCGATCGCAGTCCATAGATGTTGCAGCGTTGGTCGATATTCTTTCATGGTCCCAGTTTGTATAAAGGCGAACAAAAAGCCAACTTCATGGGACGCATTCAATTGATGAAGTAGTCCAGGCCTTAACATTACCTGCTGCATCGACCCCTGATTTAAATTATATCTAACTTGGGCTTCATTAAAAAAATCAAAGTTACTGTTTAAATTCTTTTTTCCAAACAGACCTGCCCAAAATCGGTAATTCTCGTCACAATGGCCGCGAGTGGGAGCTAAAACTGCTATTAGTATCATTATAGGGAATAAATGAAATTTGAATCTCATCCATAAATGGTAGATTTTTATTTAAGGCCATGCAAGTAAATCTAAAAGGGTTTTGGGGGAAATTGTGACTAATGAGGGAGTTTATAGAACTGATGAGAGCATTTCCCCGTTTGAGCATTTTCTTCAAAGCTTAGGTATTCCTGATGATCAAAGTAGGCCTTGGCAGCTTCTGTGGCCTTCGGGGTGTAAGGAAACTTTAATAAGTCATCAATACTCTTTTGATTAAAGCCCCATAGAGGATCAATGAGTTTGATGTCTCCATCAGGAACTTTGGCCATGATGTAGAAGTGAGTGCGGTTAGTATTTCCAATGTTCTTCGACTTAAAAATTCTAAAGTCAAAATCTGGGTAAACCTTTTCCACTTCTTTACCAAGAAAATAACCAATAATACATTGATCGTGGCAGGCCCCTTTTTTGGCATCTATAAGATAATCGATATTGGCACCACCAAAATTATATCGCTTGTAGTGATTGTAAGTATAACTAATTCCATCTCTGAATAAGGAAGGAGAGCCACGGTATTGCAAACGCATGTGGCTGGCGATGAGGTCCATCGAACGAGACCATTTTTGCTTAAGGGTCCCAGGTCCATCTTGAATTTGCGTTAGCTTTTCAGAGAAGTCTTGCAGGTATTTGTGAAACTTCACACTGTCATCATTAATTTTTAATTTCCATATTTCATCAGGAACATAAGTGTCCTTACTGGTGGCGAATAAATTTTCTAGTTCCTGAATGATGGGAGGTTTTTCATTATTGGCAAAAGTGACCTTGCTTGGTTCTAGATAGGAAAGAACTTTTTGATCCACGGTAAAATTACGTGCCAGGATTTTTGCATCAGTACGTTGACGAAGGAGCTTGGCTTCGGACAAACTTTTTCCTTGGTTTAAGAAATCTTTGGGTTTAATCAAACCTTCTTCCAAAACAAAATGCATTGTAGGATTAAAATTCTTTAAAAAATGTTCTCGGTCAAAATTGCGGTACGATTCATCAAAATGATTCCAGAAAAATTTACCCGGATCCTCTTTGATAATTTCAGCACCGACCTCTGGATCAACGCGAAGAATCGCGCCGAGAAGAGATTTATTATGATTGCGTAAAGTTTCAGATTCGCTTAATAGTATTTCTGGTTTTTCACCTGACATAGAGTGTGTTCGGAATAACATATTTTGAAATTGGATAGGTTGATTTTCAAAAAATGAGTAGGGGGAATGGGCCTGTTGGTAGTTAGAGTTGAACGCTGGAAAGTCTTTCCAATAACCTGTTCCCAGATCCGTAAGTTCACCTAAAAGTGTTACTTGTTGATTATGAAGTACACCATGTTGAAACCCGGCAGCTTGTAGGCGTCCAGCATTGGTCGCCATTCTTTCAGTGATGAAATAGAAGTATTCCTTTAAACTAAGTTTTTGAGCGGTTTGACCTGTTTCAAAAAGATGTGTTGTAACACGATCGAATGCTTGTTTAACTTCAAGATCGGAAAGCTTTGTCAAATTTGAAATACGAAGTTGTTCTTCAAACGAACGCACATATAGGCAGGCGTGATTTTTGATTTTGGAATCTGCTGCGGAAAAAGTCTGATCCGCTCCAAGATCTAAAATGGCCAGGGGAAGTGACGTTTTCACTCCGATGCGCGAAAGAAACTCAGCATTGTACATGTCTAGATAGGCTTCGGTAATTTTAAACTTACCGTGGAAGTCGACTGGCTTAGAAGAGTACTTATCAACATACTTGATGGTGTTGTTTTCAGTGAACTCAGTATTCGCACCAGAACCTTTGACTAAGGTCTGGGCATAGTTTTTTCCATACCTAAACGGTGTTTCAAAGGCCCTTCCGCTTTCAGAAGGGATATTCATCAAAGTACCGTTGGTGGTTTCACCTTGCACTCTGTACCAAGCGAAAGCATCGATAGCATCTTTCTCTGTTAGCACATATTGCAAATAAGGATTAATGTACACTTTCTGAATCTGCTGCGGGATTTTTTCAAAATAGCCTTTGGCTGACCCTTCTTCTTGGGCCAGAGAGAAAAAGCTTAGCAACAGTAACTGAAGAATAAGAAGAATTCTAAGCATAGAATCTTATCGTCTTTCGACAGAGAATTCTAAATTTGAGTGATTTGGTAGAGATTTGAAATATGCCTCATTACTAACTAATGAGGCATATTATTGAATTAATTAACAGGAACTGGGTTATTTAAGATAATTTGTTTTGGTTCCATACTACTAATTGCAAAATTAATATTCTTTGTGTCTCCATAGATTTCTTCTGTAATACCATTTCCAGAGGCACTAACTCCAGTAATATCCACTGAACATTCATTGGATGAAGTTGCATTAATTTTTGTAATGCTATAATTTTCTACTTCCAATTGTCCTTGAAAACCACAGTCTTCATATTTTTCTCTTCTTAGGAAAACATCTTTTAGATCATTCATTTTTAAGTTCAGAATAGGGAAGTTAGAGTACTTTCTCACACCACTTGTAACTTTTTTTAGCCAAAGTGATAAAAGGCTATCTGAACCTGATTTACGTAAATTGGCTTGGTGAAACATCCATGGATCAGGTCTATAACTTAAAAGGGCAGCTACCGCCAACTCTTCTTCTCTGGCCATAATTTGTGCCCATGTCGAGTCTTGACCAAAATAACTAGAGTATAAAAAGTTATATAAAGAAATCATTTCAGTTTTCGTTGAAGTATTATAAAAAACATTTGTGGCGTGTCTTGGTAAAATCAGTACTCCATCAAAACCATTATCTTGCGTATTTGTATAAAGTCCTAAATATGGATTGGAATTTCGAAGTTCTGGTCTACTGTTATCTCCCACGATGTACTTTATTCCCTGAGCATAAGTTGCTTCGAGCACTTGTCCATTGAAGAGACCTGTAATCGCTGGATTAACCATTGAGTTCATTGAGAAGTCACTGCCTCCCCATACTCCCAGTTGTTGAGCGGTAGGGTAATTTTGAGTAAGTTCCCAGGTCGTTTGCTCATAAGTTGCATTGGTTAGATCAGCGTGGTCCCAAGTATGAGTTACCCAATAAAATTGATTAGCAAGAATTTTTGCTCGTTTAAATAAAGCATCGTTTGCATAGCCACCATTCTCAATGACTCCGCTTCCGTTATATGCAAATTCCGTTTTGAAATTTGGGTTAGCTGTAATGTTACGGAGAGTTCCGTTCTGATAAGTTAAATAGGTATCGAGATCCGCTGCTTTGATTCTATAAATGCGACTACCATCTTCAGTGGATGATAAAGTCGCTGGATTCCATAAATCTGTATCTAGAAATACATCATCCACGTGGATATTAAGATAGATTCTTCTTTTTCCAACATGGGTGTTACGAGTTAACCAATTAATCCAGATTGGCGAAATAATCATACTTCCAGACATATAGATGGACTGGTCAAAAAAGAAGTGAAGTTGTTGTCTTCCATCACTAAATTTAGCAATGCTTGATGCTACTCTTGCATTTTTGAATTGCATGAAAGGAGTGGCCATTGTTGCATTTGTGACTTTGGCTGGATATTTCCATGTTCCAATCAAAGGTGGTTTTGCTGTAGGTAAGATTCCTGAAGCATAGGACGTGGTTGGAGTAAGTAAAGTTAGAGCATCTGCATTTCCATTGGCCGTACCGATCGTGGCCATTCCAATATCTGTTGTTGGAAATGTATAAAGAGAAACTCGTCTTACATAGTAGTCTGCTTCGTATGTTTTAAGTTCATTCCATTGATCAGGAGTTAAAGCACTATCCCAAACATCTGTTGAGACTTGATAGGCCAATTCACCAGTCGTGGTGATAATTCCATAGTATTTCCCTGAACCATCTGGATTTACCAAGTTTAAAGATCCAGTAGAGACTCTGTTTCCATTTTCGGTTAAGACTTTGACATCAAAGGGGATGCCTAAACTCATAAGGGCATTTTTAGCTTGTCCGTAGCTTGGTTCCACTTCTGCATCGTCAGTGGCGGATAAGATTAGAATTTTAAAATCAACTTTGAATTGACCAGGAGTTGCAGCTAAGGCCATTGGTCTTTTAGTATTTTTTCCTGGTTTTATTCTTGTTGGGACTGAAAAAGGTCTATTACTTTTTAAGTGATGAAGTTGAACGTAGTTTGGTTCAACCATATGTCTTTTGTCTTGTCCACCGTGGTTGCAATTCGAATGTTGATGACGTTCCGGGCAGGCATGAGGTTTACACCCAGAAGAGGCACATGTACTTTGAAGTAAATTTCCTGCATCATCAAAAGTTTGGACTTGCCAGGTTTGTGGTGCCGAATCAGGATTGGCACGACAGTAAGCCTTCATGGTCATCGCAAATTTATCATCACTACAGTAACTATAAACTTTCTTTAAATTGGTTGTATCAAGGGCAGTGTAGGCGGCAAATCCATCGCCAACGGTTACTTTATCAAGATCCGCAGGTTCAAAATTTTGAGATCCATCAACTCCGATACTACAGACACCATAGCCACTTTGAGCAATTGAGGCGATGGAGCGACCTGAATTTAACTCACTAGTTTTTAATTGAGTTTGATGTGAACAACTAACAACGAATAAAACAACAAAGAGATAACTAAAAGCTCTCAAAAACATTAATAACTCCAAAGAAATTTATAGACTTAAGTCGCTTTCAAAATAGTAAGAGGAATTAGCGACCAAAGATATTGGGTAAATAATGTCAGGAGTATCTGATCTAAGAGCTTTCGATAGGTGACTGATTAGATTTTTTAACTAAGGATATTGATGTTTTGCCTTACAGAAGTTGATTTCGAATTCAACGGGCGTTTTGTAAATAAAAGTTTGGTGGATTAATAGATTCACATGAACATTGCGTGCATCCATCTTTAGTGTTGATGCAAACTTGTTTGCCCCAAATACAAACTGGTTTGTAGTCTTGGCACTTACCGTTTGGGCCAGTGAGGCTACAGCTAAAATTTATAAAAGTTATAAGAATAAGCAGAAAAAGTTTCATATATTAAATTTTAGAATGGCACGAGAGACCTGGTCATTAATATCATTTCTTACTGACTCGAATTGTTGCTCTCGCCTCACCCGCGAGCACCCTACGGACTGCTTGCGCAGACCCAAAATACTCTTGTGGCATTTTGGTCGCTTCGCTTCGAATGATTCGATTCCTGATTCTGCTTTTTTATGATTAAAAATAAAAAAGCCACCTTTTCGGTGGCTTTTATAATTTTTAATTTTAAAATGGCGGGAGAGACGGGACTCGAACCCGCGGCCTTCTGCGTGACAGGCAGACGTTATAACCAACTTAACTACTCCCCCGGAGTTTTTTTGAATTCCGAAAATATAAAAGTTAGGGGGGCTTAAGTCAAGCAACTTTAAGAAAATAGTCACTTTGAGAGGCAAATATGAATGTTTTTATCACTGGTGGAACCTCAGGAATGGGGGCAGAGCTGGCCCGACTTTATTTAAAAGATGGTCACCGCGTTGGAGTTTGTGGTCGCGATCAGGCCAAATTTCAGGTCACTTTAAAAGAAACTTTTCATGATCTCTCTACTGAGGAAAGGAAAAATTTGGAGTTTTTTATTGCGGATATTTCTGACCGTGAAAATCTTTTAATCACAGTGGAAAATTTTCTTAGAGGTGAGAAACTTGCCCTTTTTATTGCGAACGCTGGTATACCTACTGGGGCAAAATCCAAGGTCCCTGATTTTAACAAGGCGCGTAAAATGATTGAAGTCACAGTGTTAGGTACTGTGAACAGCTTGGATGTGGCCTTCCAGAAAATGCATCAAGAGGGTGGTCAGATTGTGACAGTCGCTTCAGTGGCTGGCTTTAACGGACTACCTGGAGTCGGTCCTTATGCAGCTTCTAAGGCAGCAGTGATGAAATTAAGCGAATCGTATGGCCTTGATTGGAAAAAATATGGGATTGATGTGACTTGTATTTGCCCTGGTTTCGTCGATACACCGTTCACTAAAATAAATAACCATAAGATGCCATTTTTGATGACGGCATCAAAAGCTGCGAAGCTCATGAAGGGCGCCATCGAGAAACGAAAATTTTTTTATGTTTTCCCTTTGCGAATGCATATAGTATGCTTTATATTATCAGTTATACCGCGTTACTTTTATAGAGCTATAATGAGCTTAAAAATATTCAACTATAGTAGTTAATTGAAACGAATTAACTCTTAACAAAGGAAAGGAAAATTATGAAAAATCTACTAGTAATCGCTGCTCTTCTTGTTGTTGCTTCTGCATGTAACAAGAAAACTGAAACAACAACTGAAGCTGCTCCAGCTGCTACAGAAACAACAACTGAAGCTGCTCCAGCTGCTCCAGTAGAAGGCGCTCCAGCTGACGCTGCAGCTGCTCCAGCAGAAGCTGCTCCAGCAGAAGCTGCTCCAGCTCACTAATCTGTAACTTTAATTAGGTACAAGATATGAAGGCCCTGGCATTTGGCTTAACTTTGATGCTCTTCGCTCCGACAGTTGCTCTTTCTGCAAAGAAGAAAGTAGCTGAAAAGAAAAAAGAGATTGTAAAAGCGACACCAACGCCGGGGCCTTGTCTTTCTCCCACTCCTGATCCACTCAAAGACATCAAGAAAAAAGAAGAAACTGAAGGCTTCAGCTTACAAGGCGGAAGTAGTACTGGTTGTAAAATTCAATAAGGCCAAAATTCGTTAATTGAAAAATCAAAATAGGTAGAAGGAAAGGGTTCACCATTGAGCGTGAAATGCCACCATTCCTGGCGATAATTTCTAAATCCAAATTTTTTCATCACATCCACAAAAAACTTACGATTGGTTTTAGCTATTTCAGAAATATGAGTATTTTCAGTATGAGAAAGCTCATCAAAGAAATCAAAAATGGTTCCCATGTCGAGAGGTGTTTTGGTTTGTAGATTATAAAGTGTGAGATCAATGGTGCTGCCACGTGAGTGAGACGATCTCTTCGCCAAATAACCTTTCTCGAAGAGTACAGACTTAGGAATACGCGGGTGGTAAGTGGGATCAAACTCGTGATCCAAGCCACCCTTGGCCCATTCGTAGAAATGATTTACCGCTCTTTGCGGGCGGTAAGCATCAAAGACTAAGAATCCTAGATTATGCTTTTCTAATTCCTGGCCAGCAAGCTTAAGCGCCTCAGCTGCTTTTTTCGTTAATACAGCGATTGGTTTATCATAACCATGGATTTTTTCGCCCACAAAATTTTTAGAGTCAAAATAATCGCGATTATAAAGAAGATTTGGAACGGTTTTTTCAAGATCACAAAATTCAGGAGGAATTTTATTTTGCTCTACTGCTATGACCGATTCAAGGGGCATATGATGAAGCTTTATCGCACAGTCTTTAAATTCAATTTCTAATTCTGGATTAAACGTTTTTGCCATGCCTTTGGTGAGGAAATGCACATGTTGATGACGAAGCATGAAATCTTCAAAAGACTCGTGGATGACAAATTCTGCGTGTTCTAGGCCTCGTGTATGTGTGGAGTTAGGTTTAGGCGCAGGAAGTTCGATTAAAGGAATTTGGCGGTTTTTATATTTTAGGGGAGTATGCAGTTTAAAGCTGGCAATCGGACGTCCATTCACTAATTCTTCGGTAAGCAAACGAGCGTGAGTTTTTAATTTCTCTTTCATCTCTTCATACTGCGTGAGATTTTCCACACGGTAACAAAGGTGATCACAGAAGTTTTGAGTGAGATCAACTTTGATCGCACTCAGCTCCCGCTCAAGCTTTTCTAAGAATAATGTATAGTCACCAATGAGTTCTTTCATTTTATCGACCTTATCGTCACCATAAGTGGATTGTGATCCGAAGGGTAACTCTGCTTGATTTCTAATGTTCCTGGAGGATCAATTATTTCCCCATATTCATTTTTATAACGAACCACCCCTGAACCTTCACTTTCTACTTTGTCCCACAGATTTTCGGAAAGGAAAAGATAATCAATCTGTGAACTTTGGCGAAAAGCTCCCTTAAAATAATTGTGAGTGTGGCGATGCCCGGGAGGAATATTTAAAATTTCGAGAGTATCTTTGATCTTAAATTGGTTTTTTTCGTCATAAAGATTGAGGAATTCATTATCGGTGTTGTACAGAGAAGCATTTCCGTTAAAGTCTCCCGCTACGACAAAAGGAGCGCGATCTTTACTATCACGATTAAGGATTTGAATCAGGCCTTTGACTTCTTCTGTTCTGGCCTTTAATCCCCAAAAATCCTTTTTCTCAAAATCTAGTTTGGATTTAAGGTGAACCACATAAAACTTCAGCACGGTTTTACTGTTTTGTTTGAGTGCCAGCTTTAAAACATTGCGGTTGAAGGTCTTCTTCTTTTTTTCCACTTCGTATTCAAGGAAATTGGTAATTTCATTGATGTAAGGGAGATCTTTTTTGACCAAGATGCCTAAATCAATTCCCCGATTGGAATTACTAGGAGGGCAAAAGACATGGTAATGATCTTGAAGAAAATATTGATTAAAAGCACTGAGACTGTGTTCTCCTCCCACTTCGGTGAGAAGAATGATATCGGGATTATTTTCTTTTAGGAGCCTGGCCAGTTTTAATGTTTTATTTAATGGCTTATTAGGAGTGAGCCCAGCTTTAAGAGACTGCCACGTATCTTCTGACATGGTCGCTAAATCATGATCTTGGAATTTTTCCAAAGAAATGAATAAGTTTTCTGCATTATAAAATAAAACTTTGAGCAAAATTAACCTTTATATTTAATTTTTTCATCATCTAATATTTTTTTGATCTGTTCTTTTTTGTCACCTTGGATTTCGACTACTCCGACATTTTTTTCGATAAGATGAGTTCCACCTGTACCGCATTTCTTTTTCATGAGAGTACAAAGATCTTTTAAAAAATTTTGGTTACGAGGAAGATTATCCACCACGGTAACAATCTTTCCACCACGCCCGTTTTTTTCAATACGAAGTTTGGCCA
>JBEIOQ010000037.1:0-19517 GCA_040377495.1 Halobacteriovoraceae bacterium
AAAACTTACCGTGATCGCGCCAGAAAAGAAAAACCATGGATCAGAAATCCTGAAATTATTGCTCCGGAATCGGTGCACGTGGCACTGAATAAAGGTTGTGAGTACTTTGATGTGAAACTGCGTTTAGCTAAACTCGATGGCAACTATCAAGTGGACATGAAGTCTGTGAAAAAACTGATGAACCGAAATACCATTGCGGTGTTAGGATCAGCTCCTCAATATCCTCACGGGGTGATTGATCCCATTTATGAACTCTCTGAGCTTTGTTATGATAAAAAAATTCCTCTCCATGTGGACGCCTGCTTAGGTGGATTTCTTCTGCCTTGGTTGGTGAAACTAGGCCACGATATTCCAGCGTTTGATTTTAAATTAAGAGGAGTCACATCCATTTCTGCTGACTTACATAAATATGGTTATACCACTAAAGGAGCTTCATTGCTTCTTTATCGCTCAATGGATTATATGAAATACCAATTTTTCATTTTTGAAAATTGGCCAGGCGGTATTTTTGCTAGCCCAGCTATGCCTGGTACAAAATCAGGTGGACCTATTGCTGCAGCTTGGGCAACGATTCAAAGTATGGGGGAAGAAGGTTATTTAAAAAATGCTAAGATCATTATGGAGACTACGAAAAAACTTCAGGACGGAATTAATCGAATTCCTGGATTAAAAATTATATCAACTCCACACATGAGCGTGTTCGCTTTTATCTCAACAGATAATGATGTCAGTATTTATGCTGTTGCCGATCAGATGCAAAAACGTGGATGGCATATCGATCGTCAGCAATTTCCTGAATGCATTCATGCCATGGTGACACCTAATCATGTGAAGAGCGCTGATCTTTATTTATCTGATCTTGCTGACTGCTTTCAGCTAGTAAAAGAAAATCCTGGCCTAAACCAATCTGGCCAAGCAGCAACTTATGGTTTGATGGCGAATATTCCCTTTCGTGGCATGATTAAAAAAACGGTGTGGAAGATGATGCAGCAAATGTATTCCGCCGAAGGAAAAAGTTTGGAGCTGGAGAGTAGTGGAGAAGCGCCAAAAAACTATGATGAATTTTTACAAAAACTTGGCGGACAAGCGATTAACATCAAAAAACAGTTGGGTTCGGTAAAAGAAAATTTCGTTTCTCGTTTCATCAAATAGGGGCAGATCTGCCCCTTAAACAATTCTAACTATTTGATCTTATTCAATACAAACGATCGTTTTAAATTTAACTTGATTGGGTCGTTAAAATAAGTTAACTTTGAAACAAACGTTTGAAGAGTATAACGAACGTTTATCTAGTTTTGGGGTAACTAATGATAATTGCTGAAATCAAGTTCCTGCTCCTTCTCATATTAATACTTCTGTTGGGGATTCATTCTCAAGTTCAGGCCTATGGTCTAGAAGACTATTTGAGTGATGTACAAGCTAAAAACCATGCTATCCAGGGCTCCACGAAAGCGATTAAAGGGACTACTTTAAGAACTAATGAGGCCAAGCTTTATTATGCTCCAAGTTTCTTTTTTAATGGTCAGTATAGTGATGATAAAAGACCAACTAATGCTCCAAGTTTTCAAGGAACACAAACTCTAAGAAAAACTTATCAAGCTGGTTTAGCGCAAACGATCAGGACGGGAACCAAGGCGAGTGTTTCTTATAACTTCACGCAAACAACAATTAATGGTGCAGCTCCTGGTGTTCTTCCTCAGACAAATTTTTATGATTTGGCACCTCAGTTTGAATTATCTCAAAGTTTATGGCGTAACTTCCTAGGAACTGAATCCACAGCGCAAGAAAAAATTATTAAGTCACAAGCTGAATTAGCGAACTTTTCAGAGAAATATAAATACAAACAACTAATCATGAACGCTGAAATTAATTATTGGCGTATGGTTTTTGCGAAACAAAATGTTCAAGTTCAAAAAGAATCTCTCGATCGAGCGAAGAAACTTCGAGATTGGAATGCTGTTCGTGTAAGAGATGGTCTAACCGATCAATCGGACCTAATGCAAGCGGACGCCGCTTTAAAAGCTCGTGAACTGGAATATCAGAATGCTTTAATTGAAGAAAAAAGCGTGGCCAGATTGTTTAATAGTCTACGTGAAGTGGATAGTGAAGAAGTTTCGGATGTTCTAGCGAGTGCGAAAGACGAAACTTTTTTGAGTCTCACGTTGCCCCAAAGAGTGGGAAACCGTGAAGATGTAGAAGTTTCTCGTGCGCAAAAAGAGTTGGCTGTTGCTCAAGCTGAACTGGGTAGCGAAAAAAACAAACCTACTTTGGAGCTTTATGGTTCATACTCGTTGAACGGTCGAGCTGCTAACTCTAATGATGCTTTTGATCGCTCACGGGATTCAGATCACCCTTTTACCATCGTTGGTGTTCGTTTTAATACCCCACTTAATATTGGGAATATGATGGATAATAAAGATGGTTATGCGCAAGAAAAAATGGCGGCAGGTTTAAATTTCGAACGCAAATTATATGAACAGGAAAAAGAGTGGCAGGATTTAAGTTTGAAGTTTAGAGACTTCCAAGAGCGTTTAAGACTATCACAGGCGATTGAGAATGCTCAAAAAGATAAACTAAACGGAGAAAAAAATCGTCTAAATCGTGGACGTACTACCACTTTTCAAGTGTTACAGTTCGAGCAAGATTATGCCAATGCTCAATTATTAAAATTACGTAATCAAGCTGATTTGATTAATCTCCATGCACAGTTAAAATTATTCTCTGGAGCGACTTATGAAAAATAACGGATTTTCGTTTGCGAAACTTTCTATTAGCAGACCTGTCTTCATCTCTTGTATCGTGGCCCTTTCCATTATTTTGGGTTACATCTCAATGCTTCGTTTGCCAGTGGATTTGTTCCCTGACGTAACGTTTCCCATTGTGACGGTAACGACTCCTTATCCTGGAGCTGGTCCAAAAGAAATTGAAACTCTGGTTTCTAAAGTTTTCGAAGAAGAATTTTCGACTCTTTCGGGAGTCAAAACCATTCGTTCTGTGAATCAGGAAGGGGTGAGTATTGTTATTACTGAATTCCGTTTTGATGTGGATATCAAATATGCTGAACAACAAATTCGCGATAAAGTAAGTTCGGCCAAAGCCAAATTACCTAACGATGTTAAAGAATCAGTTATCCGACGTATCGATCCTGCCGATCAACCGATTTTAACTATTACTTTGAAGGCCAACCTTCCTGAAGCAGAACTTTTTGACCTTGCGAACTTAACCGTAAAACCAAAAATTGAACAAATCAACCAAGTCGGGTTAGTGGACATTCTTGGTGGACGTAAGCGTGAAGTGAAGGTGGAACTGGATCTAAAAAAATTAAAAGAAAGGGAAGTGTCTGCCTTGCAAGTCTCTGATGCTCTTTCAAAGTCTGGGATGAATATTCCGTCAGGGAAAGTCGATATCAGTGCGAAACAAGAAACGGTTTTTAGAACCTTGGGGGAATTTCAAACTTTGCCCGAGATCACCAATACGATTGTTAGTTTTTATGGCAATGAAATGCCTACCACGTTAGGGGATGTGGCAACTGTGTCTGACAGCTTGGAAGATCAGAAAAATATTGCTTATGTGAATGGAAAAAAATCAGTTTTCATCAACGTTTATCGTCAATCTGGTTCTAATACTGTCGAGGTTGCGAAGAACGTGACAAAAGCGGTGGCTAAATTTAATGAACAGCTAAAAAACGTGAAGGGGCAAGCGAGCCTTTCTATCGTTCGTGATGGATCAACGCCAATTGAAGATAACATCCTTGATGTTTCAGAATCTATTTATATCGGTATTGGCCTCACTATTATTGTGGTTTTTTTCTTCTTAGCTTCGTTTCGTTCCACGATTATCACTGGTCTTGCTCTACCAAACTCACTCCTCGGAGCGTTTATTTTGGTGGCCGCAGCTGGTTTCTCCATCAACATGATGTCGCTATTGGCGCTTTCCTTGGCCGTTGGACTTCTAGTGGACGATGCGATTGTGGTCCGTGAAAATATTTATCGTCACATGGAAATGGGGAAAGATGCGAAAACAGCGTCTCTTGATGGTACTCACGAGGTGATGATGGCGGTTATCGCGACAACCTTAACCGTTATTGCTGTTTTTGGTCCCATCGCTTTCTTAGATGGTGTGGTAGGTCAGTTCTTTAAACAATTTGGTTTAACTATTTGTTTTGCTCTAGCGATTTCTCTTTTTGATGCGATAACCATTGCACCGATGATGTCTGCATACTTTGCCGGGAAAGTGCGCCCGCATGGGACGGTGATTCCTGAAAGTGAAAAAACTTTCTATGATAAAACAGTGGGAGTGATGTTGGAGAAATTCAATAAGTTCCAGGACTGGATGGAAAACGTCTACGTTAAAGTTTTAAAAGTAACTTTAAATCACCCTTTGAAAATTCTTCTCGGTGGAGTGGTGATCCTCGTCATCAGCGTGATGACTCTGAAGTATGTTCCTAAAACCTTTATTCCGGCTCAAGATAACGGCGAGTTTGGAGTGAACCTAGATCTACCTCCAGGAACTAGCTTGCAAGAAATGGAACGTGTATCTCTTGCTGTGGATAAAGTAATCACTGCCCATAAAGAAGTTAAGTACAGTGTTCTTACTGTTGGTACAAAAGACGGTGAATCAAATAAAGCTTCTTTTTATGTTCGTCTGGTACCCACGAAGCAAAGAAAGATTAATACCATTCAGTTTAAAGAAAACCTTCGTCAAGAATTAAAACCATTTCTTTTTGCCAACCCATCAGTGCGTGACTACGATGCAGTGGGGGGAGGTATGCGTCCATTTAGCTTGAATATTCAAGGTTCTGATGAAAAAGAACTAGAAAGAATTTCAACTTTAGTTTTCAGTAAGATGAAAAATCACCCATCACTAAAGGATGTCGATTTATCTTATCGTCCAGGGAAGCCTGAATTCCAAGTTATCCCTGATCGTCTTAAGGCTGAGCGCTTGGGTGTTTCGACCAGTATTATTGGTTCAGAACTTCGAACTTTAATGGAAGGTCAAACGCCCGCCGTTTTCCGTGTGAACGGAGAAGAATATGATATTCGTGTTCGCTTAAAGGAAGAGCAACGCAATCTTGCCACCAGTTTTGCTGATCTGTCTGTTCCTAATATTAACAACAGATTGATTCCACTAAAAAATGTAACTAGAGGTGTAGAGACTACAGGTCCAGCTAATATTACCCGTCAAGACCGTGGACGATACTATCAAATTGGAGCTGATATTTCTCCTGATGGCCCTGGTATGGGGGGAGCAATTGACGAAATTAAACGTATCTTTAAAGATGATGTGAAGTTACCTGAAGGAATGAGTTATTCTTTTGTGGGGCAGGCAGAAAATTTCCAGGAACTCATCGTGAGTGTGATGAAAGCTGCAGGATTAGGAATTCTTTTGATCTATTTAGTGCTGGCTTCATTATATGAATCTTATGTTATTCCTTTTACCATTATGTTGGTTTTACCTTTGGCCTTATGTGGAGCTTTCTTTGCTTTATTCTTTACGCAATCAACGTTGGATTTATTCTCCATGATTGGTTGTATTATGCTTCTGGGGGTTGCAACCAAAAACTCCATTATTCTGGTGGATTATATCAATCAGCAGTTACACAAAGGTGTTGAAATTAAAGAGGCGATTCTCAAGGCTGGTAAAGATCGTCTTCGTCCCATTCTGATGACCTCATTTGCTCTAGGGGCTGGAATGATTCCTATTGCTGTGGGATTAAACGAGGCTTCTCGTCAGAGAACCAGTATGGGAATTGCTTTGATCGGCGGTATTATTAGTTCTACTTTACTTACTCTCGTGATTGTTCCCGCAGCGTTTACTTATATTGAACGCTTCCGTGTTTGGTCAGGGGGGATTATGAAAAAAATCTTTATTGGTGGAGACACTGACTCCAATAAAACTACAACTTCTAATGAAGATAAAAAAAGTGTGAAAGAAGAGATGATCAATGAACATGCACATTAATGAAAATTTAAAATTAAAAGTTCCTGATACAAAAGAACGCATAATAGAAGTGGCGACGGATCTTTTTGCTGACCGCGGATTTGAAGGAGCATCAATTCGTGAAATCGCTAAAGTGGCGGAAGTGAATTTGGCTGCTATTAACTATCATTTTTCTAATAAACAAAACCTTTATTACGAAGTTTTACGCCATGGATTTGAACGCTTTCATATTCAAATTCATAATGTAGCAGAAAAACATCAAGGCTCTACCACTGAATTCGCTCTGGGGCTTTATCACATGATGATTAATAATGGGCCAAGACTCATCAACAACTTTAAAGTTTTGTTGAATGATTTTCCGATTCCTCCAGAGTTGATGAAAAAAGATCAACCGGGGCCTCCAGGAAAAGAGCATTTGCAAGCCATTATTGAAAAAGAAGTTGCTCGTAAAATTACTGAAGAGGACGCTTTGTGGGCATCACAAATTATTTTCTCTTTCGTTGTGCATACTGCACTTATGGCGAGTACTCACTTTGGACGTTTAAAATGTGCTGAATCTTTTAACTTAGACTCAGTAGAGAAATCAATAACTCGTTTAGTGAAAACTGTTCTGAGTGAACTAAAATAGGGGGGTATGTGAATTTATTTAAGATTTATTTAAAAGAATGTTTGGAACTAGTTGAGTTTAATTTTCGTTTGGGAAATGCAGGTTTTGTTTTTTATTAGAGGATAGCTATATTGGTTAGAATTTTCAAAAGTAGAACTGCACAAAGCATAAATACCATTTTACTCAAAACTCACCCCACCTAAAAAGACTTCCTCATGAAGCCCGATTTCTATTGTAGCGATTTTTGAATTACGGTAAAGAATTTTTTTGACGAATTTCGGTGGAAGATACATGCTCGAAAGCGTGACGGGGAAAAATTATTACTTTCAAGTCAGGAGCAATGGTTTGAGCAAAGTCACAAGATTTTTTGATCACGTCATCAGATTCTAAACGTGGAGTGACGAAAATCGTCGAGAGTAAGGACAAAAGTTTTCTTATTTCCACCCAAGTGGAAAGATTTTTGAAGCTATCGGCCCCCATTAAGAGATTGATCTCGAGTTGAGGATAGCGCTCTTTCATCTCTTGTACCCAAAAAAATGTCGGATTTTTAGTTTGTTTCAATAACATTCCCGGATAGACCTGGGTGGCAGGAAGTCCAGAAACCGCCAAAAGCTCTTGGTAGAAGGCTTCTATAGAGCTATGACGGACTAATTCTTTTTGAGGATTATAGTCGGGGATCACGATTAAAGGAGCAGATTCCTGGTAAAGTCGGACACATTCACTATGACCTTCATGCCAGGGATTGAAGCTTCCCCCAAAAAAAGTAACTGCCTCGGAAGGCAAAATCCCCTGGCGTTGAAACCAGGGGAAGCTATGTTCATGTTCTTTTAGATTGAGGGGAGACACCTAGAAGTTATCGAGCTCACCCACTAATTGAGGGTAGTCGATAAAAGGGTTGCGCACATTCTGAATACTGTAGATTTTTTCATGGCGCTCAATCTCAGCTTTATCCACTGGATCTTCCTCGTGCCACTTACGAAGATAAAACTCTTCTGTTGGAGTAATGATCGACTTATAGCGAACTGAAAAGTAGAAAAGAGCGCGGGCCACATTTCCACGGTGATCAGGAGCTGGTTCAAAATAAACTTTTCCGTCATTATCAAGCTGAGCTGATCCAAGTTTTGAAGGATCACAGTTATGTGGAGTTACGTTGGAATTAACTTCAGCAAACATGAGGTTTCCACGTTGTGAATTAGTATGAGAATTTGATGGGAACAAATGGTGGAGGTCAGTTTTTTGCGTATCTTTTGAAAACTGGTTTGAAAAACGGCTTTGCGGCCAGGTATGTTCAATGTTCATTAACGTATGATTAGGGATTTGATTTGGTCCTACTTGTCCCCCCAGATCTGGAGCGTACATATCTCTTTCGCAATAAACATCACGAATGAAGTAACCTTTGTTACTTTTCAGGAGATGGAGTTTATTAAAAAGTTGTACTCGAGCTTGTTCGTAAGAGATAGATGTTGGTTTGTTATTGAGAGTCATGATCTTGTAGATTGCTTCTTTGCTTGGTTTTTCTTTTAAAAAACCAGCTCCGTAGTAGGCAGAAAGATCAGCTGCCATTAAGTTACAACAAAACAAGAAAAGGGTTAGGCTCAAAGTCTTCAAACACACGCTCCCATTTATTAGTCAAACTGATAAGAAATATAAGAAATGTTGATATGGTCTGTCTAGAGAAATTCTGAAGCTTTCTGAAGATTTTTCATGTACTTACTGCGGTGCTAGGGTAAATAATTTCTATTTTTAAAGCACAAATGGCATCGGGGAAACGATTTTGATTTCACTTGGACTCAAATTACAACGGTAAACTAGAATGTCGACACCAGCATCGTGAGCGAGTTTGAGGTTCTTGGCGTAGACTGGATCGATATGGTTGGCAGGAGCAAAGCTTTCTACATCTCCACGCTGAACAATATAAAGCATGGCCGCGGCGATTTTTTTTTCTTTGAGTTTAATCAGTTCTAACAAATGTTTTGAACCACGCTCACTGACTGCATCGGGGAAAAGGGCGGTTTTGTTATCACCTAAAAGAGTCACATTTTTAATTTCCACGTAACATTGTTTTTCTTCTTTCGATAGCAACAGATCAATACGGGAGTCACCAATTTTCACTTCTTTTTTGATAGTGGGGTAGTCTACTAATTCTTTGATCACTTTATTTTCTAGGGCCTCTACCGCCAGCTTCATGGGATTTTGCGTATTCACCCCAATCCACGTTTTTCCGTTGGAGAGCATTTCTAGTGTGTAGGGAAGTTTACGGTCGGGATTAGTCGATTTGGAAAGCAAAACTTTCCAACCTTCTTCCCAGCATGTGGCCATGGAGCCGGTGTTAGGAACATGAGCGACGACTTGTTCCCCTGAGTCCAAGATAACGTCAGCAAGAAAACGTTTGTAACGTTTGATGATGGTGCCAGAAATGAGAGGAGAGGAGAATTTCATGGCACCATTTTAGCTGACTAATTTTTTGACAGGCAAGAACATTATTTCATAGGGGATAGAGAAAAAAGGTAAGAGTCGCGATAATGCCTCAAACACTCACAAAGGAAATGGCATGTTTAAGGGTCTTATTGCTACAATCGTTCTCACTGCTTCGGTTTCAAGTTTTGCCAGCAGCTTTTGCATTGTGGACAGTAAAGAACGTGACTATAGTGTGATCAGTAATGGTGCTTCTCAAAATGAATGTATTTGCGCTGCCGATGTTCGAAAATTTAAAGAAGATATCCGCATCCGTTTCAAAAAATGTATCGATGATGATGACCGCGTTTGTATGACCGTTGGACAGAAAAAGTTCCATAACGTGGAAGAACTCAAGACTGAGCAGGCTAAGCTCATTCTAGAAGGCAAATGTAAAGAATAGGCTCTCTGGTTCCCATTCACAATTTTTCTCCCTCTTCTTTCTCCCAAATAGATAAAATCCACTTAACTGTTTCAAGCAGTTAGGTGGATTTTTGATTGATCGGCATGGCCTGTTTCTCGAGGCTATAAAGATTACAAGGACAACCCCTAAGCCCCCCAAACTAGGGTATTATGGCAAAGTTCATATGCCCTTATGACGAGGTCTATTTGAAGTTATTATTCTTCATTTCGTTTTTATTCGTGCAATTCTCTGCGCTCGCAGGGTCCGTTGCTATTCCCTACGAAGGAATTAAAAAACCCGCCAATGATTTAATTTACGAAGGCGAACGAATTGATTCTGACGAAGCTTTTGATCTAGAGAAAAAAGGTTTTGATACGTCGATACTAATACCAGCAGAGTCTGATGTTTGGTGTATGACTTGTGTTCAACCCAAAATGCAATTTCCCACTTCGGATAAAGTTCAGTTTTTAACTTACAAGCCAAGCGTCTCAGGGATGTTCCGTTTCAGTGTTTCTGCCGCAACAGCGAACGGAAATAAAATTTTTAATGTGGTGGCAAGTTTGGAAAACCATCCAGCGATGCTTCGTCATAAACTTTTACAAAAGCTCGATTACCAACTAGACCCTGTTCAGCATACCAAAAATATCGACATTACTTTTGCTTCGATCCAAGATCGCGATACTTTCTTGGATAATCTTTCCGATTATACTCTGACCGCACGTGACCGTTGGGTTAAAGAATTACCAAAAGACGAACCGAGAGTTGTTTTACAAGATCTTATTTTAGAGCCAGGTCGTACTAATTTACCGCAATACCATTGGGGTGTGATGAAGTCTGAGCTCATCTTAGACCGACGCCCACTTCGCTCACTACTTATCCCATACGTAATTGGTGATATCGGTGAAAGTGTTAATTTATTCTCATGGGATTTTGCTCGTGTGGTTTCTCGTCAAATCTTAGTGAACCATGTTTATGCCGAAGAGTTTGATGAGATCACGCTTAATGACGTGAAGTGGATCGCCCGAAAAATTGGCAAACTATCAGCTGGTGACTGGCGTGAAATCGTGGCGGCGGGAAAGTATCCGGAAGACATTTCTGAATTAATTTATCAAAAAATTCTCGCTCGCCGTAATGAACTTTTAAAATTGGCTAAACTGAGCGGAGAGTTTAAATCATTCGATTACGATAAAAAAATCACAACAGGAGCAGTGGTAAAGGGTAAAGCGACCCAAGAAAATTATGACGGGTATGCCATCCGCTTTAAACATGATGATCCACAGTCGCCCCTACGTTTTAGCGAAGTGATGCGCTACCTTGCCATTAAGGGTATTGCCATGGGATCGGCCCAGGCTTTTAAGTATGCGAATGACTTTATGTCGGTTGATAATCAGGAAGCCATTCAAAAACATAAAGAAAAAGAATTCCAGGATTTCCTGCAGCATATTGCAAATAATCCAGGCCAGCCTTATCAAATGCCAGTGAAAGCTTTTGCTGCTCCTTATGGAGGAGTTAATTTAAATATTAATCGTGATTTAACTTCTGGGACTTATTACGGTAGTGAATATCCTATTCAGTTGGTGGACTCACTTTCTATTTCTGCTAACCTTGGGGTTTTCATTGGACTGGATAATTTAAAATCAAGTGTTGTGCCAGGTGGAGGCGTGAATGTGCAGGCTTCCCGTAACTATATTCATATTCGTCCAGTGGCTTCGATTAAAGATGGAATAAAAGAAAACTGGGCGAAAGTATTTGTCCCTTTTCATATGATGCATTTAACGAAAGTACTTACGGATAACCCTCCTTGTATTATTGATAATACTCCTTGTAACGAAAACTCGATTAATAATGAATACGATGCTCTCCAACGTTTTTTGGGTAAAATGCAAACCGGAGAAATGTTTGTTGTCGTCGATAGTTTGAACGTGGGTGGAATGCTCAATGTAAGCGTTCCAGTACTTGCGCTTCTAGGTGTTCCTCTTCCTCAATTTTCCATGGGCGTTTCCGCTGGAATGGGTAGTATTTGGATGAAGCGTACGACGTTTGAACGTACGGAATCTGGGGTGAAAGTTTATGTGCAACATAATCAGGCCCTGTCAGAAGAGTTAGGAGTCAATGCTAATTTATTCATTACGCTTTATTCTCACAAAACAAGTTTCAAACAAGGTGATGCCAAAACAAAATTCTTTGATATGAACTTAGATGGTTTAGATCAACCATCAAGTCAGCGTGCTCTTTCGGCCCTTCGTGCTTTGTTTAAGAAAAACTCTACGGAGTTGATTGAAAAATCTTACCCACATTTTTCTATGAAAGATGATTTTCACTCTCGTTTGGCCACTAATAAATTATTAGTCTTCCAATGGGACAAGATGGCCTTCAATCACGAGATTCGTATTCAACCACCTCTACGCCCGGGAGAGAACTACGATCCAGCCAAATATGAACGCATACTTTTTCACGATAAAGTGATTACTAGAACGGGTACAAATTTTTTTGGTTTCGTCACTGATATCGGAGGCCTTTTCACGAAGGGAGTGGTGTCCTCTGCCGCCGTTTCCAGACCGAATGAAAACCCTGCCAATCGCCCTTTTGGTAAAGGAAGAAGTTTTAGTATTTCAACAGAAGCGGAGATTACTGAAGGTTATGACTTTAAACCTCTAACCATTATTGAAGAAGTATTTGCAGGTTGGAGAATCGGTAAACCTCGCTTGATGAAAACTTTTGATAAATTGGAAAAGAAAATCGCTGGCATTCCGATGCCTCGTAAGATCATTAATCGCGATGTTTTTAACGATACTAAATCCATTCAGCAGTTTGAAGTTCGTTCGACCGTGATCCTGTATGACCGTGCCAATGAAATTATCAAAAAAGTTGTTTTTAATAAGTTAGAGCTGAACACTTACAACGTAATGATTCAGTTTTTTGGTGGATTAGAAGCTTTCAAAGAATATTGCGAATCCATGATTCGTTCAGGCAATGGCGACATGATTAAGTATCAAGGTGAGAAGACATATCAATGTATGGCGCCTTGGATGATGGAGATCATGGATATTCGTCAAAAGGGTGTTCCGACGGACAAGAAAAAACTGGTTCGTCTCTACAACCGTATCAATCGTATTTTCTTTAAGAACGGTGAGTGGGATCGTATCCTTCCTTTCTTAGGAGAAGGAAACTTTCTCATGATAGTGAAAGTGGGTGGATTTAGACGTGGTGATGAAGGGGCGATTAATAACGAAGGTACAACACAATATGTCTCCGATACTTTAGGTGAATTTGATAGTTTCCAAGGTGCGGGGATCTTCCGTGATTTTATGAGCCAGTTTGGAATTTCTAGTTACCAGATGAACGCAAACTTCTTTAGTGAGGGCTTCTAGATGCTTATTCTTAGTCTTCTCTTGAATATTGCTCTGGCGAATGATTATATCGCCATTCCGAAAAAAGGATGTCCTACTGCTATTGGGGAATATGTATTCTCTAAAGCGGAGCGCGCGTTCTTAAAGACCTATTCTCCGGAAATCGCTTGTTCACAAAAAGTGTCTGTTATTGGTGCTAACAAAAATTATAAATACGAAGAAAACGTTTTATTGCAGCCTCATTCTTTAACGGACCCATTAGTGGAAGAGCAGTGGGGCTTGAAAAATATCGGTCTTCCTCAACCTTTCATCGTTGATGATATAACCACTATCAATACTCCAGGAATTCCGGGGGAAGATTTGAACGTGGAAAACTTCAACCGTTTAATGGTGGATGAAAAACCGATGATCGTCGCAGTTCTTGATACGGGAATAGATTTAACTCATCCTGAGCTTAAAGGTCAGATCCTCACTAAAACAGGTGAGTGTGAAGCCTTTGCTCAATACAAAGCTTGTCTCAAAACTACTCCGACCAAAGAGTGTGATAATAAATACGCTAAAGTCGATACCGACAACAATGGTTATCCCATGGACTGTCAAGGTTGGAACGTCACTGCAAAAGTGAATACTGTCACTAAAATTATGGGTGACAATGATGTGCAAGATAAGATTGGTCACGGGACTCACGTGTCTGGTATTATCGCGGCCGCTCATAACGGTATTGGTGTCGAAGGGATTGCACCTAAAGCAAAAATTCTTCCTGTAAAAGTTTTAAGTAGCGCACCTAGTTCACCAGAGCGTCCGTTAAGTTTAAACGTTCCAGGAACCAAAGAATCAGAGTTACCAAAGGTAACTACATACGGTGACATTTTTGCTCGTGGATTATTGTATGCCATTCGTTCAGGTGCCAATGTCGTCAACATGTCATTAGGTTGGCCATACGCGGTTGATTCAGAGCTGATGAGAACTTTAGTAAAAGTGGCGCTGGAGAGAAAAATTATTCTTGTTTCTTCCGCCGGAAACGATTCAACTTCGGTACCATTGTTTCCTTGTTATTATACCGGAGTTATTTGTGTTGCTTCTCATGCGGCGGATGGCTCATTCTCAACTTTTTCGAACTTCGGAACTAATGTGGATGTAGTGGCCCCTGGTTCACGTATTCTTTCTACCTACCCAATGAATATCAGACCAAATCTTTTTAACGAAGAGAATGGTTATGAGTTTGATCAGGGAACATCAATGAGTGCTCCTTATGTGGCAGGAGTGGTCGCAAGATTATTATCTGCCAATATCCCGGCAGAGGAAATTTATCCTCGTTTAATTGTTGGTGGCAGAGAAACGAAAGTTTCTGCTAATGCCAAACTTCGTTTATATGAAAAACACTCTTTGTCAGGGAACGTAGATCTGTTTAAAAGTTATAAAGCAGCACCACGGCCAGTGATCTTACCTGCGGATAAAGGGCAGAAGCTAAAACAAATTAATCTCTCGGGCGATTTGAATTTTAAAATTAAATTGAAGAACTTCTGGGCAGAGGCCAAAAACGTTTCTATTACCGTTCAACCGAAGCCAGGTTTAACTTCAGAGTATGTCCAAATTCCTCCTATGGTAGTGTCTCAGTCAGATTGGAAAACAGATGAAGTGAGAACGATAGATATTCCTGCTACTTTAAATAATCCCATGGCCCATAGTGATTTGGAATTTTTAGTGCGCATTTCAGGTCAAGAAGGTCTGGTGGTGAATGAATTTGTTTATCAATTAGAATTAGTCACAGAATTAAGCACGCACCCGAATGTGAAAACGCTAGCAGTGAATAATATTTCTGGTCTTTCTGATTTAACCGGAACTCGTTTAAGAACACTCAAAGGTCTAAATCAGTATGTTCTATTAAAAGATGAAACCGATGAAGAAGATAAAGACGTAACGACGCTTGCTCTGATGAAAAAAATGGGCGATGAGTACCAAATTTATAAGAGTTCTCGTGTGCCTCGTATTGCAGGTGAATTACAAGATATTACCGAAATTAAAGATCAATTAGTGTTTCTGACGAAGAATCGTAATGATGAAGGGAAACCTGTTCTCGAATTCACCATCCTGAATGAAAAATTAGAAGTTGGCCGTAAACTGATCGCCGACAGTTCGAAATTCCCTCTAAGTACCGATATCGTGTGGGTGAAGAGCGGTGAAAAACTCAACCCTCTCTGGATTGCTTTCGGCGATAAACTAGAAGTACCGGCTTTTGATCCATGGAACCCAGATGCTGAAGTGGAAAAAGGAATTTTCTTTTACACTCTAGATGAATCAGGCGTGAAAAACTTAAACGTCGATTTGAAAGATGAATTTTTAGTGACTATTCTGCCGCAAACAGAAGCAGAACAAAATTCTGGACTAGTAAAACTTTTGTTAGCGAAAGGTGATAAATACGATTTCGTTTTCAGTGTCGGGTATCTGCTAGGAAACAAAATTGTGAAGCAAGAAGTTTTGGACTTCACTAAATATCATATGTTGGGTGGAGTGGTTGGGAACCTTTTTAAAACGAAAATGGCTTCTGGGGTTTATTTTGCCACTGAAACTATGGTGACTGAACTACGTAATGTTCCGACCGTGGATGGTTTTGGTAGTACAGAAGTGAAACAATATAAACTTAAGGCCATTAATGATTTAGTGCAGACGCAAAAACTGCATGGAGTGTTTCATACGGCTAAATTTGATGGGGCCTTCACTCAGACACAAAATGAGCTGCAATTCCATGATTTTCAAACGGGTAAGGTGAGCTATACAACACTTAAAAGATTTAGCTTTATGCCTAATTACTTTTTTGATAAGTTCTTTTACCCTCTGACTATTGGTGATACGCCGGCAATTTATATTCCGAGCGGATTAGGTGTTTCTTTCACGAACGATATGGTGATTCCAGTGAAAAACAATGGAAAAACCACGCTGATAAGACCTGCTTTATGGCGAGTATTATCCAAGGGCGATTGTATGGAGTTAAATCCTAGTGAAGAAGCCGGTCTTGTGACAATGAAATACTTCTGTAAGGATAAAGTTCTGGAAGTGAATTTAAACTAGAGATATCTATGACAACGATTTTGATCTTTTTTGTGGCCCATTGGTACTTATCCCTTTTTGTTCAAACATTTTTTCTGCATCGATACGCTGCTCATCAAATGTTGACCATGTCTCCTTTCATGGAAAAAATATTTTTTGTCTTAACTTTTATCGGACAAGGGTCATCTTATTTATCTGCGAGAGCTTACGGTTATATGCACCGTTTGCATCACGTTTATGCTGATACAGAAAAGGATCCTCATTCACCCATGTACTCAAAAGGGTTAATGGACATGATGTGGAAGACCAAGGACTTCTACACAGATATTTCCTATAACCGTGTCCCACTCAATCCTGTTTTTTCTAAGAATCTTCCTACCTGGAATGCATTTGATCGTTTTGCTGATCATTGGCTGACCAGAGTTAGTTGGGGCGCTTTTTATGTGCTTTTTTATGTGGCATTTGCACCAAATCCTTGGTGGTACCTTCTGATCCCAGTTCACTTCGCTATGGGTCCAGTCCATGGAGCGATTATCAACTGGTTCGCCCATAAATATGGGTATGTGACTTATAAAGTGAAGGATACTTCGAAAAATTTTCTCCCATTCGATTTTTTGATGATGGGTGAGTCCTATCATAATAACCACCACCCACATCCCCATGATATCAATTTCGGGAAAAAGTGGTTTGAAATTGATCCTACATACTACATTGCTCTTGCCTTAGACTTCGTAGGTGTGATTAAACTCAATAAAAATACAACAACCGAAGTAGAGAGCGATGAAGTTATCACACCGACTTAAAACCATTTACGATCAGGCCATCCCTCAAGCTCCTCTATGGGATCTATGCTGTGACCACGGTCTTTTAGGCTTATATGCCTATGAGGCGCAAAACTTCCCTGAAATCAATTTTGTGGACCAAGTCCCAACCATCATGCAGCACCTGGAGAGCATCTTTAAAAGCAAGTTTTTAAACGCTTTAAACCCTTCAGCCACAAATTTCATTACTGAGGACGCGGGGGAGCTTAAAACCCCATTAACTGGGACTGTGGTGATTGCAGGTGTAGGTGGGCTAAATATGCGTGAGATGCTGATCAATCTGCAAAAGAAACAACTCCTGACTGCATCAAGACTAGTGCTTGCTCCTCACCGTGATGAGGCGCTTTATCAAAATCCTGATTTTTTACCGGACTATATTTTAAAGGAAGAGTTGAGTGTTCTGGAAAATGGTAAACTCAGATTGATTTTTGTTTTCGACCTAAAAAACTAATTGAGCATTTTTTCCCGTGGTTAATACAGCTTTTTGATTAAAGGGCAGAACGCGATTTAATTTATCGTGACCGCAAGCTAAACCGGAAAGAACAGGGAAGGGAGCAGCATCCGCAAAACGCTGAAGTGCTACTGCTTTAGCATCAGTACCATCTTTTTCTAAACCGTCAGTAAAATCTCCAAAGATAACTGCTTTTACCCCTTTGAAAACTCCACTCTGCCACATTTGTTCAAACATACGATCGATGGCGTAGCCACGTTCACCTACATCTTCAAAAAAAAGAATTTTTCCTTTGGCCTTAATTTCGGCTTTCGTTCCAATCCCAGATTGAACCACTTTGAGATTTCCACCAGAAACGGTTCCCGTCATTTTTTTTGTTTTTTTGGCGTGAGCATTCATGGGAGTCAAACTATCAAAAACGGGATTATAATTTTTTTCAGTAAAAAGATGAATCACTTCTTTCACATCCTGAGCCAGAGGATCTTTTTTGCTCATGCCATTCACATTCGGACCATGATAAGTAGTCCAGTTCCATTTTTGCGTAAAGAAAAGATGCAGACTGGTAATATCACTAAAACCTAAAAAGATTTTTTTCTTCGCAGGTTTTTTCATTTTCGAAAGTTCGGGGAGCAAACGAATAGAGCCGTAACCACCGCGCAGACACCAGACGATGTCTGAATCTTTAGCCAGTAGTGCTTTTTTTAATTGTTTTATTTGATTGGAGAGTGAGGAAGCAAAAAAAGCTTCTGGTTTAATAATATCTTTTTGAATACGAGGAATAAATCCTTGGGCTTCGACCCATTCCAAAGCGGCCATAAGTTCATCATGGGAGCAGTGACTGGCAGGTGCGACGATGTCGACGATAATTTGAGATTTTTTCTTCATGAACCTATTGTAATAGGCTTGGAGCAAGTTACAAGTTTTAGTCGCAGAATTCCTGCATTTTAGCGTGGGCCTTACTCAGGTTTCCGAAGGATCCCTTGGTATAGAACTGAAACTTTTCGTGTTGATTGGTATTATCCAAGAAATTGTGTCCAGAATTAAAGGAACCGTTGATGGAGTCACCGGCTTTGGGGATAGGACCTTCAGTGACTTTACCGACAAAGAATGTTTTAGCGTTTTCTGTTTTGATGACCACATGAGAGCAGGGCTTTTTTACTTCAGCGATCAAGCCTTTGATGTTCGTGGTAGAACCAAAACTTAAGCCCGATAGTAAAAATAATGTTCCCAATAATACAGTCTTCATTTCACACTTCGCTTTAACATCCTGTTAATAATTAAATCGCCCCTGGGTGATTAAACCCAAGGGCGATTATATAAAGAACCTAATTACTCTAGAGAAATTCCAGCTGCTGTTAGTTGATCGCCGTGGAAATCGTTGATGATTTCACGCATAGTTTCTGGGGATGTATTCCAGTTACCTGCGACTTCTCTAATAGTGCTGTTCAGATCTTCTTGGCTTCCTAAAGAAGCAGACATAAGGGCAGATGAAACTTTCTTAATGTCTACACCGTATAGGCGCTTAGTGAAGTCAGCCATATCTGCATCAGTACGACCTTTGTTTCCACGCTTGAATCCAAGTTTGGCGAAATCGTTGAAGGTACGGGCCACTTTTCTTGCTGTCTCAGCTGATAGTGAGTATTTCTTCGCGAATGCTCCTGCTGCTGAATCAATTACGTTCGCTTCGTCTTCACTGATAACAGTGATGAGATCGCGGCGAAGTTTTGGAGCTTTAGCATTGTTTAAGCAATCTCCCCATTCATTATAGATAAGACCTGATGGTGAACGCCAAACATATGATCCATAGTAGTAATCATAGTAGTAGTCCCAGTAGTAAGCAGAACCATAGTATGGATCTTCATAGTCGATGATCTTAAGACCGTCAGACCAGAAGTTACAACCTGGTTTTAAATCACCACATTGAGAACCGTATACGTTGTACCAACCTGAGTAACCATAGCCGCCACCGTTGTAGCCGCCACCATTGTAGCCACCGCCGTTATTGCCGGACTCACATCCCACAAGAATGGTAGAAGCGACAAATAAAAGCACTAAACTGAATTTCTTCATTTTCTCTCCCTTAGAATTAGGCGTAGATCCTTACGCTTTTTTGGACAAAGGTGAGAAAAGCAAGTGAAGGGCCAAAAAGAGCAAAATACTCAAATGAAATTGAAAAATATCACGTTTTCGAGGGAAATTTTTGCCTTAGGCGATTGTTTTGCAGTGAGTCTAAGTGAGCGATTACGCTAGGCCCGGAGACAAAATGGCCCCAAAAATTGGGGCCATCCTGATACTGATTTTTGTCTGATTATTCCAGAGTGATCCCAGCCGATTCTAATTGATGGCCGTGGAAGTTTTGCACGATGTCGCGCCTTGTTTCTGCTGAAGTATTCCAGTTTCCTGCTACCTCTTTGATCACCTTGTTAACTTCAGCTTTGTCGCC
>JBEIOQ010000090.1:0-10164 GCA_040377495.1 Halobacteriovoraceae bacterium
CACAGAACTTTTAGTCATACCTGACTCTGTATTTGAGATATTAAAATTTAATCAACATAAGATGGAACGAATCGATTATCTCACTCTTCTTCTTTGGCATTTCGTGATTTTCTTTGGTGAAAAAAAAGTAAAAGAAATGATCAATGAGGAGCAAAGAACATATGAAGATTTTTACGAGATGATGAATGATTCGCAGAAAGATGTCATGCTTAAAAATCTTCTCCACTACGGCTTTTCGATTGATGAATACGATATTTTTGAACACGAAATTCTTTAAGGACATCCCATGAATTCAGTTAGTAAATTAATGAATGAACTTGCAAGTAAAACCGATATCACAGAGGTTATTATTAACGGGCCAAGCAGTGTCTATGTCGAAAGGGCAGGTGAGTTTGTTAAACTTAATTCTCAAGTTTCAGTGGAAGATATTAGGGCCTATGCTAAAGAGTTAGCTGTTCTAAATAATAAAATCTTGGATGAAGCTCATCCTATCTTGGATGGAAACTTGGCAGATGGTTCCCGCGTTAATATTATTCTTGACCCTTTTGCTAATAGTTCGCCGGCTATCACTGTCCGTAAATATCTTAAAACAATTCAGCGTTTTGAAACATCACCTGGAGCTTTTGGTTTAACCCCGAAATGGCTTACTTTTCTTAAAGCAATTGTGACGGCAAAAAGTAACTTTGTTGTATCTGGTGGTACGGGTGTCGGGAAAACGACGTTTATGAACCTTCTGTTACAAGAAGTTCCAAAAGATACGCGAGTTATTACTATTGAAGACACCAAAGAACTTAATTTTGATTTACCTAATGTGGTTCGACTGGAAGCTCGTTTGGGAACTAATTCAGGACAAGCACCTCTAAGTATTCGCGACCTCGTGAAAAATACATTACGTATGCGTCCTGACCGCATTGTTATTGGTGAGGTGAGAGGAGGAGAGTTATTTGATTTATTGCAGGCCATGAATACTGGCCATGAAGGTTCTTTCACCTCGATCCATTCCAATTCACCCTCGGAGTGTTTAATGAGAATGGAAAATCTCTTTTATCTAGCAGGATATGAAGTACCCAATAAAGCGATTCGTTTCCAGATTTCTTCCGCTGTGGATTTTATAATTCAATTAGGCCGTTTGCGTGATGGCACACGTATAGTAAAACAAATTTCTGAAATCACGGGTATGGAAGGTGACAAAATCCTCATGAGTGATATTGCGAAGGCCAATGATAAAGGCATTCTTAAAAGCACAGGGCTAGCAGTCAAACGCATGGATGAATTAGTTCAGAGCGGTTTACCTGCAGATTTCTTTAATCAGAAAGAATAAGTTAATACAAAAAATTCTTTTGAATAAACTCAACTGTCTTTCTGACGTTTTCTTCTGGCGTTTCAATGGTTACTCCGTGACCTAGACCACAAATCCATTTGGAAAGGTCAGCCCCTGAGCCCGACAAATCACCCCAGAAACGTTTTAAATTCTCTTCTAAATGATTCCAAGGTAGATGGAGCCAGATAGGATCGATATTTCCTTGGATATAATAGTTTTTTGAATACGTCTTGAGTGTTTCTTTTAAAGAAACACGCCAATCGATGCCGAGAACATCAATATTTTTATCATTTAAGGCATCTAAGAAAGTATGATTGGTA
This sequence comes from Halobacteriovoraceae bacterium, assembly GCA_040377495.1. Classification (GTDB taxonomy): domain Bacteria; phylum Bdellovibrionota; class Bacteriovoracia; order Bacteriovoracales; family Bacteriovoracaceae; genus JBEIOQ01. Next base: position 1,642 of record JBEIOQ010000090.1, read on the forward strand.
TGTTTGGAGTAATAAATAATCTTTGCATCAGGACATCTAGCCTTGAAAGCTGCTGTAATTTTTTTTATTTCTGGAACGACAAACTTTTCATAATCAAAGGGACTTAATTCTCCCGCCGCGGTATCAAATAGAGCAACGGCATCGGCGCCTCCTGTCACTTGCAACACCATTTCTTCTAACACTTGAGGAAATAATGTTTCGGTAAATCCTTGCCAACGACCATCGTAGAAGCCCTTACGGGAAGAAACCAAGTTCCCAGCATGAGACCCCTCAACCGCATAAGTATAAAGTGTAAAGGGAGCGCCGACAAAACCAAGTAGGGTAACGTCCTGAGGAAGTTTGTTCACAAGTAGTCGGCAAGCTTCTGCTTGAAATTTATAAAACTCTTGTGCGGGTTTCACTGGTTTTAATTTTTTTAAATCCTCTGGCTTTTCTAAATGCCAGGATAATTTGGGCCCTGGAGCATATGTCAGACCCATGCCTAAATGTTCTAAGGGGAAAAGTAGATCGGAAAATAAAATGGCCGCATTGAATTTGAAGTCTTGTATGGGACCAAGGGTTACTTCACAGGCCAACTCAGGTTCCTTACACATAGTCATAAAATCAGATTTTTTCTTAATTGATTGATAGTGTGAGTGATAACGACCCGCTTGGCGCATGAACCAGACCGGAACTTGAGTTTTACCTTGAACTTTTTTACGGCTTTCGAAAATATTATTCATAATGATTCCTTTAAAATTTTACTTCTAATTTATAACCAATTCCACGAATGGAAGAGATTTTTACCGCACCATTGGGGTCACTTTCACTCCACTTACGAAGTTTTACAATATAATTATCCACAGTACGATTGGAAGGAAACTGATTCTCTCCCCAGACTTCATCGATAATGGTGTCACGATTAACCGCCTGATTTTGATGCTTATAGAGCAGCTCAAGGATGGCACATTCTTTTTGAGAAAGTGGTACAATCGTTCCATCATTATCGGCCACCTCAAAACGTTTAAACCAAATTTTAAGATTTCCTAAGCGGATTTCATCTGGATTTGCGATTAAATTACTTTGCGTTTTAATAATTCTTTTTAAACGAAGAATGAGTTCCTTCAACTCAAAGGGCTTATTGATAAAGTCTTCTGCTCCAATCTCTAGTCCTTCAACACGCAAACTTGGATCGTTGAGGGCAGATAAGAAGAGTAGTACAAAATCTTTTCGTTTATTTCTTAGATCTTTCGCCAGATCAATTCCGTTACCATCAGGAAGACCCACATCCATCAGGACAATCTGAAAATTATTACTTTCAAATAAATTCTTCGCTTCTTTTACTGTCGTCGCCAGTTTGGTTTTCATGCCAATACTATTTAGGTATTGCAACAAGGTTTGTCCCAAGTTTGGATCATCCTCTACGAGGAGAATATTTAAATGCTCAAGCATGAGCTTCTCCCTTTTGAAATTTTAATTCAAAAGTAAGAGGGGAACTTTGTAAGACTGTAAATTGACCTTGCATTTGTCCCATCAATTGTTTGATCAAATAAAGTCCGATACCTGAACCTTTAGGCGAATTGTGCTTATAAAATAGTGTCCCTAATTGTTGGATGTCACCCGTGAATTTTCCACCATCAGAATATTGTAAGGAAATGGTTTTATCATCTTGTTTTAATTTGAAACTCATTTGCAGCTGTTCTGCATGCTTACGACTATTGTCTAAAAGATTGCGCAGAATAAGACTTAAGGCAAATTCATCAGCAAGAATGGTGTGAGGAGTATCAAATTGCTGCCATTCTACTTTTGTTTCTGGTTCATGTTTTTGCACTAACATCTTTGTGTAACGGGCCAGGTCTATTTCCACCAGATTAAGGCGCCCACCTCGTTCTACGCGGGAAAGATGTAGGATTTTATCCATTTCAAGTTCTAAACGTTTTCCATCATCAATTAAACGATGGGCATAATCATGAATGGAATCGAGATTGTTATTGTTTTCAATTAAATCGTGCATGACTTCAGCTTGCAAACGCATACTGGCCAAAGGAGTTTTAAGTTCGTGAGTCAACGAGGCAAAAAAAGCTTTAAGAGAATTTGTTTGTTTCAATTCCTGGAAATAGAGGTAGAAGAGAGTGGAAGAAATGAGAATTAACATGACAAGAAAAGTTAGTCCTTCCCATTTCACTAAGCTGACAAAGTTTACTCCCACTGAAAGATGAGACTGTTCCAGTAGGTGAGAGAGTTTTACTAACAAAAAGAGCCACCAAATTCCTAAACACATAATAGTAACCATCCATAGGATGGTTAAGCCCAAGAGCCAGCGTTTAGGAGCGGTGTTAAACATGCTATTTAAATTCCTAACTTACTTTTTAAATCTTTGATCACATTTTCATCATGGGCCAGAGAAACAAATCCGACTTCATACGCGTTGGGAGCAAGATAAATTCCTTTTTCTAAAAGCTCATAAAACATAGGATTAAATTTTTCCACCAAATTTGCCGGGATATCAGAAATGCTCTTCACTTGATTATGATGAGGCACAAACCAGAAAAGAGAACTGTGTTGGATCATATTAATGTCATGATAATTATTTTTCTTTAACCAGAAACGGAATGCATCCACGATGGCTTCTGTGTATCCATTCATTTTTGCGTATTGCTCTTTGGTCATCTGAGTTAGAGTTGCCAATCCGCCCACCATTGCAAGTGGATTCGCAGAAAGGGTTCCTGCTTGATAAACACGACCTAGTGGTGCCAGGTTTTCCATAATTTCTTTTCTGGAAGCGACGGCCCCGACAGGTAAACCTCCACCAATGATTTTTCCATAAGTCACGATATCTGGAGTAATCCCCGTCAACTCTGCCATACCACCGAAGGCCACGCGGAAACCTGAGATCACTTCATCGAAAATAAAGAGTGCTTTGTATTTTTCACAAAGTTCTTTAATTTGCTTTAAATAAGTATTGTCTTGAATCATCAGACCATTGTTGGCAGGTAGTGGCTCAATAATCACCCCTGCGATATCGGTACCATGGACTTCAAAAACTTTAGTTAAGGCCTGAATGTCATTGAGTTGAACAATTAAAGTATCTTTGGCAATTGATTCAGGTACACCTTTAGAAGAAGCATCTGCCGTCCCTGCTAAACCTGATCCTGCTTTGATTAACATGCTATCCACATGACCGTGGTAACAACCATCAAACTTTACAATTTTATTTTTTCCGGTAGCCCCACGAGCAAGACGGATTGCTGTCATCACAGCTTCGGTCCCAGAACTAACGAAACGCATTTGATCGATGAAAGGAATTTTGCTTTTAATAAATTCGGCCAGTTCTAGTGAATAAGGTTCACAGGCACCATAACTCCAGCCACGACCGAGAGCTTCGATTAATTTCTTTTCTACTATTTCATTTTTATGGCCAAGAATGAGAGGGCCAAAGCTCATACAGAAATCGATATAATTTTTTCCATTAACTTCTTGAATGTAAGCTCCTGAAGCTTTTTCAAAAAAGCGCGGAGTTAATTTCATCCCTTTAAAGCTACGCACAGGTGAGTGGACACCACCAGGAACGAGTTTAGTTGAGCGAAGGAAGAGCTCTTCCGATGAAGGATACTGCATAATAATCCCTTGTAAGAATTAAAGTGTTTTTAAAAATCCCGGATCGGGAATGGGAGTGATCGCGATTTTGTGCTCGCTAAATTCCTGCCAAGTTTTGCCTAATCCGCAGGTGTGAACTGTATCATTTTGAGTGAGTTCTGGGAATAGTTTCAGGTAGGTTTGATACTGAAAGAAGCTAGTCCAGTAGAAGAGCTTGGTCTGTTTAATTTTAGCGCTAAAAGTCCCATCGATGTTTGTTTGAACCGAACGAGTGTAACAGGCCACACTAGGGCCTAATTCATGACGTGACTCATCGTTTGTAAGTACCCGAAGGTCAGCGTTAATCTGATGATTTTGCATGAAGAGTTGAATCAACTTTGAGTCGAGAAAGGCTTTCAGCTCAGGAGCACCTAAACTATCCGCAGAGCCATTTACCCACAGACCCATATCTACCATTTTTTTGTGGGTTTTGGCGCCCGCTGACCAAAGAAAATGATTTTTAGGGAGAGTGTTTAGATTATGCAGACAGTGTCTGGACGTCACAAAGTAGTGATTATGGGAACTCAAATTTTGCGCAAGAGGAGTTTTTAGAATCAATTCATCATACAGTATGTTGCCTTCTGATTTTTTCCCCATACCGAGAAAATATAGTGATGACGTTTTCGTTATCGCAGGAGCAGGCTCCATGGTTTTAACCGAGATGACTTGGTTATCGACAGTTCCTTCATGATAATGCAGAAAATGATCGCCTACTTTCCGAACATGAATTCCGACAGCCAAATGACAACCACCACCGTAAGCATTGAAGGCCTTACGTTCACGTCTGACTTCTTCAATGGTTTTTTCATCATTGAGGAGAGCGAGTTTATTTAATAATTCGTTGTTGTCTGTTCTACTCTCTAAACACTCCACCGCCAAAGCACCTTGAGAAGCTGACGAGGGAAAAATAGATTGAGGAAGAATGAAAAAATTTAAGTCTTTGATTAAGATTTGTAGTTCTTTTAGTGCCTCTTCATTGCTGGTTAGGCGTTCCAGACCCGCCATGGCAAGAACAATGGCATCGAACTCACCATCGACTAACTTTTTAATTCTGGTATTTACATTTCCTCGTAACATCTTTGTGGTAATTTTTTTCTCAGCACAATATGGTAAATATTGAGCTAATTTCTTTTCAATATTTACAATCCGACGAGGAGAACTGGTCCCAACCACGACTTCGTTTACCGTCTTAAGTTTAGCGATTGTTGCATTTTTGATGAGGAGAATATCATGGGCAAAGCTACGTTTCGTCACGGCTGCGAGTTTAATTCCTTCTGGACGAATAGAACCCAGGTCTTTATAGGAGTGAACGACTAAATCGATTTCGCCTTTTAGCAAAGCTTCATCTAATTCTTTAGTGAAAAAATCTTTTCCTTGCATCTGCCAAAGTGGGGCAGAGGTATTCATATCACCTTGAGTTTTAATTGTTATAATGTCAAAAACATCTCCAGTTAAGTCCTGAAGTTTTTTTTGCATGAGTTTAGTTTGGGTGACAGAGAGAAGACTTCCGCGGGCACCGATCTTATAATGTTTCTTCAAGAGATTGGGCCTTTAGTTGTTTGTTCATGAATGTTTCACGTCTTTTTTCCACGATCACATCCATAAACTTTCTGGCCTCACGGATTTTGAGGAGTTTTTCTTCATCACGAATAGCACCTTCAGCAAAAATGTCTTCTAAGCGTAAAACGCCTTGTTCACGAGTAAAACTCGTCGACAAACAGCTAGGTGAACCAAGGTCGATAAAGAGTCTATTTTCGGAAGTCCAAGAATACCAATCGTAAAAGAAAATTTCAGAGAACAGAACTTCTGTCGTTCCGATGGTATTCACAATATGATCAAAAGTTTTAAAAGCTTCTTTATTGTTCCAATCAACCACTTCCAGATTATGTTTAAGTGCTAGTGTGGCTACGCGGTCAAGATTACGCCCAGTAATCATGACTTTCGCTTTTTTCTTCAGTTGATTGATCATGTCTTCAGCCAGTACACCTGAACCCAAAATGAGAACAGTATGGGCCTGCTGTAGACTAATTAAGTGTCTGCGAGAAATTGAAGCATATGACTTCTGTCCAATCCCGATTAGATATTTAGTGCGAATGCTTTTAGCATCTTGAAATAATTTTTCCAAAATTTGAATCAAAGCTGTCGACTTGTCCTCAAATTGCATAAAACTCTGGTAAGCTTCTTTGAACTGATTAACGATTTCATTTTCTCCCACTAGGCGAGACTTCAATCCACAGATGGTTTCTAGTAAATATAAGTAAGCCTCATCATGCTTAAAAAGTTCTGCGTTAGGAAGGATGGCTTCCGTGGATTCAGTACTAATGATAAGGGTTCTTTGGCAGGTTCTAAGCACGAAGGTAGAACCATTCGCTTCTATCTGCAAATTTTGGCTTAAGTGCGCAGGAATGTTAGTAACGTACAACTCATTAATCATCAGACCAAGGATGTCATGGCGGGGGTCAAAAAGTGTCACAGAAATGTAGACCTCAAAAAAATTCTAAAAATTCCTGATAAACGTCAGATTTTTAGCTTTGGAGCTAGGCAATATTTTACTCTTTGGTGTATCTTGAATTATGGTTAGGGTTATGCAGCAAGCCAAAGTCGTTTTTTTAAAGTTTGACCGCAAGGTCGATCATGGTCTGTCGTTTTTTCTCAAGCATTACGGAAAAACCAAATTCATGGTGGCCATGAGTAAGAAGGCCCAGCATCTCGGCCTTGAACGCCTCTTTGAAAAAGGCCCCAAAGCGTTCTTTTACTTTTTCATGTTCTATCTCATTCGGGATACCATTCTATATATCATCATTCCAATTTTCTTTGCCCAGCTAACCACGAACTAATATATGAATCTTTATTATTTCATAGGTGGGTTTGGACTTTTTTATTTCGTTTTTCGTTTGATGATTGAATACCTCGCTCAATCGGGAGAAAATCTAGTCCGGGATTTTCTGGGTCGCTTTAAACCTACTATTTTAAGTTTAACTTTAGTTGGAACTCTGGTTACTACCTTAGTACAAAGTTCCCGAACTGCGACCTTAATGGCGATGGGCCTTGTGAACGCTGGACTTTTAAGTTTAACTTTGGCGATTGCTTTTATTTTGGGTGCAAACGTAGGAGCGACAACCACCGTTTGGCTTTTTTCACTGGCGAATTTAAAACTCGCGTTGGTCTTAGTGGGTGTAGGAACACTGCCTAAAATTGCCACCAGAAGACTTTTTCTCCATTTGATAGGTCAAACTATTTTGGGCTTAGGATTAATCTATCTAGGTCTGCATTTTATGCAACCTTTACTTACTGATTTGACCGCCAATCCCATTTTTCAAGAGTCCATGGCGCCATTACATGAAGTGAGCGCTTTGAGCATACTCTATTGTCTGCTTATTGGAATTTTGTTGTCTTTGATTGTTGAGTCCTCCAATTTTGTTATAGGACTCATAATGCTGGGGTTTTGGAATAAGCTATTACTTTTATCCACTGCCACGGCCATGGTGCTGGGTGCGAACTTAGGAGCTGCCTTACTGGCTTTAATTGCAGCTATCAGTGGCAACCCTAGTTCCAAAAAAGCAGCTCTTTCGCATATCGTTTTTAATTTCACAGGTGTTTTAATTGCCTGCCTATTTTTTAAACCCCTGCTTAGTTTTTTAGATGATTTTAATCCCTTGATGGTTATCCCTTTAACTCACACTTTGTTCAATTTAACTACCGCACTTTTATTTTTACCATTTATACATTATCTGGTGATCTTCTTGAACCGACTGTTTCCGAATTTGGAGGAAAAAGAGGCCCATCACCTTGTCTTATTGGGTGGAGCTCAGGATGTTATGCCAGCCACTGCCATCATTATGGCGGAAATCGAAATTAAAAAATTTCATGATGTTGTTACAAGACAACATAAATTGACGAGAGATTATTTAGTGCTCGAAGAAAAGAATCAGAGTACATACGATAAAATCAAACATTACGAAAATATCACCGATAATATGCAAAAAGAAATCACTCTCTTTTTAGGGAAAGTGATGGAAAGGGCCCTTACCCAAAAACAATCCACTCAAACTCGAAGTCTCATTCGTATGGCAGATGAAATGGAAAGTGTTTCTGATTATCTTGAGCGTTTGGCTTTTTATAAAACTCGCTTTGATCAAAGTTTTTCTTTGAAAGGGGAAGTGGCGATAGAATTTTTCCAATTTTATGATCAAATGATAGAGCTTTATCAACATTCGACTTTGGGATTTGCGGATGCCGATGTAAATAATATCAAAACCACTGAAGCTAAAGCGGAAGAACTTAAGATTGTCGCTGATGATATGCGGGATCAACACCTGAAGCGTATTTCGAATGGTGAGTATAGTCCGCTTTCTTCCCTTACATATTCGGATATGGTGGTGGCCGTCCGTAAAATCCGCTTAAACGCAGTACATTTGTCTCGCTGTATTCGTGATTATAATCAAAGTAAGGCATAAACAGCCTAATTTCCCCTCTAAATTTAAGTAAAAATTACACTGTCTCTTTAGGTGAACACCATTTGGCCATAAGCTTAGGACACATACTTTTAAGGAGACCTTATGAAAATCTTTACCTGGTTTTTTGTTTTTAGTATCGCTTTGTCCTCTCAAGCTTATGCTAAAGATGGTGGTCTTGCAGAGTCTAATCAAGCAATGTTTAAAACACTTCAAACCATTGAAGCGGATATAGATCCAAATCATACTTGCTTAGATGAATATCTTAATTTAAGAAAAAAAATTATTGTTCGTTCCTCCTTGGCACCTGTGGTAGCAGCAGTGGGTATTCCTTTAGGTTCTATGTTTGGTGGAGGTTTAGGATTAATGACTGGATTGATGCTAGGTTTGGAAGGAAGTATTCTGGTCGGTGGTAGCGGTGGAGCTTTAGGTGCAGCGATTACCACTGGTTCAA
>JBEIOQ010000101.1:0-8937 GCA_040377495.1 Halobacteriovoraceae bacterium
ACTTAATCAAAAACATGGGGCCAAACTTCAATGGTATTATCGTCAGTGAATTTATATTGATAATAAGTGCTCCAACCGCCGCCTTTATCTACGCCATAGACTAGAGTTCCGCTAGGTGAATAATTATCTTTGTAAACAGTGAGGACTGAACTAAAAGGACGTGAGCAGGTGAAGAGTTCTTTCTTTTTTTCGTAATAGGTTTCATCACTATAACCAGAAATAATTCCCCAATCAATGGTGAAGCGAGATACTGAAGTGAGTGTGTACCCCTCTGGTAATACAACTCTCATATCCTGACATTTTTTGTGCTTGTATGGTGCTGGTTTGTTTTTTAATCGACGAAAATATACACTTCCTTTGTTCAGAGAAGTGTCTTTAGAAAACCAATGCCCATCAAAGTCACCACTGGCCTCTGCTTTCAGCAAATTAAGCGTAAAAAGGAAAAAACATATCATTAAAATTTTCATAACTCCCCCATTGAAGAGGAGGATAACTTAGTGGGGGATTAAACAGCTTTAAAAAAGCTGACATCTCTGAATTCCAATAGTTAGATATGATATTTCATGGAGTGGACAGGAATTTTTTTCTAAGGCTTAAACATTTCTTCTCAATGACCTGATGAAGAAGATAGGCCAGAACATAAGCTGCAATCAAATTAATGATTAGAATTAAAAATCCTGGTAAAGTAATCAGTAAACGACGGAAGAGAATTTCCACCATCATCCACGCAATATAGTGGGTTAGGTACAATGGATACGAAATCTTTGAGGTCAAAGTAATGAAAGAACTTTGAGCAAAGTTGAAGATCGATTTTTCATATTGAGCAGAAATAATAAATGATCCATAAGCTAAGGTGAAAATAGTGGGCAGAAAAACCACCTTGACGAAGGTATAGTCAGAGCCTGCTAACCAAAGTGCAAAACAGATAATTGTGAAACCAAGGGCTTCTATTCCTCTCACATATTTTCCAGCACAATTTGTCCATTCATCATGAAAAGTAAAGGCATAGGCAATGAAAACACCTATCAAAAGGCCATCTAATGTAAAAAGGGTATTTTGAATAAGTCCAGTATCGGGGTTAGTTAAAATATGATCATAAAAGTTCCAGCGCATGGAAAGAGAGCAGAGGAGTAAACTAAAACAGAAAAGAAGAAACCATTTTCCTTTATTTAATGAAAAGAAGAGAAAAGAAGACAATGGAAAGAAAAGATAAAAATGTTCTTCTACGCAAAGTGACCATGAAACCGGAAAAATGGTTTTTCCGAAAATATTTTGAGTTAAGGTAAGATAACTAAAAAGATTATAAGGAGTTTTCGTTAAATAAGTCCCTCTAATTGCCTCGAAAGCTAGCACTAAGTAGTAAAGTGGTAAAATACGAAAAGTTCTTTTAATATAAAAGTCTTTCATCATTGGCTTGATTTGCTGTTTAGCTTTTATTTGCTCAAACCAATGGCCAGAAATCAGAAAACCTGACAAGACAAAGAACATCTCCACACCGGAGTTAAAACCTTTTTGTATATGAGCATAAGTTGTGGCCCAAAAATAGTCCTGAGGGAGAGGCAGGTGATAAAAAAGAACAAGTAAGATGGCCATGGCCCTTAAAAAATCTAAACTGTATTTCCACTTCATAAATTAATTATAAGGGAAGAATCTGCTCTGGGCCACTACTGTTACATTGTCTGAGGTTCAGCCTTGTAGCTTATTGACAAATCTCTAGAACTTCTCGTTCCACTGAAATTCCATAGTGTACTTTGCTGAGCTTGAAGGGGCGGGAGTTTTTACTTAATTCAACTCGACCATCCTGGTAATAGCGCTTTTCTTTTTTAGTCGTCCCTTCAAAATTTTGGAATTCTTCCATTAAGCGATGTCGAGCTCTTATTCCTTTTGTCGGTACGACCCAACGTTGGAATGTAAGTTCTACGGTTTTTGAACGGTCTGCTCCCAGATCAATTTCCATAAAGCCAAGAAGTGAAAATTTGACTGAGCCGCCATAGCTTATTTCGTACGAAATGCTTTTTGCCCAGTTCGCAAAACGTTGTCCTTCATCATGGCAATCTTCTTCAATCCAGGGAAATCCTGACATGGGACGGGATATTTTTTCAATTTCGTACGTTGTGACGTAGCGATATTCGTAATTTTTTCGTTGAATCCATTCACCCGTTCTAACTTCTGTGGCCTTGGCCGCAAAAGAAGTCATAATAAAAGATAAAATGATAAGGATGAAAAAGTTGATTTTCATTAAAGCTCCCTAAGTTTGTTTGCGATAAGGACTAACATTCATGCTTTAATTTGATAACTTAAACAGGTTATTTTTGTAACTTTTTCATATTTGTTATCACTCTGGAACTCGTCCTAAGTTATTAATTTCTTATTAATCTGGCCATTATTGGGGAAATGTGTTTTCTTACGACGATACAAATAAAGGATTGCTTATGAAAATGGTGTTACTTTTTATTCTTCTTACCTCTTGGTCAGCTCAGGCTTTTATGAAAACAGGTCTATGGGAAATTCAAACTCAGTTTGGAGATCAAAAGTCTGACCCCATGGCAAAAATGCGAGAAGCCATGGCGAAGATGCCTGCTGAGAAAAGAAAGCAGATGGAAGCGATGATGCAAGGTATGGGCGTAGCTGCTGGGTCCAAAGGCATTAAGATCTGCGTGGATGAAACGGAAGCGAAACAAGGGGATTTTCTCCACCGAAATGAAAATGCAAAATGCCAAAGTAAAGTCGTGACGAAAAATGCCAAGAATGTAGTTACAGAATTTAATTGTGAAGATGGAACGAAGGGCAGAGCAGAGTATGAATTTCCTAATACAGACGAATTCAAAGGCGTGACCAAAGTAACGAATGCCAAAGGGAAAACCACCGAGATTAAGCATCAAGCAAAGTTTCTTGCAAAAGATTGCGGCAATATTAAGCCTATCAAAAAAGTAGCGAATGAGATGCAATTGAAGAAAATGCAGTCCAAGTAACTAAAAAAAAGCCACCTCTAAGGTGGCTTTTTTATTGTGGTAAGAAGTCGAGAACTTCTTCCGCTTGTTTATCTGTCGCTGCCGATGTGTCGAACCAGACCAGCATCCCATCTTTAAAGAGGAACGCTTGTCTGGAAGCAAAACCCATAGTCACTGAAACATTAAAAGCTTTCGCCCATTTTTGATCTGTATCTGCAATCAAGTCAAAAGGAAGTTTATATTTTTCTTTGAATGCTTTTTGATCTTCTGGTTTGTCGGTACTGACACCAAGAATTTTCACACCTTTCTTTTGCAGAATCACATAAGAATCTCTTAAAGAACATGCCTGCTTAGTACATCCTGGGGTATCAGCTTTTGGGTAAAAATAAACTAAAATGTATTTTTCGTTGAAGGTTTTGAGTTCAACTGTTTTGTTTTCCTGGTTGGTCCCTTTTAGTAAAGGAAGTGGATCACCAATTTTTAATTCAGCGAAGGCCAGATTAGAAAAAAGAAGTAGGGCGAGTGTAAGTAATTTCATTTGTAAATCCTTGAAATAATAATGACTAAAGGATCTTATCGAATTGGGTTTCTCCCGGTCAAGGACTTACTTTTTATAAAAATCTTCAATCTTAACCATAAATTCTATTAATTTAACTTCTACTGCCATTTGACATACCTTCTTCACAACAGACGAGGAGGTCTTATGCAAAAGTTTATTATGATATTCCTAAGTTTACTGACGCTAACGGTTCATGCGGGTGAAAGAGTTATTCTTTCAGACGAAATCAAAGTAGTCGCAGAGATTAATAGCGACACCGTTTTTTGTTCTGAAATTGGATATGGTGCGAAAGAGCTTAAAATCAATATTAAAGATTTGGATGGAAAAACCATTTTAGATCATTCTAACTATCGTTTTGGGGATCCTTCCCGTTTACCATGTATGACTGCGGGGTTTTGTAAGGGCAGTTTTGGTGACGAGGGTCTTACGGTTGAAGATGTTCTCCAAGATAAACCGGGTCAGGAAAAAGTTGTCGTGAAAAGACAAGTGATTGAGACTCTCTATAAGGCATTTGATAATGTTAACCAGGAATACTTCTGTCAGCGGGAAATCACGGAGAAACTCACAACTGTGATTCGTGGGGTAAGTTTTCATCACCAACGTAACCTTTCTGCGGAAAAATTTCCGTTAGAAAAATGTTCTGATGAATAAGTGAAAAGGCCCTCCTTAGAGGGCCTTTTTTTTATAGTGCAGGTGTAATGACAATATCGATTCTTCTGTTCTGAGCACGTCCAGCAGCTGTTTTATTGGAAGTTAAAGGATTCATGTCCCCATAACCTTCAGTCAAAATATTGGAAGTCAATCCATCGCTTTTGAGTTTATCCGCCACAGCTTGGGCCCGTGATTCAGATAATTTTTGGTTTAAGTTTTTAGAACCGATAGAATCAGTGTGACCTTGAACGACAACATTTGAAGCGCTAAGTTCATCCGCGACTTCTTCCACTTTACTTAATAAACTGTCAGAGTTTGCAGGAAGTTTAGCTTGACCTGAAGAAAAATTAATCGACTTAAGTCGAATAATCAGTTTTTCTCCTTGTTGATAAATATCGGCTTCATCTTTAGAAAATTTACTTGTTGCTGAGTCAATCGCCTTTTGTAGCGCCAACTGATCACGGCTTTGATTTAGTTTATCTTTTTGGTTTTCTACTCGGTTGGCAAGAGTATTGATCATCGCTCCCTGGGCCATAGATTCTTCAGCTTGTGACTCTATTTCTTTTCCTTGGTTGGCGACTTGTTTTTCTAATTTAATTTTTTCTTCTTCTTGCATCACTATTGCGATAGCGGCTGCTTCGCTGAACTTTTTCTTTTTTTGTGTAGTGTATCCCATAACTTTACGTAAGCGTTCTGCACTTTCGTTAGCTTTGTCGACTTCTGTTTGAGAAGCAGAAGGATCGGCGCGGTTAGCGGCTAGAGTTCCTTCAGCGTTCATTAAAGCTATTTGTGCACTCTCTAAGGACTTAGGAGCTAGGCTTTTAGCTCTGTCATCTTTAGCTGATTCGATCTTTGCCATAGCATCACCCAGATTTTTCTCTTTGATGACTTTTAGCTCCAAGTCAGCATATTTGTCTTGTAGTTCTTTTAAATCATCAGGGTTGATGTTTTTTGCCTTTTTAACTGCTAAATCGCGAGTTTGATTTTCTACTTTGTTCCAATCTTCCTTTAAACGAGGATAATTGAGAATCCCTTGATCAACCGCCTTCTGACGAACAAGCAGGACGGGTTCCATTTTTTCTCGGCGGTCTTCAGCGATTACTTTCGATTCTTCATAATAACCTTTGGCATAACGAAGATCGTCTAAAATCTCTTTCTGGTCTTGGTTTTTTTCCAAATCTTTTTTTGCTTCCAACCATGATTGGAAACTTTTACTAAAAGTTTCGGAAGCGAGAATGTCGTACTGTTTGGAAAAACCTTCGTTCAAATCATTTTCCATTTTTTGAATTTCCTCATTAGGATTGGCGGTAGCGGCAATTTCTCCTTTAGGAGCGGTGGAACAACCGTACCAAAGACCTGCACATAGCACTAAGATAGAACTCATGTTTACTATTTTCATGTTACTTCCTTTGTTGTGACGAAACGTCATACGCGCTTTAGAAGAAAGCAAGCTTGGTGCCATAATAAACAGTCTTTTAAGAGCAAATAAGAAGAAGGAACGTGGAATATTTCCTCATTAAAGGAGTTTTAGAACAGAATAACTTAATTTACGGGACATCGTTAACGTTCAATTCTTCCTCGTGATAAAGCTTGAAGTATGAGTATTTCATAATTTAAGCGCTTAAAAATGTGGTTTTCAAATTGCATTGATCTTTCTGACCATAAAAAATTTTATCCAGGGAGGTCATTATGAAAAAATGCATTGTTATGTTTCTTTTTGTGTCTTTAAGTTCATTTGGTGCTTTTGCCCATCAGGTCGAGTGTTTTTCAACTGCCGTACAAAAGGGTTATGAGTTTCATATTGAAACTGAAACAGATAATCACTGGAATCCTTTTCATAAACTATTTGTGACTGTTTATAAGAAAGATTCATCTGAAGAAAAAGAGTATTGCGTACTTAAACATAAGAATAAATTTTGCAAAGAGGTTCGTTATGTAAAGCGAGGTGTGAAATTGGTGGTTAACTATTCTCCTGATAAAAAACCAGTAGAAGGTAAAATCTATCCGGCCACTTATTATGACCGTAGTATTTTAAAAGGATTTACATTTAATAAGATTGAATGTGCTTTTTATGAATAACTAGTGACTTCGTCTCCAGCACATTTAAACTGTGTTGGGGGCCGACCTTTTTCTCCTCTTTAAGTAAAAAATATACCCATTACCAATCTCAATTCAAATATAAACCATTTTATCTCGGCAGTCATTTTGCAGTCAGAAGGGCATGATTAACAATTTTTTAGGAGATTAACATGTCTAAATCAACAACAGCTCAAAGTGCTAAATCTAAACGTAGTATTGCCGCCACTGGCGCGAGTAAACTACGTAAAGTTGCCTCTAAGGGCAGCCAAACCACCCAAGGACGTAAAAAAAGTATGGATGCACAAGATGATCGTCGTTCTTCATCTACGAATAGGAGAAGCGAGTTAAGATCATCAAGTAGCAACAATTCAGGACGTGGTTTTTCATCTCAAAATGGAAAAGATCAACGCCGTAATTCTGCTCAAACTGGACGCTCGAATCAAGACAATTATGAACAGAGAGAAAATCGCGAATGGGATAATGAAGGCAATGACCGTCGTCGCAGTTCTGCTCAAACTAGTCGCAGGAATCAGCATGGTTTTAATGATGACCGTTTTCACTTTTCTAATAATGAAGATAACTTTGATGATCGAGGAGACTATTGGGATGAAGAGGAAACTCGCCTAAGTCGTAATTATCAAAATGAGGACTACGATGATGAAAATGATGATAATAATCAAGATCATCGTTCCTCACGTAGTAATCAATCTCGTGGAAGAAATAATGGAAAAAGTAGTGGCAAAACTGGACGTTTCAACGGGGGGCAAAGAAACCGTGATCGTGACAATGAAATGAACTACTAAATATTTTGCTCCAGTAATCTTAAAGGTTGCTGGGGCAAAAGATTACATCTTATAAGGCAATAAAGGACATGGAGTAAGTATGCAAGGAAAAATTAATCCAGATTATCCTTCAACCCATGATTATGAAGGAAGAAAAGTAAGGATCGATCATCGTTTTGCAAGAATGCCAGTTGAAAAATCACATAGTAATGAAAGACTGAGTGATGCTTACAATGAAGGTTACCGTGGGGCCATTCCGTCGAGGCCTAACTATCTAGGTAAGATTCCCAAAGGTTCTAGGCGATCAGATGAAAGAAGTTAAATAAAGTTTTATTCAAGAGGAATGTAATAAAACTTTTCTGCGAATCTCATTATAAAGGAGTATCTATGAAATTAGCCAATGTTGTTCTTATTAATTCTATTTTCTTTGCTTTTGCTTGCTCTTCGACCTCTTCCAGAGACGAGGCGATAGCAGTGATGAAGACCGTTGATGGTAAAGATTTAGGGAATGTTACTTTCACACAGGAAGGGGATTATACGATTGTGACCACCCATTTACGTAATCTTCCTGCCAATTCTTCCCATGGATTTCACATACATGAGTATGGAAATTGTAATGGAAACTTTACAGGCGTTGGTGATCACTTCAATCCAGATCGTAAAACTCATGGAGGGATGAATTCCGCAGCTCACGCAGGAGATTTAGGAAATGTTGAAACCACTGCAGCTGGAGAAGTCAATGTCCGCTTTGCCACTAATAAATTTAATGTTGATGAAAAAACACCCAATGTTTTAGGCCGCAGTCTTATTATCCATGCCAAAAAGGATGATTTACATTCTTCTCCTGCAGGGAATTCAGGTGAGAAAATGGGTTGTGGCATAATTGAATCGATCTAATTCAAGGGGAAATTATCCCGTGTTTATTACCAAATATCCTTAACGCAATTATTCATTTGGTCTGTAGATCTTTTATAAAGCATTAGAGCTCTGGCTTTTCGTTTGCACTAAGAAAAACTCTATTTTTAAAAGGAGTTTAAATGTCGACCAAAAAAGGACCCAAAAAGAAGAGTAGTAACGCTAAACTTAGTGATCTTGAAAATTATAAAAAAGATTATATTAATAAACCGATGACCACCGATCAGGGAATTAAAGTTGAAAATACAAATGATTCTCTGAAACTTGGAGTTCGTGGTCCTACTCTCATGGAAGATTTTCATTTAAGAGAGAAAATCACTCACTTTGATCATGAACGTATTCCGGAAAGAGTAGTGCATGCCCGTGGTTCCGGTGCCCACGGGTATTTCCAAGTTTATGAGTCCATGAAAAAATATACCAGGGCCCATTTTCTTTCAGATTCCAATTTAAAAACACCAGTATTTGTTCGTTTCTCTACCGTACTGGGTTCTAGGGGTTCTGCAGATACAGTGAGAGATGTTAGAGGTTTCGCAGTAAAGTTCTATACTGAGGAAGGTATTTTCGATCTGGTGGGTAACAATATGCCTGTCTTTTTTATCCAAGATGGCATTAAGTTTCCTGACATTATTCATGCAGGAAAACCCGAGTTAAATAACGAAATGCCTCAAGCTGGTTCTGCACACGATACATTTTGGGATTTTGTGTCTCTAACTCCAGAAACGACACATATGCTTATGTGGGCCTTATCTGATCGAGCTCTTCCTCGTGACTACAGCCGAATGGAAGGATTTGGGGTTCATACTTTTAGGCTCGTTAATGAGCAGGGCCATTCTCGTTTTGTAAAATTTCATTGGAAACCAACAAATGGCATTCATTCATTGTTATGGGATGAGTGTCAGAAAATATCAGGAAAAGATCCTGATTTTCATCGACGAATGTTATGGGAAAGTATTAACGAAGAGAATTATCCTGAATTCGAATTAGGTGTACAGATCGTAGA
>JBEIOQ010000019.1:0-25125 GCA_040377495.1 Halobacteriovoraceae bacterium
CCCGATAGCAGAAAAAGTCTCTGACGATAAAACACAAGTTGAGAAAGAAGCGGAGATGGTCAACTTTAATTCTTTAAAGAAAGTTTTGAAGAATGATCTGCTGGATAAGGAAGTGAAGAAAAAAGTCGATCAAGTGAAACAAATTAAAGTGACTCGGGAAGAAAAAGACTTGCAACGATTCTTTTATCCCGTGAAAGAAGATTTCTGGGGATTTTTCTCTGAGCTTTGGTTGGTTAAAAATGTTCAAGAATTAAAATGGGATTTTGAAAAGCCAGATTATGGCCTGAATGAAACCGTAATCAATCTTTTTCGCGCTCATGGATTTTTGGAGAAAAAAGCCAAGATACTCATTCTTAATAGCTCACATCTTTCACACCTTGCCTTACCAGCGAATGGAAATGAAACTATTTTCCTGCTCTCGCTTCCTTTTATTCGCAGTATGGATTTAACCAAACCTGAGATTGCGATGATTCTCCTCGAAGATTATGTGCGTCTAGAAGCAGGTTACTTACAGAAATATATTGTGACCAAAGAGTTAACCGAAAGTTTTGGAAAAAGTTTTGCTGGAAAAAACATCGATCCTAAAATCTTAAATACTGTACTGGAGAATCTTTCTAACTTTGTCTCGAAAAAAGGTTTTAGTTTTCAGGAGCAGTTTGATGTGACGAAGAGGATGGATACTTTATTAAAAAGTAATGTTACAAATTGGAATACTTACATTCAATTACTTAACAAGATTGATCGTTTAGTGAAAATGAATTTGATTTATGAAAGTCATGTTAAGCTTTATCCTAGTCCAGAAATGCAAATCAAATGGTTGAGTCCTTCTAAAACACCGATACCATGATTCAATTTAACTTGATTTTTACTCGTCATTTTAAACGCTATCTATTTTATTACTGTCTCTATGGTCTTATATTCTTTCTTTTTAATCTGGCCACTGTTTCTGTTATTTCTAGTTTTCATTTCATGTTAGGACACAATATTGGCACCATCGAAGACTGGATTTTTCGTCACAGTTGGGAAATGACAATTATTGCAAAGCTTTTATCTTTTTTTACCATAGTACGCATTGTTAATTATCTTTTTCATGCTGGAAATCCTCTTGTCGATTATTTTAAGTTCTTTAAAGAAAAGCCAAAGGCAGTAATTTGGGCCGTTATTTGTGTTTTTTATCTGGTAATGCTTATTCCGGTAAAATTACAGATTTCACCGACCGTGAATGAAAATATAAATCACCAAATAGTGTCTTATTGGGGAACTTTCTTTTTTTATTTTTTAGATTTTTTGTTGGTTTCCTATTTACGATTTCTTTATCCTTTGGAAGAGAAAAACTCGTTACAAGAATTAGTTTACGATCTTATTTTCCCCGTCCTTTTTTATTTCTTTACCGTTATTTCTACGGATTATGATCCTCGTATTTCAGAACTAATGTTCTTTTATATGTTAATTCTTTTTTTGATCGATTCCTGGCATCAGCGTGGATGGATAAATGCAGGTCTATTTATTTGTGTATTTATTGCTCCAATGGCAAGTCTATTTGGTCTCGATTTATTTTGGGGAAAAGAGTATTCGCCATTATATTTTTCTAATTCACAACCAATTCTCTCAACTACGGTTTTGGTTTTTATCGTCAGTCTATATCTCTATTATAAACGTAATCGCGTTTAATCTAAAAAGCTCTCTGAAATTTGACGGGCAATATCGTATGTAAGATAATTAGGCATAATTTCAGAGGAGAATTCATGGCAAATAAAATGGATATTTTAAAAATCTTGTTGGAGTCAGGCTTAGTTGTAAAGTTAGTGCTTTTAGCACTACTAGCTTGTTCTGTTGCTTCTTGGACCATTATTTTTAAGAAAAGAAAAATTTTAGAACAAGTAGAAAACGAAAACGAAGATTTTATGCGTGCTTTTAAAAATTTGACATCTAATGCTGAACTTTTACAAAAGGCTGCAGAGTGCAATACATCATCTGTGGCGCTAATGTTCCGTCGCGGCCATGAAGAGTTATCAAAAATTACTGAACGTTTAAATACGAACGACTCTAAGAGTGTGAAAGATTATTTTTCAGATCAGGGTATTAATTCCTTAGAGCGAGCTTTGAAGAAAGGATCGTTGGAAGCGACATTGTCGCTTGAGGCTTTATTATCGACTTTAGCTTCAATTGCTTCCGTCTCTCCTTTTATTGGATTATTTGGAACAGTATGGGGAATCATCGATTCTTTTACAGGCCTATCTAATGGAGGAAGTTCGTTGGAAGCTGTGGCACCGGGGATTGCTGAAGCTTTAGTTGCGACTGCAGTCGGTTTATTTGCTGCTATCCCAGCAGTGTGGTTTTATAACCAGTTCAATAATCAAATTGGCCGTATTAATACAGAGATGGAATCTTTTGGGCAAGAGTATTTGAATTTCATAGAACGTTCAATCATGACGAAAAAATAAGAGGAACTTATGGCCTTTAGTTTAAATAAAAAGAAAGGACCTATGGCCGAAATTAACGTAACTCCTTTAGTGGATGTTATGTTAGTGCTTTTAGTGATCTTTATGGTTACCGCCCCTATGATGTTCAATGGGATTAAACTGCAACTGCCTAAAACAAAAAAGGTGGCCAGTTTAAATCTTGCTTCTGATCAAGTGATCCTTTCTCTTAATACCTCAGGTGAGCTTTATCTGGGCAAACAAAAAGTCCTGAGTACGGAAGTTCTTCCAAGGATTCAAAAACTTTTTAAGCAATACGGAACGGATGTTGTGTATATCCGCGCGAGTAGTGATATCAAGTATGGTAAGGTGGCGAATCTCATGTCCACCCTCAAAAGAAATGGTGTGGTGAATATCGCTCTGGTGACTGAGATTGAAAATAAATGAAACTAGAAAGTCTAGCTCATGAGCAAAATTTAAAGCAGAGTTTTTTCCAGGCCCTACTGGTGCATGGTGGATTATTGATTCTACTGATTCTAGCTGCGAAGTTAGAATTTTTACCCGGTTTGAATGCGCTAAAACCTCTTTCTCCTGAAGTCAAAATGTTACAAACTGCTGTGCGGGTAGATGTCGTCGCTATGCCTACGCAGACTCTAAAAGAATTGAAAGCCCAGGAAATGGCACCTGCCCCCGAAAAAATGGAAGAGTCGCCTCGCGCTCATGCTCCAGAAGTCAAAGTCGAGGCTCCCTCCGAAAAAGAAGTGGAAGCTGAAAATGCTTCTGAGTTTAAAAAAGTAGGTGCGAAAAAAGATTTCAGAGAGATGTTAAAAAACCTGAGTCAAAAAGAAATTAAAGCTCCTAGTGTCACTGGAAAAACAGTTGGAGCAAAAAAAGGCAAGATGAGCCGTGAAGAGATCAACAGTCTCATCATCGCTGGGAATAAATTGAGCCAGGGGAATTCGCTAACTGGAACTGTCGGAGCTGCTGATCTCGGTGCGTTTGCTGAATATGTTTCTGCGATGCCATTTCGGGTAAAACCTTTTTGGCGTTTACCGAGTTATTTACTAGGACGTAATTTAAAGTGTCGAGTTCGTGTTTATATCTCTTCTACTGGAGAGTTGATTAAGGCATCAGTTTTTGAATCCAGCGGTGTCGCAGAGTTTGACGAAAGAGCAGTGCAAGCCGTGGAAGCTGCCAGCCCCTTTCCTGTTCCAGATGAGACTTATAAAAAGAGGCTCACGCAAGGGGAGATTGCTCTTGGTTTCCCGTTATAGATTTTAGGAGTATCCATGAAATATTTCGTAACTTTAATATTCTTTATTTCGTTTTTCTCTTTCGCCCAAAGTGATCTGACTGTTGTCGCTGTTGGAGAAGCAGAACTGGATACAGATAAGTTGATGGTGTTTGCTCCAAAAGCTGAAGGCAAAAGTGCTGATTTGGCAAAAGAAGCTTTGGATATTGTTCGCAACGATTTTTCTTTTTATAAAAACTCGTTCACTATTTTAAAATCATCAGATCATGGTTTTGATTTAACACCAGAAGACTATGCTAAAGAAAAATATGCTTATGTTCTTTTGACTCTGGCAGAAAGTACTTCTCAGGGAGTCACTTTAAAAACGAAAATTTACAATGTTCGCAGTAAAACTGATGTGGCCAACGTCAAAGTTGATATTAGTCGAGCCAATCTTCGAGGAAGTGCTCATGAATTGTCCTCGCAAATCTATACTGCTATTACGGGAAAAACCGGAATCTTTAAGGCCAAGATTGCTTTTGTTTCGGATAAAGGCTCAAGACCTCCTCGTCGTTATTTTAAAGAGCTTTATACAATGGATTTCGATGGGAGTAATATTAAGAAACATACGAGTTTTGGTGGTATCGTTATTTCTCCCTCATTCAATCACGATAATACTAAAATTGTTTTCAGCCTTATTTCTAAAAATAAATCGGAAAGAAACATAGGTCTTTATATTTTAGATCTACGCTCGGGAGACTATAAATTAATCTCTAATCAAAAGGGGATTAACTCAGGAGCTGTTTTTAGTCCGGAGGGAAATTCTCTTTTAACGACACTTTCATTTTCAGGTAACTCAGAAATCTATCGCATGGATTTAGACGGAAAAAATCTAACGAAGGTGACGAATAATTCAGCTGACGATGTGGATCCTTCACTTTCTCGTGATGGCAAAAAAATGTCCTTCCTGTCAGATCGATCAGGTAAGGCGATGATTTATATTGCTGATCCTGCAGCAACGGAAAAGAATGTAGAGCGCATTAGCTTTATTGGGAAATTCAATGCTACTCCAAGTTTTTCTCCTGATGGCTCAAGCATCGTTTTTTCTAGCTGGGATCGTACCTTCGATATCTACCGTATTGGGGCGGATAAGACGGGGCTGTTCCGTCTTACGAAGGACTTTGGCTCAAATGAAGACCCCAATTACTCCCCCGATGGAGAATTCATCATTTTTACCTCTAAGCGTGTTCAATCCCGCTCGAAGGCCGACCAAGATATCTACATCATGGACAAAAATGGGGACGTTATTGGGGGTCTAACTGCTGACTTTGGTGCCTGTACAACTCCTAGGTGGTCTAAGTAGTTGAAAAATCAAATAAACGTGAAAAAATTATAAGCACTTGAGCATTTTAGTCTTGTAAATTTTTCATGCACTGCTATAATTCATGTAGAAATTATGCATAGCACTAGCTGCAATGCACCTTAAAACTGTCAAGGAGTTTTACATGATGAATGCAAAGAGTTTGAACGAAATCGCAAGCCTTCAAGTAAGCCTGTCTACTTTGGATGAAACTGTATTCTTCTGTAAACTATGTGACTTTATCTTCCACTCTATGAATGAACACAGAGTTCTAGTGTATAAAGCTTTTGAAGATGGTTCTTCAGAACTAGTAAGTGAGTCAGGTGCATCTGTAAAAGGTGAAGTTCAAGCTAAAGGACAAGGCCTGGCAGGATATGTAATTCGTACAAAGAAAGCTTACTACTCAAATCATGTAAAAAGAGATCCTCTACTTTCTACTTCTAAATATGCAAAAGAAATTAATGCAGAAATCGCGATTCCTATTAACTGTGACGGCCAAGTTCTTGGAACAATTCATATCCAATCACTAAGTGAAAATAGAAACTTTGGTGAAGCTGATGTGGCGAACGTTTTAAAACTTCTGGCGCAAATTGAACAGCCAATCCGTAACATGAAAATGTTCTTAAGTGCGAAACATTTATCTGAAGAACTAATGAAGAAAATTCAGTCAAAAGATATTGAAGCTCCAGCTCAAAAAGTACAAACAGCTCATCACCACGAAGCAAAAGATGTGGAGTTTGTTGCTGGGTCAAAAATCATGAAAGACATTATTGAATTCGCAGTAAAAGTAGCGAAATCAGACGCACACATCATGATCGAAGGTGAAACAGGAACAGGAAAAGAGTTAATCTCTCGCCGTATCCATGCAAGTTCAACTAGAAACACAGCACCTTATATTGTAGTTGACTGTACTTCTAAGAACGAGATGCAACTTGATTGTGAAATTTTCGGATCAGAAGGTAAAGCTGGTATTTTAGAACAAGCTAATGGTGGGACGATCTTTGTTGAAGAATTAGCGCACTTTTCTCTATCTCTTCAATCAAAGCTACTTAGATACTTAGTAAAAGGTGAAGCTCACCGTGTGGGTTCAGCTTCAACATATAAGTCAACAGCACGCATTGTTGTGGCCACAAAGAAAAACATGAAGAAAGAAGTTGAAGAAGGAAGAGTAAGAGAAGATCTATACTTCCGCTTAGTGAATCTTTCAGTTCGTATCCCTTCTCTTCGTGAAAGAAAAGAAGACATCAAAGTTCTAGCTGAATATTTCTTGAACTTTGGTAAAAATAAAGAAGACTATAAGGCACTAACGACAGGTGCATTAGAAGTACTTATGAGTTACTCTTTCCCAGGGAACGTAAGAGAATTGAAGTCAATGGTAGAAAGACTATACATTATGGCCGATTCACGCTTTATCGATGAGTCAGCGCTTCCAGACTACTTGAAAGAAACTCCAAAAGTAGCAGAAAAAGTGGAAGTGTTCTCTGAAATGACACTAGAAGAACTAGAGAAAACTCATATCTGTAAGACGCTTGATTTCTTGAAAGGAAACAAGACAAAGACGGCAAAAGCGCTTGGAATCACAGTAAAGACGCTTTATAACAAGCTGCACGCTTACGGAATGGTAGCAAAAGACGAACTGAGCATCCAATAATAGGTTGATGGATAGTTCTAAATTTTAGTAAAATACTACTTCAGGAGATCATAATGACAACACAAACTACGGCTACGACAACGAAAGAAGAACAAGCAAAAGCAGATGCAGCGATTGGCCCGCGCAATTTTCGCCATAATCCTGACATTGAGAACTTCTACCGTTTTGTAAACGAAAATGCTCTTCGCCATGAAGCGAAGGTTCTCTTCAAAACAATTTTAGACCGATTGAAAAAATCAAGCGCGAAGAAAGCAAAAGAAGCTAAAAAAGCAACAAGACACTAAAAAATAAAGCTCCCTCATGATGAGGGAGCTCTCTTTGTCTCTGAATTCAATGGATTTGAAACTTGACCACAAAAACTAAAATTCAACGCATATTTGATCCTATCTATGGTTTTATCCATATTACACCTTGTGAATGGGAAATTATCCATACTCCTTTTTACCAACGTCTTCGTTGGATTAAGCAATTAGGTTACTCTTGTTATGTTTTTCCTGGAGCTGAGCACTCTCGTTATGGGCACTCTATCGGAGTTATGCATAATGCTCACTGTATTCTAAAATCCATCGGAAAAGCTGTTCCTGAAGATGTTTTAATGGATACAAACATCCAAACCAAGGAAGCAATTTACCATCGTAAAATTCGTCTTGCTGCCCTAATGCATGATTTAGGAACTTTTCCTTTTTCTCACACCACAGAGATGGCCTATATTCGTTACGGACAAACGACGAATACGAAAAATGGTAAAGGATTACCAGACGATCATGAAAATCTTGGTTCATACATTATTAAGAATACAGATTTTGATGGGGGGATTACTCCTATCTTAAAGCGCCATGGGATTGACCCACAGTCTTTATCCGATTTAGTGAAGGGTGTAGATCCCTCAGTGCTCGCGAATCAAATTCTCCATTCTGAAATTGACTGTGATCGAATGGATTATTTACTGCGAGACGCACACTATTCGGGGATGAAGTACGGAACTTATGACCGAGATTATTTACTGCACCACTTTAAGGTTGCGAATATTGCCGGCCACGATATTTTAGTCATTAACCATAATGCACTTCATTGTGTAGAGGACTTTCTTCAGGCGCGTTTTGCTTGGTATTCACAAGTGATTCGTTCTGCTCGTGGAGCAAAATATGATGCCTTAGCGGAAGAGTTAACTTTCTATTTACTCGAGAAAGGCAAGATCTATCGTTATGCTGATTTGCTGGAAATGATCGCTAAGAACCCGAAAGAGTTTTATCGATTTAATGATATGTATTTTATGAATCTGGTACACGAACTTTACATGAAAGGTGATTTAGATAAAAACCAGAAGATGAAAGATATAGCTCATGCTCTGTTGTTTGAAAAACCTCCCGTCACTATTAAGTGTGAAGAGTTTAAGCAAAGAATTTTGAATCAAGATGACGAACAGACCAACGAAAAAATTACTAAGAACGTTTATAGTAAAATTACTGAAATCGAAGATGTGCTCTCAAAATACGGTGGCCCCTCTGATTGGATCGTAAAAGATATTCCTAAGAAGAATATCATTTTTGTGAAGTCTCACCGTCAATTGGTGAAAACTAAAAAAGGTGAGAATTTGCTCTTGGAGAGGGATCCGGTGAAGATTCTTGGTGTCGACGATAACGTTAAGCTCCTAGCGGAAGTAGAAAACTCTATTATCTCGAGATTACAGAACTCCTTTAACTATGTACCCAACGTTTATTGCTCCGAATCAGCTCATGAGCTTTTGAAAGAGCATAAAATTATCTGAGAAAACTAGGCAGGAATTGCCAAATCTTTGACGTAGAGCTTCTTTTGGGCCATAATTAATGGGATTGGGCCAATGCCCAAATCTCACAGGAAGAGGTATTTGTTCATGTACATGGATCGACGCCAAGAACAGCTCAGACCTACAAGTAATGTTAAAGCAAATCCGCAAGCATTCTTGCTGGAAAACGTTTCTGTGAAATATGATCAATTCGTTGCTCTTCAATCCGTACATTTAAGTGTTAATGCTGGTGAAATTCTTTTCGTTACTGGTGCTTCTGGCGCAGGTAAAACGACACTGATGAATGTGCTCGCAGGTCAAGTGCAACCTACATCGGGTAGGGTTCTAAAGAAGAGTAGTTACTTTACTGCCTACGTCTTTCAGGACTTACGTTTGATGAATAACAAAACGTGTGAAGAAAATTTGCTCCTTGCTTATGACAATACAATTTATAAAAATAAAAAAGAATTTCATGCTGATTTAACTGAGCTTTCTAAGCTTATGGGTGTGTGGGATAAACTTAATTTAAAAATTGCCGATGCTAATGGTGGATTAAAGCAGAAAATGTGTATGATCCGCGCTTTATTGACTCGACCTCAAGTTCTTTTAGCGGATGAACCTACGGCTGCTTTAGATAAGAATGCGGCGATCAATATGTTTGAAATTCTGAACTACTATAATACTAAAAAGGGGATGACCATTGTTTGGTCGACTCACAATAAAGATCTCATTAAACAATTTCCTGGGCGCTTAATTCATTTAGATCAAGGCAAACTTGTTTACTCAGGCCAGGCATGTTTTATCTAATTCAATTTTTTAAAACATTTAGTCTTTCTCCATTGAAAACTAGCTTTTTTTGGTTAACGACCTTAGTGGTACTTTTGGTGGCAGGGTTTGCTCCTGAAATCAACCGACAAATCAGTGATTATTACGAAAAAGACGCTCATCCTTATTTCTATGTGCTGGTAGAAGGGGCAGAAGAAACCCACGAACTTATTCCACGTTTAAACGTACTTCCAGGTATTCACTCATTGAAAGTCGAAAATGAAGAAGAAATGAAGGCCATGTTTCAGGAAGTAGTGAAAGAGCTAGGGATCGATCCCTCTTTGCAAAATTCACTGACAGAAAGTAAATATGTCGGTGTCCGTGTTAATCTTCGTAGTCAAAATTCAAAAGAAGAGAATCAAAATATTATTGATGAAGTAAAAGCTTTCTTTGGTGATGCTGAAGTAACCATCACTCCCATCAAATCACCTTTTCCGGTAGATGAGCAAAGTATTGTGACGGGGCTTCGTCATTATGCTGCTCAAGGGATTCTGCTTTTAACTTTGGTTTTTTGGGCGATTACCTTCTGGTCATGGTCAGAAGTTGTTCGTAAAAAAGCTTATTTGATTGAGCAGTTCAGTCGTAAAAGCAATGTATGTTTTAAAATAACCTTAGGAGGACTTAGTTTCTTCCTGTGCATGTCACTCATACTTCTCATCTCTCTTCATCCAAGTCTTAAAAACCTGATGAGCACTGTGGGGATTATCGAAACTTCTTTAGTGGCGATTCTCTTTTTTAGTGGATCCATGGTATTCTTAAGAAAATGGAAATGGGCCGAATAAAATTAATCATTCTTTTCTTTATGTTGTCACTTTCGACGGTGGTGAGTGCTCAGTCTCCCTATAGTGATTCAGTCAAAAAAATTGGTCAAAAAGTTTCTAATAAAAAAAGTCAAATTGTTAGCCTGCAAAAACAAATGAAGATTATTGATGATTCCTTGTCTGCCAAAAATGCGGAGATTGAATCCTATTCTCAAAAACTGGAAGAGGCCCATGTTCGCATAGATACACTGAAGAGTGACGCTAAACCTTTAGGGGAAGAAATTTCGCGCTTAGAAATACAGCTTAAGAAAATGGTGAAGCAGTATGTGGTAAGTAAAATGGATGAAGGACAGGACTCTAAAGAGCTTTATACGCAAAAGATGATGATAAAAATGATTCAGACGGACCTGTCTCAATTAACAGAGAAGAAAAAAGAAAATGAAGCGAGTGATTTAGTTATTAAAGAAGCAGAAGAGAATTTATTGTCTATTATTAGAACAAAAGAGACGCTCAATAGCTTAGTCCAGGAATTAAAAGAGAAGAAAGAAAACCTTGCACTTAATTTAGAAGACACTAAAAGTGTACCAGAAGTGACACCTGCACCTGAAGTGGTAAAGATAGAGAAAAAAGTACCTAAAAAAATAAATAAGCCTAACTATCAGGCAATGTTAAAAATGTTCCCCGAAGTTAAAGGGGAAAAATTAAATGTTGCTTTTGCTCCACCCATTCACAGTTTTACCCAACTGGAGCATTCTCCCAAAGGAGTGACTTTTACTTTTCAAGATATCACTCAAGTGGTGGCACCAGGAGCAGGAGTTGTGGTTTTTAGTGGTGAGTTAGCTTCTTATGGAAATGTTGTCATGATCGATCATGGGGAAGAAATCCGGACTGTTATTCTCGGGAATTTTACTCCTAAAGTCAAAAAACAAGACAAAATTCAAGAGGGAGAATTGCTCGGATATACTGAATTGGATAGCTCCAAAAAGAATACAATCTATTTTGAAGTTAGAAAGAAAAATGTCGCGCAAAACACTGTGCGCTACCTTAACAAAAACTTACTTAAAACTCACATCTAAGCTATAATTTTAGGCAACTTGTAACTATCCTCAAAGGTATCAAATGCAATTTAAATTTCGCGGGCACAAGGCCATAGTTCTTTGTCTTACACTTTCGTTAATTGGAGTGAGTTCTGGTTTCTTTATGAGTAAAACCGTTCTTGCTGTGACCAAATCTCGTTTTGAGCAGTTGGAACTTTTTAACAAAGTTTTGTTCTTAGTCGAAAACCAATATTATCGTCCGGTAGATACTTCAATCTTAATTGAAGGTGCGATTAAAGGAATGTTAGAGACCCTCGACCCTCATTCCGCTTTCTTGAATAAAGAAAATTTTGAAAAAATGAGTATGGATACAGCCGGTGAGTTTGGAGGGCTTGGAATTGAAGTTACCCAAAAGGATGGTGTTCTCTATGTCATTAATCCGATCGACGATACTCCAGCTTATACAGCAGGAATTAAGTCCAAAGATAAGATTGTGGAAATTGATCATGAGCCAACTTTAGGTATGCCATTAGATCAAGCAGTTGAGAAAATGCGTGGAAAGCCGAACGAAAAAATCCATATTGGTGTGGTACGAGAAGGTCATTCTGGAATTAAGCATTTTGAGATTAAGAGACAAATTATTAAAGTAAAACCAGTGAAGTTTGAGATGGTAGAGGAGAGTTATGCTTTCGTACGTTTAACTCAGTTCCAAAAGCACTCGGCGGATTCAATCTCTGAAGCTTTAGAGAAATTAGAAAAAGAAGCCAAGAGCAAAGGCGGATTAAAAGGTATTATTCTTGATCTTCGTAACAACCCAGGCGGCCTATTAGATGAGGCCGTTGATGTATCATCACTTTTCTTAAAAGAAGGAGTCGTGGTGAGTACAGAAGGTCGTGATCCATCTAGTAAAGATATTCGTTATGTGAACCGTAGTGGCTATAAAGATACTGATACTCCGATGATTGTTTTGATTAATGGTGCTTCAGCATCTGCATCAGAAATTGTGGCAGGAGCTCTGCAAGATCATAAACGCGCTACTTTGATGGGATCTCAATCTTTTGGTAAAGGTTCGGTTCAGCAAGTAGCGAAAGTAGATGAATCTAATGGTGTTAAGTTAACGATTGCTCAGTATATGACCGCCAATGGACGTAAAATTCAAGCAGTGGGAATTAAACCAGATGTGGAAGTGGATGACGAAGACCCGGCGAAAAATCCAGGCAAGAAAAGTGTGGATCGCTATATCCGTGAAAAAGATTTACGTAACCACTTAACGGCTACGATAGAGACTCCTGATGAGAAAGTTCTGCGCGAAAAGATGGAAAAAGAAGATCGTATAAAACGTGCAAAAGAAATCGAAGAACAAAGAAAACTTTCTCAAAAAGAGAAAGATAAGAAAAAAGAAGAAGCAGAAGAGAAGGATGAAGTTTTTGCTAAATACGATGTAAAAAAAGATTACCAGGTAAAAATGGCGATCAATTTCTTACAATCTACTAAACCTACGACAACGAAATAAAAATAGTCTCAATTGCCAGTAGCCTATCAGTCTGCTGGCAATCTATAATGAGATATGCTTGAATCTGTTCCAGTTAAAGAACTTATTAATGCCATCAAGTGCGAGCTTGAAGCCAACTACCAGGATGTGGTGGTTGAAGGTGAGATTTCGAATTTAAGTCTTTCATCTTCAGGGCACTGGTATTTTACCCTTTCAGATAGTGAAGCTAGTTTAAGTTCGGCCATGTTTAAAATGGACGCTTTCAGAAATCCTGAAATAAAAAAATTCAAAGATGGAGACAAAGTTTTATGCTTTGGTTCTATTTCTGTTTATACCAAACGTGGAACATTTCAACTCATCACCAAAAGAATCATGGTACAGGGGAAAGGGAATCTGCAAGAACAGTTTGAACTTTTAAAGAAAAAATTAATGCTGGAAGGTCTTTTCGATTTGAATCGAAAAAAAGTCATTCCTTACTATCCTAAAAAAGTGGCTATTATTACCGCCCAATCAGGCGCAGCTTTTCAGGACTTTTTAGAAGTTCTTTATCGTCGCACAAAATCTATCGAAGTTGTGCTTATTCCATCTCTCGTGCAGGGTGATGACGCTCCCAAGGCCCTAATGCATGCGTTAGATAAAGCACTCAAAGTGGGTGGTTATGATGTAATTATCTTCGCGCGTGGGGGAGGCTCCATGGAAGATCTATGGGCATTCAACCATGAAGCTCTCGTACGTAAAATTGCTGCTTGCCCTGTTCCTGTGATTTCAGCGGTGGGACATCAAGTGGATTTTACACTGTGTGATTTTGTCGCCGATTTACGGGTAGAGACACCGACTGCAGCAGCTGAAGTTTTATCTGAACATTATGCGAAAGTCTTTATTCGATTAAAACATATGCATGATCGGCTTCTTTCTAATATAGAAAGAGCCCATAGCCGCTTAGAAAGACGATTTTTGTCAGTCAGTCCGAACCAGATTCTTAAAATTATCTGGGAACGTGTACATGGTTACCAAAAACGTTTAGCTCGATTAGATTTTATTCATCGACACCATGAAATCTTAGGTTTGCATGAAAAGCAGTTCTTATTAGATGATTATGTAAACCGCTTACAAAATCAGATGGAAAAGAGACTTCGCATACATAATGAAAAATTGGAAAAAAATCATAGTGTTCTAATCGCCATGGATCCGAAAAAAGTTTTAGGACGCGGTTACGCTTTTGTGACGAATAAAAATAAAAAGGTGATCAATTCTAAAGAAGTGGCGATTGCAAATAAAGATCAATCTTTAGAACTTAATTTTCACGACGGGAGTGTTAGTGTTAAGATTCATCAGCCTTAGTCTATGTTTATTTTCTTTTGTAGCTTGTGCTCAGGCTCCTTTGCCGACAGTCCCCATGGATAACCTCAACCATTTTAAGATTAAACCCGGACAAGTTCTGAAGTTAACCATGAAGCATGATGGAAACTTTGTTCCCGAGAAAGCATTTTGTGGAGAGGATACAATTCTTTTTGAAAAAATGTCTGATCAGTCTTACTTTTTCTTTGCTCCTTCATATTTCTCTAATTTAGGAGTCAAGATTTCCTGTGGCTTTAAAGGCAAAGGAAAAAGTGGAGACGAATTAGAAAAGGTTCTTATACAGCTGGTCATCGTAGATGGAGAATTTCACGAAGAAAAGCTCAAGGTGAACTCTTCTAAAGTACATTTTACAAAAAAGGCTTTAAAACAGATTGCTCGTGACCGTAAAACCTTAGATAAACTTTATCACAATCCTCTAACACAGGCACAATTTAGCACTCCTTTTCTATCTCCCTTGGATTCGATGATTACCAGTCAATACGGTGGTCGTAGAATTTTTAATGATAAGAAAAAGAGTCAGCATTTAGGGACAGATTTCCGTGCCATTGTTGGAACAGAAGTAAAAGCAACGAATGATGGTGTGGTTGGTATAAGTGAAGATCTATTTTTTACTGGGGATACAGTCATTATAGATCATGGGTTGGGGATTTTTTCTATGTATGGCCACCTTTCTAAACTGCTAGTGAAAAAGGGAGAAAAGGTAAAAGCTGGCCAGGTAATAGCTCTCTCGGGTGCGTCAGGACGTGTAAGTGGACCTCATCTACATTGGGGAATTAAGATGAATTTTAATTGGATTAATCCTCTTTCTTTAGTGGAAGCCACCAAACAATGATAGAAAGAGTTTCATCACAAAATTTTGATTGCTATGTTCATCCAGGGTTGCAGGACGTAGAAGAAATATTTTTCCTCCAACTTTGTAACAAGCTAAAAAGTATCAATGTAGCTTATGAAGTTACTCAATTCATCACGAACACAAGAGAGACATTAGTTTTTTATCCTGCACATTTGTGGTGGCATGAATATCGTGACAATAATTCGATGATTCAAGGTCTGGAAGGGCAAAATATTGTGTTGGTGGGGAAAAATGAACAGGAAAAAGAGTTAGGAGTTCCTCGAAAAGGGAGTTATCTATGGTTTTCTCCGGATCAAAACCTTGATTACGTTTCTTTACTAGTTTCGGGATTAAATGAGTCTATTTTTTCCAACAGGAAAAAAAAGCTTAAAGAGAAAATGCAGAAGACGATCGACACCTTTAACTTTAATTTTAGTAAGAAATATGAAGTTGAAGCGGATACATTTAATAAATCTTTTTTTACCTTTGATACGATTAGTTTACATAAGGCCTTAGAAGAAACATTACTTAAAAAATTCAAAATTAAAAATCCTCACTTTCTTTCAGAACAAGAGCTGTTAACTGGAAGTAAGCTGGAAACTGAATTCTTAGTTGCTCTTCCCAATGAGTATTTGGGCTTTTCAGCCAAGCTTACACCACAGAAGTGGACTGAGTTGAACGCTGTATTCAAAGCTTACGTGGATCAAAAAAAGCGTTTAGATGAAAGTGCGCCTAATGCTCAAGATGCGGTTTTTGAGCAAAGTTTTAGGCAATTGACTTTACCAATGGCGCTGATTTCTGCCAGTGGTGATATATTAGTTCACAATCAATCTTTTATTAAGTTGAATCTAACTCCACAAAATTGTCTTAAATACCAAAACCATGAAAAAATTATTTTAGAAAATGATGAAGCTTATAAAGTAACGAAGATTGCTGTTGATTCAGAGTCCAAGACCTTCTTTGTCTCATTTTCCAGCGTTGATTGGAAAAAGAACAAAACAGAGAAAAATTCCAGCACAGAAGAGCTCGGAATTATCTCCAGTTCGATTGCCCATGAATTAAATAATCCTCTGGCCGGAATTATGGCGGCGATTGGTCTGTTGTCTCTAGATGATAATTGGAGCGAAGATGCACTCTCTGACTTAGAGGAAATGAAGCGAGGAAGTCTTCGTTGTAAAGTATTAGTAGAGACCTTTCTCGGATTTTCACGTATGACCCCTCTGCATACGGCGAAAGGAAGTTTTTCTTCCAGCTTAGAGCAGGCTTTGAATCTGATTCGTTTCAGGCTGGTTGAGAATAATATAAAATTATCTTTTAAGTACGATCTAAAAGATAATGACCGCCCTATTAATAGTTCTATTTTCAGTATGGTTTTCTACCTTATATTTGGAGAGCTTATAACAGCTTTTTCTCATCATTCATTAATTACCAAAGATAAAGTGGATAACAAGCTTATTGACGGTAAAATTATTCTAGAAAAGATAGGAAAGGATAAAGTGAAGCTGGTTATTCGGGTGAATTCGGAGTTTGATTTTCAAGATCAAGTCCGTAACGCTAAGTTAATCAAACATCTTTTAAGCTTGGAGAATTTTGATTTAAGCCTAACTGCCCATGAGATTATTGTCAGTTCTTAATTAAATATGTTCTTCTGGGTAATTGTAAGGGTTAGGAAGTTTATGGGTAAATTCCTCAATCGCTTTGTTTAACTTTTTAGGATGGTTTTTTACTAATTCCAAATCTAAGAAGAGGTAATGATCCGCCAGGCTTTCTTTGGCAAAACTTAGGAAATCCAAGAAAGTTTCTTGTAGCTCTGGAACAACTAAAAACTTTCTTTGTTTTTTGTTACTTTCAAAGCGCCCTACATGTGCCGTAATATATTGTCCCATCTTTTTTGCTTGAGCAGGGTAACGGAAAGTTAGGTGAGTTCTGTGGATGAAGCTCATTCCTGAATAGATATTAAACTGTTCCTGAATAAGATGGCGAGCGAGGATAAAATCAAAGTCAGTCATTTGTAACTGCTTTGTGTAAGGAAACTGTTTTTTTAAATGTTCTTTTAATCTAGTTTTAAATTCGACAGGAAGCTTGTCGTAATGAAGATTTAAACCCCATAGACATTCAAGATATGGGCTCATCATCCGAACGGTAATTTGCGTCCATGTATTATTTTTTAGTTCTGCCAGGAGAAAATCTTTTTCTTCACTAATTTTGAAAATGGGAATAACGGCAGTTAACACTCCTTCATTCCCTTTCAAAATAAAGAGTAAAGGCGATTTAGAAGGTGAAACCATTTGCAAGATCTCTTCCACACTATTGCTTTGATCAAAGTGAGTTCTATCGATTTCAAATTTATTGCGTGGATAATAGAGATGATTGATTTTCTTAATGCCTTTCTGAATGAAAAAATTCAAATAAGTTATTAGTAATTCAGCCGTTGCCTTTGCATCCTCAATTGCACGGTGAGCTTGATCGTGATTTAAATGAAAGAGTGAACTCATATAATTTAAATTGGAGTTCATAATTTCCGGAATTAAATGTTTAGTCATAAGATTAGTACACATGGTCTTATTGGCCAGTCTTTCACGGTTATTACGTGTTAAGACTGAATTGAAGAAGGGGACATCAAAGGAGATGTTATGAGCGACTAAAATATCATCACCCATAAAATCGAGGATATCGTCTAATACCTCTATAATTCTGGGTGCGTCTTTAACATCTTTCTCTTTGATGGAAGTCAATTTTTGTATAAAGTCGGGGATCGGCATGCCAGGATTAATCAGGTAATGTTTGCTGTCGACAACTTTAAGATTTTTGATTCTGACTAAGCCTATCTCAATAATTTGATCAAAAGTGTGATTTCCACCGGTGGTTTCCAAGTCGAATACACAAAAGCTTAGGTCTTCAATAAGTTTTTTCGATTCGAGATTTGCTTCATTCGAAGCAGATTTGGTATTCATTTTTGTTCCTTGATCCAGTATTCACTAGATCGAAAAAGTTGCTGTTAAAGCTTCTTCAAGTGGTCTGGGGTAAATGCATTTGGTAGGAGGTCTTTGAGCTTTAAAACTTTTTCATTCGCTTTTTCATCACCGAGGATTACCTCAAGCCCTGGTCCCGCAAATTCTGAGATCACTTGTAAACAGAGTCCACAAGGCGGCCATCCATCTTTAGTATAAACGTAGACCTTATCAATTTGTTTTTCACCTTCAGAGATCGCTTTCAAAATGGCTACTCGTTCGGCACAGACAGTTCCACCAAAACTTGAATTCTCAATATTGCAGCCATCGTAAACTTTGCCGCTGGCCATCCTAATAGCGCTACCAACTTTAGCTTTAGAATAAGGCGAGTAAGCTCTTTCGCTTGCAGACTTTGCCTTATTTCTTAAATCATTTTCTGACACTGATACCTCAAATTCACTTAGAGTTTGGCGATAGTTTTATTTAACAAATTTCCTAACTTCTCATTAATTTTATCAGCTTCTCTCTTAACTTCCTCATGGGTTAATTTTGCCCTAGTCATACCCGCCCCCATATTAGTGATACAGCTAATACCGACCACCTTCATACCTGCATGGTTTGCAATAATGACTTCATTGACAGTACTCATTCCTACGAGATCTGCACCTAAAATTCTCATCATTCGAATCTCAGCTGGAGTTTCATATGATGGTCCAAGGACACCACAGTAGACACCATGACCAAGCTCTATCTTTAATTCTTGAGCGGTTTGTTTAAGTAAGTTTGAGACGTCGGGGCAGTATGCATGGGACATATCGGGAAAACGAGGTCCTAATTCTTTCAAATTTTTTCCAACCAGTGGATTACGTCCTGTCAGATTAATATGGTCTTTAAGCATGACCAAACTTCCTGGGTGGTAAGCTTCATTAATTGAGCCAGCAGCATTTGTTACAAACAGGTGAGTAACACCAATCGCTTTCATTACGCGAATTGGAAAAGTCACTTCTTCTAAGGAGTGTCCTTCATAAGCGTGGATTCGCCCTTGCATTACCACCACGGTTTTTCCATCTACTTCTCCGAACACTAATTTTCCTTCATGTCCTTCAATCGTTGTGGCATAAAATCCAGGGATGTCTGCGTAGCTGATGGAAATTTTATTTTTCAACAGATCGACATAGTGTCCTAATCCGGATCCAAGAATAACTCCGATTTTAGGAGAGAAACCTTGAGGGAGGTGGCTTTCAATATAAGTTTTTGCTTGAGTAATTTTTTGTAACATGTTTATTTCGCTTTTTTCTTTTTCAATTCCATTGTCGCATAAACAAGTTTCGGCGCTTTGGTTTTGGTTGTACTCATGGTGATAACTTCTTTTTTAAAACGAGTGACGATATTATCCACGAGATGTTGTTGATCTTCATTGTGATGAATACAAAGAATGATTTCTCCTTTTTCCACTTTGTCGCCGATCTTTTTATGAAATTCAAAACCGACACCGAAGTCGATTTGATCTGTTTTCACTTTTCGCCCACCGCCTAAATCAACCAGGAGTAATCCAATTTGGTCGGTCTTGAAGGCCTTGATGAAACCTTTTTTATCAGCAGTAACTTTGGTTATTTTGGAAGCTTTAGGTAGACTTTCATAGTCATAAATAAATTTTGAGCTTCCACCTTGGGCCTCAATCATAACTTTGAATTTTTCCAATGCAGCTCCACTTTCGATGGCAGCATTTGCTTTATTCTGAGCATCTTTAAAATTTTTCGCTTTACCTGCCTGGAGAATCATATGGGCTGCCAGATCGATGGATAGATTTGTTAGATCTTTCGGTCCTTTGCCTTTTAAAGTTTCTACACTTTCGATCATCTCTAAACTATTTCCCACCATATTTCCAAGTGGCTGATTCATATCGGTAATGAGTACGGTGGCTTTTTTCTTGAAGCGTTCAGCCGTTTTCATGATACTGATGCCAAGTTTTTTAGCATCGCTAATATTTCGCATGAAAGCACCATTACCGCATTTGATATCCATCACGATACCATTGGCTCCTTCAGCTAATTTCTTACTCATGATGGAAGCTGTGATCAGAGGAATAGAATCAATCGTGGCGGTTACATCACGCAGTCCATAGATAATTTTATCGGCGGGAGCGATTTCGTCGGTTTGCCCAATTAAAACTAAGCCGTTTTTAGTAAGAAGTTTTTGAAATTCATCTAGAGAAAGATTAGTGCGATAACCTTTGACTGATTCCACCTTATCAATGGTCCCACCAGTAAAACCGAGCGAGCGTCCCGCCATCATGGGAACTAAAACACCGCAGGCGCTAGCGATTGGTGCAAGAATGAATGAAGTCTTGTCTCCAATACCACCAGTGGAATGTTTATCGATAACGTTTTTTTCCTTCAAGTCGAGAGTACGACCTGAAAAAAGCATGGCATCGGTGAGGCTGGCGGTTTCTTCAACTGTCATACCTTTTAAAAACATGGCCATTAACATGGCGGCCATCTGGTAGTCAGGCAGTGTCTTATTCATGAGAGAGTTTATCAACCATTTGATTTCGTCATCTGAGAGCTTCCCCCCGTTCTTTTTCTTATCAATAAGTTCATAAGCACTGTATTTATGTGACATGAGCATGGTTTTATCCTCAAGGGTAAAAAGACAAAATCATAAAACTTTAAATATTCATTGCCAATAGAGGAGAATTGTTAAAAAATTTAAGGATAGATTGCTAGCTTTATGCAGAGGGATAATATGCGTTCTTTTCCACAACTGACTAAACTAATTTGTTTTTTATTGGCCTTCAATTTTTCTCTCGGGGCCGTGGCCCAGGATGACAGTGCGACAGCTGATCTGACTAATGATCCAGTGGTTAAGCAGACTGTTTCTGATGTGGGGCTAGTAGTAGGAGCTGGGGCTGGGGGAGCTTTGATTGGTCTCTCTACACTTTCTTTTTATGAAAAACCAAAAGAGCATTGGAAAAATATTACAATCGGTGGTGCGATTGGTGTCATCCTTGGGGTAGCAGCAGTCGTTTATATTCAGGCAACCCGTACTTCCACAATTGAGGATGAAGCAGAAGAGGAAGAAGAAGCACGTCTGAATGACGTGAAGCATTTTTCAACTGTCGCTCGCACACAGTGGCATCAAGAGTCTCGCCCAAGCTTTGATCAACCAACTGTTCAATATAGCTTCACTTTCTAAAAATCCATGCACATAGTTCAAGTTTATCACGCTAAAGTTCCAGTCTCCCATTATGGGGGAATGGAACGAGTGATCGAATCTTTACTAGAAGGATTTATTGAGCTAGGTCACCAGGTAACTTTGATTGCTTTTAAAGGTGATTATGCGATTCCAGGAGTTAATTTTCTTGATCTAGACCGCTTTGGTTCCATAGAGGAAGCCAACCGTCGTTATGCCGAATTGATTCCCGCCAATGCTGATATTGTCCATTTCCATCTACCTTATAAATTGACCAATTTTCCCTATCCTTATGTTTGTACAATGCATGGAAATTTAGATCAGAAAGAAGATCAAAGTGTATTGCATGAAAACACTATTTTTCTTTGTTCAGATCACGCCAAAAGACATGGCAAAACTAAATTTGTCTTTAATGGTTTAAATCCCAAGCACATTCCTTTCTCTGAAATTTCCCTAATAAATCGACATAATTTTTCATTTTTGGGTCGGGCCAGTTTAAAACGTAAAGGACTTCATCTAGCGAAAAAAATTGCTCGTCAATTTCGTGAAAAATTAGTGATAGGTGGGGGACATGGTTTTAATTGGTTTGGTCGTTATGAATTTCTTGGCCATGTGGATAATGAACAAAAATTTTCTATGTTAAAAAATTCCAAAGCCTTTCTTTTTCCTATTCTTTGGGAGGAACCTTTTGGCCTAGTTATGATTGAAGCCATGTTTACTGGCACTCCAGTTTTTGCTTTAAAACGTGGTGCAGTCTGTGAAGTATTAGAGCAAGCAGGTGGAGCTGAATTTAATCTTGTGGCGGATAACTTGGAAGATCTTATTCAAGCAATAAGTCGCTATTCTTATCAGGTGAATCCTCGTCAAATTCGCTCCTATGCTGAGCAACATTTTACTCATCTCAAAATGTGTGAGGGCTACTTAAAATATTATCATGATGCTATGAAGTAATTGGCCCTTTAATCTTGTCAAAAATCCTTAAAAATTATAAACATAGACTTTGCAAAAATGTCTTCGGACATTGCTAGCGTTCAAACCCGCGGGAAAGTCATGGCCAAAGAATTAATTATCAACCAAACCTATAATGAATGCCGAATTGCTCTCATCGAAAATGCTGAGATTTTGGATTTTCTTATTGAGCGTGGTTCAGATTCCAAAGGAAACATTCCCTTGGTGGGGAATATTTATTTAGGGCGAGTTATTCGCGTTCTTCCAGGCATGCAGTCCGCTTTTGTGGATATCGGTGGTGAGCGAGCAGCTTTTCTTTATGTGGATGATGCTTATATCCCCACCTTGGAAGAGCAACGTGATATGGTTCAAAAATCCAAACAACATAGTGAAGAACTGAGAAGTAAACGTGTAGGCGAAGTGATTCCTGATGAACTCTCGTCCATGTCAGAAACTCTCGATATGAAATTTCGTCCAGATGTGAAGATTCAAGATTTCTTAAAAGAAGGCGAAGAAATTTTAGTGCAAATTGCGAAAGAACCCATTTCGACTAAAGGCCCTCGCGTGACTCGTCATATTTCATTGGCAGGACGTCATATCGTCTTTATGCCTTTTATAGAGCACACCGGAGTTTCTCGTCGTATTGAATCAGATAAAGAACGCGAACGTCTAAAAGAAGTTCTTGATTCCATTCGTCCTGAAGGGAAAGGTGTTATTGCCCGTACTGTCGCAGAAGGTCAGTCCTATAAGATTCTCAAAGCCGATTACAATATGGCTATGAAAACGTGGAAAGATATTCAGAAAAAAGCGGAAAAAATGAAGGCGCCCTCTGAAGTTTATCGTGATTTAAACTTCATTCAAAGAGCTCTACGTGATATCGCAGATGATGATGTCGATCAAATTGTGATTGATTCCAAAGCTGCCTATAAGCATGTGGAAAAGTTTGCTTCTCGCTACCTTTTCGGCATGAAAACAAAGCTGAAATATTATGATTCAGATGTTCCGATCTTTGATCATTACGGTATTGATATTGAAATTGAACGCGCACTTTCCAATCAAGTTTTCTTAAAGTCAGGTGGATCAATCAATGTGGATCAAACTGAAGCTCTCGTCTCCATTGACGTGAACACAGGAAAATTTGTCGGAAAAAAAACACTCGAAGAAACGATTTTGAAAACTAATTTAGAAGCAGTGAAAGAGATTGCTTATCAATTACGTTTACGCAATTGCGGTGGGATTATCATTATCGATTTTATCGATATGGAAAAACCAGAACACCGTGAAACTGTTTATCATGCATTGTTAGAAGCTTTGAAAAAAGATCGCTCAAAAACTAATGTTCTCCCTATTTCAGGGCTGGGCTTGGTTGAGATGACGAGAAAGAGAACGCGTGACACATTAACCAGAGTTATGTGTGATCCTTGTCCCTATTGTGAAGGCTCCGGTCGAGTCAAATCAGAAACCACGGTTTGTTATGAAATCATTCGTGAGATCATCAAAACGATTAAGAAATCCAAAGGTAATAAAATTACTGTCTACGCTCACCCTGAAGTTTCAGCACGTTTATGCAATGAAGATATGAACGCGATTGATATGATTGAAGAGACATATTCGAAATCAGTTTCAGTGCGCGCAGAAAATAATTATCATATTGAACAGTACGAAATCTACGCCCAGGACTATTAGAAAAGGATTTTTATGAAAAGTTTAATTCTAGGCTTATTAATGTCCTTTTCTGCTTTTGCTGCGATTGATAACGGTACTATGGCCCCTGACTTTACTTTGAAATCGGCATCGGGAAAAGAAGTGAAACTGTCTGACTTCAAAGGTAAGACGGTTGTTCTTGAATGGTTAAACCATGGTTGCCCCTTCGTTAAAAAGCATTACAGTTCAGGCAACATGCAGGAGCTGCAAAAGACATATACAGCTAAAGGAATTGTTTGGTTGTCGATTATTTCTTCTGCTGAAGGTAAGCAAGGTTATGTTGATGCCAAAGGTGCAGCTCAAGACAAAGCGACTCATAAATCGAATGCCACTGACATCTTATTGGACCCAAAGGGAACAGTAGGTGGAGTGTATGAAGCAAAAACAACTCCACATATGTTCATTATCAACGCTGAAGGGACATTGGTTTATCAGGGAGCGATTGATAGTATCGCGAGTACCGATACCAATGATGTGGTGAAGGCAGATAACTACGTTGCTTTGGCGCTCGATTCAATCTTGGAAAAAAAGCCAATCAAGGTATCCAAAACAAAATCTTATGGGTGTAGTGTTAAATATTAAAAATAAAATAGGCTCCGAAAGGAGCCTTTTTTATTAGGATTTCATATATGTCGACGATCTCAGGATGCGAAAGAGTCGACTTTTATATGCACTCAGGTAGTTGTTTGATGGCTTTTGTAAAAGCGCTATCAGAAAAAATCGATTTCCCGTAGCCGGTGAAATCTTCTTTTGTTTCAATTGATTCTAGATGGGCAGTGGTATGCCAAACGATTCCTTTAGTGTGCCCAAATTCGCCTAGAGTATAAGTTGCTTCTTCAATATCTTCAGTCAATTTATAACCGCGACTTTCGAGAGCACGATTTACTTTGGTTGGATAATCGGGGCCAAGATTAATAATATACACATTGCAGTTAGCTGCAAAAACATGGGTACTTAAAAGGAGAGTAAATGATGCTAATAATAATTTCATTAATTTTCCGTTTTAACTTATTTCGTTCTTACTTCGCAACTTAAACCATTTCCATTCTTAACATAAGTAAGAGATAAAAATGATGTCGCATTTGAAGCTACGTAAATGTGCTGCGAACTTAATTTTTTTTCTTTTATTTTACCAAATAAGTTTTTCTTCTCTTTGGTAATACTTACCTCGAGATTGGCAAAGTTTCCAAAATCTCCAGCTTTAAGCTTAAGATCAAATGGATGAAGGTCACATGTACTTATAAGTGAGCTTAGCGATACGCTGCTATTTGTAATGTCTGAAAATTGAACTATTGCGGAACATGGTGTTTCTACATATTCTGCCCCATTGGTCTTTTGGCCAACACAGTTTACGATAATTTCATTGCCCTGTTCTGCCCATACAGTCATTGAACTTAAAAGCATTAAGCCAAAAATAAATTTATTCATGATGCTGCTCCTTATTTTAATTCCCCGAGGCCCTATAACAAGTCATTGAAGAAGATTTAAGTTGCTTATCGCCCACTTGTAATTCAATTTGGCTTTTATAACCAGTCAAGTTTCCAATCGCGAGTGTTTTGGTTTTATTAATCTCAAGTCTCATATCTATGTTCGTATC
>JBEIOQ010000131.1:0-4959 GCA_040377495.1 Halobacteriovoraceae bacterium
GAATTCATTGGACGTTAAATCTTTAGAACTGCCCTACGACAATGGTGGTAGATAATTTGTCGGGCATGGATTAACCATGCCCTTCTTTTTTGAATTCATCTACAGAGTTTGAAAGTTCTCTTCAAGCAAGACTTGATTATAAAATTGAACAAAGATTTGTAAGTGAAGTTGGAGTTTTTCTGCTTTCTTTGTCGTACACCAGGTCCGCCTAAATACCCGATTAATATTCGCCCTTAACATCGCGCAAGTATGGTTGATTTTAAAAAGTGGATCATATTTTAGTTTTTTTAATTCGCCCTGACCAACTACGCAGCCTCGACCGCCTTTATAACGTTTATGAGTCGCCTTAGGAAAATGTTTTTTCACCATTTCAGGATAACGTTTGTGTTCATCGGATTCGATTAATGCGGTTTGATCGATAAAAGGTTGAATCTGACTAAAAAGTTCATCTAGTTTTTCCAAATGAGTATTTGTTCTTTTGCCATATTTTTTACGAGAAAATGCCGCTAGATGCCCAAAGGAAGGAATACTTGAAACTTGAAGCCCGAGGATAAAACGTCTTTTCGCATCTACCGCTATGGAAACAGAAAGAGGTTTGAGTTTGGTATGTTCACTAGTGATTAGATCATCAAACTGTAGATTCTTAACAGGATTATTCTTAAGTTTCTCTAAAAGTTCTCTTTGTGATAGTTCCGCCTTTTTGGCGAGGTATTCGAGCTTTCTTGCGACCGTTACATGATGAATATTTAAAATCAAGGCCGACCTACGCATGGATAGACCAGAAGCAAGAAGTTTATATAAAGGTTGATTCACTCGTCGCTTCTTTTGCTTCCATTCCAAAGTTACTGAGGCGGCCGAAAAACGCTTTAGACAAACTTTGCATTTGAAGCGAGAAATGCTTCTAGAATCATCTTTTCGAAAATAATGCCCATCTTTCACAACTTGCGTGAATTTTTGATGAAAAGGGCATTGAATATTAGGGCAGCCAGGTTTCATGAAATGATTAAAAGCAAAAAAAGACGAATTGTTATCTTGGCCAACAACTGGAAAAGAGAAGAGATTATCGAAGCTTAGATTCCAAACGACTTTTTAATAAAAGACGTTTGGATCACCATTATAGTCGGGCAGTTTCTAATTCTTTTTTAATTTTTCCAGAGCTTTGAGCACTTTTCTGAAATTAGCAGAGTCAAACTTTGACTCCGCTTTCAAAAGATAGTCTTGCATCGATGGTGCTTCATCTTCTAAAAAATAGACAGCACAGTGATTCGCAATAATAAAAAGAGCAGATAAAGGCGCTATTCGTTCCGCTTTGATTTTACCAGGAAACCCATCCCCTGAAGGCATTTCATGGTGCTGTAATGCCAGGATGTCTGTTTCGGGTGGAGCTGAAGTAAAATAGTTCTTAATTAATTCCGCCCCTTCTTTAGGATGTTGTAAAAACATTTTCTGTTCATCAGACTTAAGCATCCCCTTTAC
The DNA here is from genome assembly GCA_040377495.1 of Halobacteriovoraceae bacterium. GTDB lineage: Bacteria > Bdellovibrionota > Bacteriovoracia > Bacteriovoracales > Bacteriovoracaceae > JBEIOQ01. The sequence goes on from JBEIOQ010000131.1 coordinate 1,477, forward strand.
TTTTTCAAACTCCTCAAGACTCGGAATTTTTAGTAAATGTGGACGAATACAAAGTGTAATATCACAGAGTGTGGAGGCGAAGATGAGTTTATCAATCGTCATACGCGAGCTCCAATCTAATTGCTTAGCTAGCAAACATGCTAAAGATGCTGTCCCTCTAACTTTGGCATTGTAGTAATTTGAAATATCGGTGTGATCTTTTAAGTTACTTAATAGGGCCTCTACGTTTTTTTGTGTTTCAACAATTTTTTTAACCTTGCCAATCGCTTGATCAATCACTTCTTTAAATTCATTATCGATGTGTACTTCATCATTGATCCTGAGAATTTTTTGTTCGAATCTTTTTTCAGGAGAGTCGTTTGCTCCTCGCAAAATAAATCTAAAATTGCTGGAACGAAGAAATAAATTAATCTGTTTTTGGACCTGTTCTATCACCCACAGGGCGGTTGCTCGTGTAACATAAAACTGCTGAACGCCCTTAGACATATATTTCTGAATATCATCCGCACCAGTATTATCATCCTCATTAAAAATACGAACAAACTTAGAGCTACCTAACTTAATGAATAAGTTCTTATTCACTCCGTCTAAGATATTTAAGAAACGTAATTCAACTTGGCAGTATTCATCTTTATTTTCAGCTTCATGATCGGTAAAAACTTTTTTTGCTTCATCCACCAAAACCATAGGGAGCAATGTTTCATCCATCAACGTAATTTGTGAGATGTCCTTTAGTAACTCTTTTCCTTCTTCTCTAATTTTATCGATCAAAATAACAATGCGAACATCTTTAGCCGATTTTTTTAAATGCATAACAAAATCTTCTAATAAATAAGCATTAGGTTCATAATCATAAATGATCATGCCAGGAAAATTGGTAAGACCTTTTAGATAGAGTAAAGCCTTCTCTTCACTTTCTAATTCTGTGACGTCGGCATGGAGAAGTGTCTCAAGGACAAACTTAATAATTCCTCGTAAATATTGATTCGAGGAAACAACGAGAAAAGGAACTTTATGAGCATTGGCCATGCTCCAATTATAAGGGAGATTCTCTTTCGGTGATAGTACAAGTAAAAAAAATTACTTTAGCAGTGGAGTCGGATACCTATGGGATGTGCATTAAAATATTGGCCCAAGATTTAACTTGGGCCAATTCGTGACTAGGGAATCTTGTACTCGGGGAGAGAAAGGCTTTTGGTGATGGATCGACCACCAAAGGTCCTAGTCACAATAGCTTCCACGAATATTTTGCGTTTGTTCTTAAATTTCTTCGTTCTCACACCTGGTAATTTCCCTAAAGAAATATTCAGAAGATCATCAGTCATCTCGATGTTTTCTTTGGGAACATCATCATAAAACTCAATTTTATGTCCAATTAAATGACGCTTGAAAGTCAGCTTCAATTCAACCTCAGTCTGAATTATGTCATAGAGATCAGCGTTGTCTTTAATTCCAATCGCTAGGTCTCCTTCTTTTCCTGTAGGTGTTGTGAATTCAAGTTTGTCTAAATCCGATGGAAGAAAAGCTTGAGTAACCACATATTGATCAAGAGTTTCTGTTCGTACGTAGTGTCCGGTATAAAAAATGCCTTCAGCAAAAGAAATGTTAATGTTGGTACCGTCATAACCTAGAGAAACATTGATACCGCTAAAGTCCACGATATCACGATTCACTTTCCAAACTAGTTGGAAATCTTTTTCTGCTAAACGAACATATTCTGAATAGCTATCACTAATCGATGAGCCTGGTGCAAATAATGACACTGCTCCGGCCTTCGTTTGCCAAATTCTTTTCGAGAAATGCATTGGTTTAACTAAAGCCCCCAATGGAGAACTAGCGTAAGGTCGTTCAGCTGGAAGTACATCTAGATCTTTAACGATAGAAATGGATCCACGATAACCATTGGCCCCATCACTCGGAGATATTCCACGACGTCCATCGCGGCCATCAGTACAAGTATAGGTATAAGTATTACAAACTTGTTCATCTTCATCATTGGTATGGCATTTTTCAATCCTCCAATTACTATATGTACAGTTACATCCATAACCACCATCGCCACTGCGTCCAGAGCGACCACCACGAGCACCTCCGTTGAAAATTTGGATTTGAGAAAGATCTTTAATATTTTTGTAATAAACTAAAGTATTGCCCCCACTTCCACCATCACCCGCTTTACCACCACTGCCGCCGTCACCGCCGGATGCACCTGTCAGATCGTGGGAAGGTTGACCTTGAGTACAACTATAAGCATCTCCACCATCTTGGCCGTTACCACCATCAGAACCTTCTGAACCACGCAAATCATAATGTTTAAAAACACCATCAGCGCGCAAGGTAATAGTCGGACCATTTCTTCCGTCTGCACCGCTGTGTCCACTATAACCATCACTACCACTACTACCAAAAGTGTAAGCACTCGCAGTTTGCATAATACAAACAAACGTTAATAGACATAAAACAAGTTTCATCCGTTCTCCAAAAACATTCAATCGCCTTCCCAGCGTTTACATTTATGCAGCATTGATAAGCAAAATGTAGACCAAGAAATTTGGTTACTTTCTGGGGATAAAACTTAGTTTTAGGGCCAGTATGTCTCCACGCACAGAGTTAAAATCTTTTAGTAAACAGTGTCATAATGGCCAAATGTTTGTTAAAATTTTCTTAGAAACAATTTGTTTCACGGAGGTCTTGGTGAAATATCTTATTATTTCTTTTCTATTACCAACTCTAAGTTATGCACACATCTGTGGAAGTCTGCTTAAAAAAAATCTCATCCTTCATCAAAATTTAGATTGCTCTCACATTGTTGGAAATAATTCTGCCATTACCATTGATCGCGCTGGTGTCACCATTAACGGAAACGGATATAAAATTATTGCTCCACAAGCTGATACCGTTATTCGTGTTTTAAAAAATCACGCCACCATTAAAAATGTCGATCTTACTGGAAATGGAACAGGACGAGGGATTGAAGTTTTTAATGCTGAAAATGTTGATATCCAAAATAATATCATTAATTCACGTGCTATCGGTGTGGATGTTTATATGGATCAAACTTGTGGAAAAACGTCCATTGATCATAATGAAATTCGTCGCTCCTCCAACATTGGTATTCGTATTAATGCTGCAGCTTGCTCGCATGCCTACCATATTCATGGAAATGATCTTAGTGAAACCAATGGTTACGCTGTTTATTTAAAAGCGAAAAAAATTCATATCGATGGGTCCAAAGGAAATCGCATCGATCATTCCCTAAATGGATTATTCCTTTCAGGGAAAAAAGTAGTGGTCAAAAATTTAAATTTTTCTCCTGCTGATATTTTGGAAACTCCCCTATTTATTTCTCAATCAAAAAAGGTAGTGGTTGATAATGTGACTGTTAGCTCAAGTCATCCAGGGATTGGCTTGCATATTTATGATGCGAAAAAGGTTTATTTAAACCGCGTGTTTTCTTTTGGGCATGACACAGGAATTAAAATC
>JBEIOQ010000064.1:0-13906 GCA_040377495.1 Halobacteriovoraceae bacterium
AAGTAAGTGTAACTATCCGAAATAAAAATACTGATCAGAAATACACATTGAGTGCTTGGATCGACAATCCTCAAGCAAAGGTAAATTTTAATTAGAATGAAAAAACAGTTCTTTTCTTCTCAAGGTTTTTCCATTTTAGAAATCCTCATTGCGATTTCTCTTCTTTCTTTTATCACCCTTGGAGTGATCTCCCTTACCAATGATTCCATTAATACTCGTGAGCGCATTAGTAAAGAAGACAAAGAAAAAATGCAAATTGTGACGGCCCTGAATGTTATGGACTGGGATTTTTCCCATCTTTACTCTCCCCTTTATTATGCCAAAAAACTTCCTTTAAAAGGTCGCATCACAGAAGAAATCTATAACCGTATTCAAGACCGCTACGAAAGAAATCCTCACTTTGGTTTTACAGACATTGAAGGTCGTCCAGTTCCTACTTTTGAAAACCCAGATAAAAATACTTTCGAGTTTTTTACTAATTCCAATCGTCGTCGCCAGGCCAACTCTCAACAATCTAATTTTGCGTGGGTGAAATATACTCTGGAATCCGAGCCAGCTAAAGAACAAGCTGATGATGCTGCCAGTGATCCCAGTGGACGCTTTCGTCTCGTTCGTTATTTTTCCGCAGAGAACCCTTACAAAGCGGAAAAGTTAAATGCAAGCACGGATGGGAATACAGTCAAAGCTCAAGTAGTATTAGATAACGTAGAAGAAATTGAATTTTTATTCTGGAATGCTGAGAACCAAAAATTCGTCGCTCCTTTAACTGCTGCTCCTGGAGCAGTGAATATGATTCGTGCACTTCAAGTTAAAATTACCTGGAAGGATAAATTGGGTGGCGTACAAAAAATTATTAAGACTTACCGCCCTCTATGGCCGGTGTATGATCCGACCGAAGAACCCGATGATTTAGAAATAGCGCAAACAACAACTCCTAATCCAAATCAACCTGGTGAACAAGGAGCGAGCACGCAAACAGAGAAAGAAAATGAGGAAGTAGAATAATGAAACGCTTCCAATTTTTTCGAGAATTAAAGATTCAAAAAGAACGTGGTGTGGCCATTTTAATGGTGCTTTCCGCAGTCACCATTCTTTCTGCCATTTTGGCAGATTTTGTTTTTGAAACAAAATTGAACAAACTTAAAAGTTACAATTCACAGGATAAATATCAGGCCCGCCTTAATGCAGAAGCTGGCCTAAGACTAGCGATAGCTAGGTTAAAACTCTATCAGGAAGCCTTCAACCTTCTTCAAAAAAATGAAAAGGCCAAGGGCTCCATCAAACAAGAAGACCTGAATTTTATCTGGAGTGTTCCTTTCATGTTCCCGATTCCTCAAACCAAGGAGTTATCGGTTCAACAGAAGTCAGCGATCGAAGAGTTCGAAAAAAACACTCTACTGCAAGGTGAAATGAAACTAGAAATCATGTCCGCCTCTCAGCTTCTCAACGTCAATATGTTAAAAATTTCTAGCCTCGTGGATAAAAAGAAAACGACAGACAAAACCGGGGACGAAGATGAAGGAGAAAAGGATTCTGCTCCAGACAAGGAATTCACCATGGATGCCCAGCTTTCAAATATGATGAAAGAGGCGATCGAGAAGAAACGTGAAAAAGATGACGACTTTAACAATAAATACGCTGACAAAGAGGGCGTAGAAATGATCTCGGCCATCAAACACTATATCTCTGAACCTGATTCTTACGAAGATCCCTATGTCCAACAATTCAACGCCAACTACGCCACTAAAAGCATCACGCCTAAACATGCGCCCCTTTCTTCTTTGAGTGAACTTTATATGATTGATGGATGGGATGACGAATTAGTTGACTTAATTAGTAGTGAACTAACAGTCCATGGTTCCATTTTGATCGATTTAAATAAAATGACGGATAAGACTTTGAAAATTCTACTTCCGACCTTGGATGAAGAGCAAGTGAAGGAATTCTTTAAGTACCGAGACAATCCTAAAGACCCAAAATTCTTTAATACGATTGATGACTTTAAAAAATATGTCGTCACCACCGCCAATCTTCTCTCGGAATCTGCTTTTAGTGAGCGAGTAAAGAAATTTGACCAAGCTGGATTAAAATTTGGTGCTGCGGGGACCTTATTTAAAGTGATGAGTGCCGGAACTTATAATCGTTCAACATACACCATCACCGCTTACGTCAGTATCCCTGCTAAACCTGTTCCTCCTGAAGAGAAGAAAAAGACAGCCAAAGACAAAAAGCCGGCGACTGGAAGTGAAGGTGAAACAGAAACGGAAGGCGAGAAAACTGGTTCTACCGGTGAAAAAGAGAAAAAGGCACAACCAATAGAACTCCTCACTCCTCGTGTCGTAGAAATCACCGCCAACTAAGAAACACGTATCTTTTTGCTCGTCTTTTCACTCTCATGCGTTAAAATAGATGTAGGAGAAAAGAATGCATATAACCGCTCTGGATATTGGAACCTATTCCATTAAATTGGTGGAAAGTTATTCCGACAAAAAGAAAGTCTACACCCAGAAATTAAAAGAGATTGTGATCGATCAAGTTCGCAATCAATTTTCTGACGAACTCACGGAAGATGAGCTACGAAAAGAAATTATTCGTGAAATCGTACAAAGTATCCGCAAAGAAACAAAATTCATTACTATTATTCCAAATCAGTATCTGACTTCGCGATTTTTAACTCTTCCCGTGAAGAACAAAAAGAAAGCAGAACTAATGATCCCTTTTCAATTAGAAGAGGATCTTCCTTTTACACTGGCCCAAACTCACATCGGAACATACATTGAAACGACAGGAAACGTCTCTCACGCTCAAGTTTCGGTTGCAGGGCTGAATCATTTTCAAACCCTTTATGATAACATTACTGCATCAGTCCTTCCGGATATCATCACGAGTGAAATGTCCATTTTTTCGAACTATGTTCGCACCCAAAAAATGGGTGGATCTTTTTGTATCTTGGATCTTGGCCACCATACAACGAAAGCTTACTTCTTTTATAACCAAGCTTTAGTTGCCGTTCAGACATCTTATATTGCTGGTAAAGCAATTGAAGAGGCGATTTCTGATAACTATCAAATTCCTATTGAGGAAGCAAATTTCTTTAAACATCAGAACGCGTTCCTATTGCCAAGTACCCAATTAGAGTCAGTGGACGAAAACCAAAGAGAATTCGCAAAAACCATGCACCAAGTGCTGGCTCCACTCATTACCGACATCAAACGTTGGGAGCTTGGATTTCGCTTAAACTCAAAATCTTCTTTAGGCACAATCTACATTTGTGGTGGAACCAGCAACTTAAAAAATATTGCCAACTATCTTTCTCACGAATTAGCAGTAAAAACGCAGCATTTAAATTTACTCAATGTTGTAGCGTTTAAAGACTCTGAAACCGATTCAAAAATTCAGATGAAATTTACCACGGCCAATCTGATGTCGTGGGCAGTGCTGTCAAAAAATCGCATCATCAATTTTTTAACTGGTGATTATGCTCGTAACGATAAAGAAAATATTCCTGTTCACTCTGTTTCCTTTATTGGAGTCAGATTATTTCTTTTAACTTTCGTCATCATGCTTTCTCTGGGAGTTGAACGCTTCTTTCTTTATCGTCAAGCAACTGAATTAGATAAAAAAGTAGCGAGCCTTTTGAAAAATCCAATCCTTGAATCCACTCCGAAGGATCAACGAGAATATAAAAAGAAACCACAACAAACGCTGGCCATGTTGAAAAGCAAATCACGTATCATTGTTCAGGAAATTAACACAATTGAGGCTGCTGCCCGTGTGGATGGAATTTCTCCCCTCGTGAAACTTTCTCAGATGTTTAAAAACAACCCTGAGGTGAACTTAATGAGTTTTACCGTGAATGAAGGAACAGTGACAGCCATTTTTAAAACTCAGACAGATGAATTAATGAATTCCGTCAGAGCAACTCTTGAATCATCAAATTTTTCCGATCTGAAAATTAATACTAATCCAGACACCAAGGAAATTATGGCGACCTACGCCGATTAAATAAAATTATGAGCACAACCAGAGAATCATTCTTTAAAAAAATTGATACTTTTGTTTTTAAGCAAGTAGACTTATTTAAGGCCAGTCCAGTCTACTCTAAAATCCAAGAACCTTTGGCGATGGTAGATGAAGATATTCGCCTTTACATCAATAATTCAATTTCATTCGCCCTAGTCATTATCCCTATTATTTTCATTGGGATCTTTGCCTATAGTAACTTTAGTTTAAAGAAAGAATTAAAACTTAAATCAGATATCTTAATGACCGGACAAGAGATTATTGCGAACCGTAATGAGATCAATACTGCTTCTATGGCCTTAATCAATAATTCTTCAGTCGACTCAGATGCTAGCTTGGCGCAAAGATTAAAAAATATGGGCACAGGATCTCGCATTGATCCCAATAAAATTTCAGTAAGCCAGTTTATTGCAGAATCCAGTTTTGCTAAATCCAATAAAGTCACAGCCTCTGTTACTATCTCCAAATTTTCTATCAATGACCTGACCAATTTTCTCACAGGGATCTTACAAAGAGAAAAAATGAAAATCTCTGGAATGAGTCTAAGGAGAAATGAGAAAGAAAGCCAACTAGAAGGAAATATTCATGTGGTTTTTAATGCTCAACCAGGCATGAGCGCAGAAGAAGGTGGAGACCCGTCTATGAACGGAGAAGAGGAATAATATGCGTTTAGAAAATGCAGTCGAAGAATCAGATTACACCCTCCCTACTTTCTCTAAAATCAAATGGACTCTACTTGTACTTGCGGTCATTATTTTTGGCTTCATGTTCAATTTTTCTTTCACTGAAAGAGTCGAACATATTTTAAAAGGCGCACTTAATGCCAATCCTCGTTGTCCTATATCCTACAAAGAACTCAAACTAGGTTTCTTCTTTCCCAAAGCTATTCTGAATGATGTAAGTATGCCAGGACGCTGTGCTGCTGCAAATGCCACTAAACCGATTGAATTTTCACAAGTAAATATCAACTTGATTGGTTTTAGCTTTTCTCCTTTTGGTCCAAATTTAGAGTTAAAAACAACTTTGGGCGGAAGTAATATCCGTACAAAACAAACAATTGGGCCAACAGAACAAATTATTAATACTCAAGGTACAACTTTAAACCTTAAGACTCTCTTGGAATATCTAGGCTCTGATTTCAAACTTCAGGGACAAATGGAAACAAATGCATTAGTGAATTTAAAAAATAACAAAGTTAACTCCACAAAGTTTTTACTTAAATCGAAAGATCTCTTTATTCCTTCACAACGTTTACAGGCTTTAGATCTTCCTAACCTTAATTTAAAAAACTTTTCGTTCAAAGGTGTCTACGACAATTCCAAAAAAATCCGCATTGAATCTTTAATTATTGGTGATGACAAATCTCCTATCCGTGCTTCTTTCAAAGGTGATATCTGGCCAAATGAATTTCAATTCGCGATGTCACGTATTGAGTTAACCGGAGAAGTGATTTTCTCTGAAGCTTTTTTAGAAAGTTTTTCTATCGTGAAAATGCTTTTTCAAAACTTTCCTCAAAGAGATGGTTATTACCAGGTGAAACTGGGTGGAACAATCGGTAGCCCAAGTCCTCAGCCGCAATAATGAGTGCAAAAGTTTTTATCGAACAATTCCTTAAACAAGAATTAAAGCTCCATATTCCGAAGCATCAATTTAGTGAAATTTACAGTTACGCTCTTTTTCCAGCAGGCAAACTTATTCGTAGTCAGTTACTTCTTAATGTTGCCAAAGATCTTGGAAACAAAGCGAAGGAAAATAATCTTCTTTTAGCCTGTGCTTTTATTGAATACCACCATGCCTACACCTTAATGCATGATGATTTACCGTGTATGGACAACGATGATTATCGTCGAGGCAAACCCTCCAGTCATAAAGCTTATGGAGAATGGCAGGCCTTATTGGCCGGAGACGGTTTACTAAATGCCTCTTACTCTACTCTGGCAAAAATAAAATCACCTCATATTAATACTCTTCTTCGTTTTGCCACGGCTTTCACTGGTCCAAAAGGACTGATTTTGGGACAAGTGCTCGATCTATCTCACGAAATGAATGATAATTTCTCAAAACTGGTCAAAACTCATGAATTAAAAACCGCCAGACTTTTTCAACTTTCTTTTCTCTTTCCCTACTACTTAGGATTAGAAGGAAAAGCAGATATGAAAAAAGTTTGGAGTTTAACTAAGCTAGGCCGCGATTTAGGTATTTATTTTCAATTATTGGATGATTTAAGCGAATTAACGGAAAAGAATTTAAGCGAACATGAACTCTCCGTTAATCCTTTCTTAAAACAGCGTGAAACTGCCATAGAAGCCTTTAAAAGATACTCTCTTGCCGTAAATAAAAGCCTTACTCACTATCCACATACGCAAAAATTCTTAAACCAGGAATTAATTGAAAAAAGTTTGATGAAACTAACAGCTAATGCAGACACACTTCTGCTCCATCAGATTGATAGTAAAAAATTATTTTAAATTTTGTATTTAGTTCTTAGATTATCGATCACTGATAGCATCTGCTTTACTTCATCTTTGGCCACGAGCAGAGCATTTATATCTTTGTCAGTTAAACTTTGACGTACAACTCTAGCATTCGTCGTTGCAGTCGGAGCATTACTTTCTGTTTGGTTGCGAAGGAGGACTTTTGCTTCATGAATAGGAAGTTTGTCTTCAAAGAGAACTTTTTTGATTAACAGAAAAGCTTCAATGTCTTTCTGCTCATAAAGCTTTTGTCCAGATTCAGAATTCGCTGGATTAATAATGGTATCAAACTCAGTTTCCCAAAAGCGTAAAACATAAGGTTTTACGCCTGTGATCGAGCTGACTTCATTCAGCTTGAAAAAACTTTTATTGGGAATCTCTATTTGCTCAGACATTAGTCGAGATCGTCTTCACCACTCTCGTCTACTTCATCATCAATACCTTGCATGAATGAACTAAGAGCTTTTGGTACGCCGGCTTTAGGAGCAATATTTTTATTCTCATTACCTTGATCATCAATACGATGAGCATAGCGATCAGTAATATCGTCTTTTAAAACAAGTGATGGCTTGAAGGTAAGAACACGTCTAGCTGTGATATCCATCGCTTCCCCTGTTTGTGGGTTACGACCAACACGCGTAGCTTTGTCGCGAATAGAAAAATTTCCGAAACCAGAAATTTTTACTTTTTCACCTTTGGCCAAAGTGTCTTTAATCACTTTGAACACTAGATCAACGAGATCAGCGGCTTCTTTTTTGGAAAACCCAGCTTCCTTGTAGATTCTTTCCACAATATCCGCTTTCGTCATGCTCATAGTAATCCTCCATAAAATACAAAAGGAATGAACCCTTTTGTAGAGCAGAAAACATCCTTTTTATAATAGGTTAGCAGACTTTTAGGAAAAAAAAAGCCCACTTTGTGAAAAAAGTGGGCTTAAGGTATTAAAATTAGGAATGATGGACTATTTTAGACTGTTGATAATGGTCTGGAAGTTACCGAAATCACGTGCTGCAAGCTCAGCAAGCATCTTACGGTTGATTTCGATCCCTTTTTTCTTCATTCCAGCAATTACTTTTGAGTAAGTAGTATCAAGCATACGAGCACCAGCATTGATACGAACAATCCATACTTTTCTCATATCACGCTTCAATAGACGGCGTGATTTGTAAGCGTAGTGAAGAGCTCTACGAACAGTTTCTGAAGCGTGCTTGAACTTTGTACGACGATCAAAGTGGAAGCCTTTAGCTAGTTTTAAGATTTTGTTTCTTCTTTGGCGGGCTTTAAAACCGCGGCGAACACGTGACATACATTCTCCTTCTCAAACTCTATAGGAGGGTCTTCCCTCTTACCTGCTTTCTCACTTATCGTGAGCGCATCCCATAGCGTTCTTCTATTAATAATATTACAGCTCTTAGCTGTGTTTACGTCTGTAAGGTAGAGTTCCCAAAGTTAACATCATGTTAGCGTTGTGAACGTATCCAGCTAATCTCTTCTTACGCTTAGACTGAGTCGATTTTTTCGACAGAATGTGGCGCTTGAAAGCTTTTTGGAATTTAACTTTTCCAGATGCAGTGATTCTGAATCTTTTTGCAGCTGATTTTTTGGTCTTCATTTTAGGCATATAAATAACTCCGTTAAACAAAACGAGATAAATAGGTTCAAAAAAGAACCTCACTTGTACCACCCTTTACACAGGAGGAAAAGGGCTTTTTCTTATTTTTTCTTGGTTGGTGACACGAGAGCGATAATTCTGTTCCCCATCATTTTGGGCTCTGCTTCAAGCATTGCTCCAAGTTCAATGATTTGGGCCAAAATTTCTCTAAAACGGGCCATCCCAGTCTCAGCATAAGCGATTTCTCGACCACGAAACTGCATCAAAAGCTTCACTTTATCCCCATCTTCTAGGAATTCTTTGACCTTGTTCAGCTTCACTTCGATATCATGTTTTTCGATATTAGGACGAAATTTGAGTTCTTTAACTTCAATCACAGCTTGTTTTTTCTTCGCTTCGTTCAGCTTCTTTTGCGCTTGGTACTTATATTTACCATAGTCCATAAGCTTAACTACAGGTGGCTCAGCATTGGGTGACACTTCGATTAAATCGAGGGTTCTTTCCTCTGAAATACGACGAGCTTCACTGATAGAAACTACGCCAAACTGTTCACCATCTTCACCTAGAAGACGGACTTGAGGAGCACGAATCATTTCATTAATTCTAGGTCCATCGTGCTTTTGTTCCTTAGGTTTATCACCTTTCGGGAATCTCGGTTCTCTTTCGAATCTGTCGTTAATAAGCCACCTCCAAATTGATGGTATCCAATTTACACAAGCCCACGCTCAGTGACAAGTAGGATAAAAGGTTAAAATTCCGGGTTGTCAGGGAAAAAATCCAGAAAAAATCGAAGTTCCATATTTCCTTCCCGAATGTCTTCCTGAATTACTATTCGCCAAGTGTCAGCAATGGTAAAAGATGCCTTTTTAAGGGACAACTTCGCCGTTTCATAAATATTCGCAAGTTTTTCGGGATAAAAAAAGTGGATATCTTGGGGGGTCAGGGGAAAGCGGAAGGCCATTCCTGCCTGCAAGTCGGTCATTTCAATCTGCCCCTCATCTTTTTGCGGAAGCCCAATCACTTCTTTTCCCACCCAAAACAAAGCTTCTTGGGAAATTTGGGTTTCCATGGCCTGAAAAAAATAAAGATAAGTCTGATCATTGGCCAAACGGAGTTTGGCATTCACTGAAATGAACTGAGTTAATCTTGCTTCTAATTCATTCCATTCTAACATCTGTCCTGATGTTTTAATATACAACAGACGACTATTGGGAGTTTTAATTTCTTCCCATTTCATCATTAAGATTTACCAGACACTTTTAAATTAAATGTCACTTGATCATTTAACTCTTGGGCAAATCGTTCTGCCATTTGTTCAACCGCTTTCAAATCATGGACACGAAATTTCCCTAAATTTTTATCAATCACTTCCATCTTTAAAAAATACTCCAACGTATTTTTCATGTTAGGTACAGTATAAGACTCAGAGTATTTTACAATACGACCATGCACACGCTCTAATTCAAAAATTTCTTTGGAAACTTGCAAATAACGATCATTGTTAAATTGCTCGTTCGCCAAATGTTTTAAGGTCATACAGGCAATATAATAAGTTTCGTAAATATGCGTGAAGGCAGTGGAAAACCGTTTTACAGAAGTCGCAATTTTAAACAAATCTTCAGGGGTAAAATTAAAAGCTTCTGCCAAATTTTCGACTTTTCTTCCCACGGCTTCAGAGACAATCTGCAACGCCAGTCCAATCATTTCTCTCGTGTGAGGAAGATAAAATTCATATTTCAGCTCTTTTCTTTTTGCGATCAGAAATTTAGTTAACCCACTAGCTGTTTTGATATTTCCACGGAACATATTCCACCAGGCTGCATTCATGAAACACGGAACTAAAAAATGATGAAGAATCATATTTTTGAAGTAGAGAACTTCCACTCTGGCTTCTGGTTTGATCACATAATAAATCAAACCTAGTTTTTCTTTCTCAATGATCTGAACTTTTTTATTATTAATCATAATATCCAGTGCACGCTGAATGGAGTTAGCCGCTTTATCCCCTTTCAGAGATTCAGATACAGGAATATTAAATTTGTTACAGAAATTAATTACTTCAAAAGCATTTTCTTCTATTCCTCTCCAAGTCAGCGCTCCTGAAGGTTCGTCTAGTAGCACTAAGGCCAAAAGTGAAGCTGGAGTCACTGGCATTCCCTTACCGACAGCACGAAAACAATCGAAGGCCAATTCTTGAGTCGCTTTTTTGAAATCTTTAATCTCTTTGCTGTTAACAGGTATCCCTTCATTCAACTGCACATGAATGGTTCCCAGGCGTTTATTAAAAAGTTTGTAGAGACTGAATAACTGGGTAGTATTTTCGGCTTCCTTTTTTCCCCCACCTAGTTCTTTGGCGTGGGCCTTTTGCTCTGGTACAGCCTCGTGGGCAAGAGACACCGGTAAAAACAATAAAGGTTTTGCATTTGGGAGTAATGAATGTGCTTCTAAGAGCATTTGAAAAAGACCATAACGAGGTGGTAAAAGCTTTCCGGTTCGAGAACGACCACCCTCAAAGAAAAACTCAATGATGTGTCCTTCACTCAAGAGATAATAAACATAGGCTTCAAAAGTTAGTTTATATAAAATATCACCAGTAAACTTACGACGAATAAAAAAACATCCACATTTACGAAACAGATTTCCAATAGGAAAAATATTTAAATTAATTCCTCCTGCAACATACACGGGAAGATTAGAATGATTAAAAAATAAGTACGTCATGGCAATGTAGTCAGCATGAGACTGATGATTCGGTACCAGGATCACGTTGTTTTCACGGGATAATTTTTGAAGATCCATATTTTTAGGGATTTCAAAATGGATTCCGTCATATAGATGCTTGAATGATGAATCAATAACCTTACTGACTGTCTTCACTACTGTGGGAGAATAATCACCACGAATCTCATCCAAATTCTTGATAACTTTTTCACGGTCATCCGGCTTTCCCTGGATTCTTTCTGCTAATTTTGGATAGCCTAAAACCGTATCAACGACTTTACTCATAATCTCTATAACCCTTTAAAATATTTGGACATATTAGGCTAGTTTAGCTCAAGTGTCTAAGCTTTAGCTCCCGGGCAAAAAAAGACAATGTGCAACTAATACACTCGGATTAATTGTTGATTGCATGAATTTCATTTTAGCTTCAAAATAATGGACAGGGCGCTGCCCAAGGAGAAAATATGAAATTACAGAGAATTTTTGTCGCACTAGGTTTCTTAACAGTGGCGAGTCTTCCCACTATTGCAATGGCCGATAACTCGGTAGGTTGTGGACTTGGGTCCATGATTTTTAAAGATAATACTCTTCTTTCCTCAACTTCAAGAGTAACGACGAACAATCTCTTTCTCAATCAGTACTTTGGAGTAACATCGGGAACGTCTGGCTGTACACGCCACGACATTGTGATGAATGAAAAATCTCACATCCACTACGCTGAAGTAAACCTGGAACAACTTAGCCTGGAAATGGCAAAAGGTGACGGCCAGTTTGTTTCTACTTTTGCTATGACGCTAGGATGTTCAGATGCTGTCACTCCGGCATTTAATAAAATGACAAAACAAAATTATGAAAATATTTTCACTAATGAGAACGTAAAAGCAGCAGATATGTTAAAAAATCTTGGAACATCTTTACGCCAGGATAAAAACCTGACTCAAAATTGCAGCAAAGCTTTCTTAATCTAATAAAAGCGGGCCTCTGGCCCGTTTTTTTTCTTTTCTCTCTATCCCTTTTCGCTGAAACAAATCTTTCAACTCTGGCGCAAGATCCTTATTGGCACAAACTACTGCATTATCGAACTTCAGTTTTCGGTGTGAAATCAGAAATCGATGCAGAAAAGTTTTTTTTGAGTCCCAAGGGAAAATCACAGCCTGAGGAAGAACTACGGGCAACAATAGATCAAGCTAAAACTCAAACGACAGTTTGTCAGTTTCCTGCTCGCTATAAATGGCTCAATGAAAAGGGAGTGACCAATGTTCAATTTGAACTATGCCAAAACTATCTCGAATGGAAAAAGGGTTTAAACGCCCAAGGCCTCTCACTCATTTTTGCTTCTTACTATCCAGAAAATCCAGCTTCTGCCTTTGGTCACCTCTTCTTAAAAGTGAACCAAGATCCATTAGGCAAAAACTCACAACTGGACTACGTCATCAATTTTGCGGCGATGACAGAACAAGATGGCGGACTGATGTACGCCATGAAGGGTTTGCTAGGTGGATATAAAGGTTTTTATTCCATTGAAAAATATTATCAAAAAATTCAGGAATATGAATTCGTCGAAGCCAGAGATCTCTGGGAATATCCTTTAAATTTAAACTCAGATGAAATTAACCGAGTCATCAATCATTTATGGGAACTCACCTACTCCGCTTACTTCGATTATTATTTTTTAGATGAAAATTGCTCATATCAACTCTTAAAGCTATTAGAACTGGCCAATGATAAAAAATTAGAAGGGTTCTTAAGTTTTTATCAAATTCCCGAAGAGAATTTACACCAAGTGGTGGATCCTACGGGATTAAAAGTTCCAGCCAATGTCCGTGTTTCTCTCTACAAACAAACTATCACTAAAATCGAACAACTAAGTTCCAATGATAAAAAAATCTTTCACCAAACATTGAAAGGGAAAACGGTGGTGAAAGAGATCCAAAGTCCTGCGATCCTGGACGCTCTCAGTTCTTACTTACAATTTAAACAGTTTCAAAAAAGAGAACTCTCTGAGAACGATAAAAAATTAAAACATCAAATCTTAGTGCAGCTATCAAAACAAGAGAGCCCAGAAGTCACTCTGACCAAATTACCTCACTCGCCTCTCCTAGGGCATCGAAGTGCACGAGTAGCTTTAGGTGCAGGAACCTATAAGCAAGACAATTTTGCGACTTTCAAAGGACGTCTCACCTTTCACGATATGATGGATGATGACCGCGGTTTTCTCACCAATTCATCTCTTAATCTCATGACAGTGGATACGCGCTATTACGAAAAATCTCGCCGTTTCAAATTGAATGAATTGCTTTTATTAGAAACCCAAGTACTTTCCCCTTTTACACTCTTAAGCTCAAAGCCTTCATGGGGTCTGGATTTAAGTTTGAGAAGCCCTTATCAATTCAATTGTGATTACTGCCTAATCGGGCAAGCAAAAGCCATGCGTGGTCTCTCGACGAACTTTCTCTCTGATCAAGTTAGTCTGTTTGCTTTTGTCCACGCTCAAATTCAGACCTTGATAAAAGATCAAAGCATGGTGAAACGTTTTCGGTATGGGCCACAATTAGAAATGGGAGGCGTTCTACGTTTAGGAGAGAAGTTGAAGTGGAAGAGTGCTATCATTCAAGATTATAACTTCACAGAAGATTTCTGGTTTGAGTCGATTCACCATCTACAGCAGTTAGGCTTTTATTTGAATGCTCGTTGGAGCTTAAATCTGGATTATCGAGGAGTAATGAAGTCGCGCTCTCCTGAAATTCGTTATAATCAAGAAAGCGCATTTAGTACTAATTTTTTCTTTTAAAAAAGCTCAATCAAGCGATGGCGAGAAACAGGGCGTCCACTACACAACTGATTGCTTGAATCAAGTTCCACTATTTTTTGTACCATTTCTGCTTTCGACAAATTAAGGTCAGGTTTTTTCTTCAACAAACTCTCATAAAATTGATCAATATTTTTACCTGTACCAAGATGACTTTCACCAATCAATGAAATCATGCGGTTCATTTGGACTAAGCGAGTAAGGTTCACGCTTTCGTAAACCACAAAGGCACCTGCCACTACACCTACTCCAATCATTGAACCAGTG
>JBEIOQ010000126.1:0-5171 GCA_040377495.1 Halobacteriovoraceae bacterium
AAGATTGAACGTTCGTGTTAATACGCATACCCATAAATTAATCCCCTTTCACTAAGCCTACCTCCTTGGTTTTAAATTTAAGGATGAAAACCTTCTCACCCTCATGTTATGAAAGTTAAGTCCCCACCTAACTCTCACCAAGCTATTCGGTTGGGGAAAAATCTGACTTAAGCGTTTTTTTAAAAAAAAAGGAAATATTTTCCTCTGAAAACTTGATTGTTTTTGTCGGATGATGTTGTGATTTTAGTCGATTAGAAAATAATTTCTTATTTTCCCCAAGCTTGAGTAATTCTCTCAAGCTCTTCATAGGAAGAAATTTGGATCTGTAATACTTCTTTGGTAAGAAAAAAACCGGCCCTAGGACTCAGAAATATAAACTTTTCTTTCTCTACCCATAAACGCTTTGGTTCAAGGTTTATAAGAGGGAAAGTGACAGGGTATTCTTGAGTGAGATAAACGTAATTTCCCAATTTAAGACTTGTTTTTATGAGGAGAAATAGATTTTCTAGTCCCACAAAAATTTCATGGGAAGTTTCAGTCTCAAGAAAAGAGTTTTTAATTATATAGAGATCACATTGATCGTGATGGATAAGAGAGCAGATCATTTATCAAGAATTTTATTAACGATATTAGTAGTAGAGAAACCATCAACAAAAGGAAGACTTAATACTTTTCCACCCCAAGCTAACACTTCTTTGCTTCCTACAATCTTATCTGGAGTCCAGTCGCCACCTTTCACTAAAATTCTAGGCTTCACTAACTTAATAAGTTCTAGAGGAGTTTCTTGATCAAAAATTTCTACGCAGTCGACACAGCGAAGATTTTCCATCACATACTTACGATCAAATTCTTTATTGATAGGTCTAGTAGGGCCTTTTAAACGGCTTACAGAAGCATCACTATTAAGACCAACAATCAGAGCGTCACCTAATTGTCTTGCTTCATTTAAATAGGAAATGTGACCACGGTGAAGAATATCAAAGCAGCCATTCGTAAAGACGACTTGTTTGCCTTCAAAACGTTTTAAGAAATTGAGAGTTTTTTCTGTAAGTTGCATAGATTAAAAATCTTCTTTAATCACTTTTGAATCAGTCAGCTTGCCTTGGAAATCCATTAAAAGAGGAAGGCCCAGGGCCAGAGCAGAAAGAAGAGTAATAGCTGCTCTTAAGAAACTTTGAGTTAAACCCATATGCTCTTCATATTTGGCCACAATGCGAATACGCATAAGCTTCTTACCAAGAGTTTTACTTCCTTCACGATCTAAAATGGTGAAGTAGAAAAGGTAGAAGAAAACAAAGAATGGAGCAAGGTAAGTTACTCCTTCAGTCATTGTGAAAAGTTTTTGCCATTCTTGAACAGAGTGAATACCAATTAACAATGAAATAGCTGTCACAAAAGCCGCTAAAGTTAAGGTAACTAGCGCTAGATCAATTCCCCAAGCAAATAGCTGATCTTTCATACTAGCGGCAGCAACTTCTTCCACATCGAGCTTTGGTGTTTCAATGACTTCTTTTTTCAATTCAGTTTTAAGACTGTTGAATTGTGTTTCACCAAAAAGAGGGTGAGTCGCTTGATGATTAGTTCCCTTTGTGTTGTAGAAAGGGCTTAAATCAGTACGATCAAAAAGATTCGTTTCTAATTCACGCTTTAAAGAAACATTTTGATTATAGAGAGTTGATGTCTTTGTCGCTGTTTTTGTTTTAACCTGAACAGTCTCAGTTGGAATGGCTTCAGATTTTTCTTTATGGAAGCCAAGGCCTTGAGTTAAAGCAATAAAACTTAACTCTAAATCTTCTTCTAATTTTTTTGCTTCTTCAGAAAGATTGAGCTTCACTTTTGTGGCTTCAATTTCTCTTAAAATATCAGCCGGAACATTAAAAGCGATTTTACTGTTATTTTCTTTATTGGCTTCGTTCATCATGAGATGTATTCCTCACTCAAAGTCGAGTCACGGTCTTAGTCATTCTAGATTCTCATAAACCACGTCTTCTTACAATGTTTTAGACCCTTTTTTCACTTTTTCCTAGCAGATATCCTGTGGCCATTATGACCGCTGTTTTAGCGCGCAAAATTGGAACAGGGATATGGACTCCATGGGCGCCTTGCGCTTTTAAATACTCTTCCTCTTCTGGAGAAAATCCGCCCTCTGGGCCAATAAACATCAAACCATCATTGACACTAATTGCAGCATTACTGGAGGAATTCTCAAGAGATAGAGTGTAGAGGTGTTTATATTGAGCTAAAGGGATCGCTTTTAGGTTTTCGCAGTAAATAAGTTCAGGAAGATAAGTATTGTTTGATTGTTCCAATGCTGAGACTAAAAGTTTATGCAGTCGCTCCTTATTTTCCACCATACCTTGAGAGAATTGCGTTCTGACCAAATATATTTTTTGTAAACCCATTTCGACTGAAGCCTTAAGTATCTCTTCCAGGGCTTCTCTTTTCACTAATCCAAGGACTAAATGGAGATTATGTTTCAGTTTTTCCGTGACAATTTCTTGCACTTTTAAAGTTAGGTCTTTCTTGCTCACTTCTTCCACTGTAGAAATGGCCTTATGCCCTTGCCCATTAAGCAGTAAAATAGTTTCGCCTTTTTGAATACGAACCACGCGAATGAGATGGTGAGCAGTGTCACCTTCAAAATGCATTAGGCCAGATTCAATTTTGGGGGTATATATCGCTCTCATATTCTTTCGAACATCACCGCAGCCCAATCATTTTGACTGAACTCGTTTAAGAGTTTTACTTTTCCCGTGGCAAGATAGTACGACTTCAATTCTTCTTTTTGCTCATTGAGAATTCCAGAAAGGATGAGTTGTCCTTGAAGTTTTGTTAGCTGAATCAAGTTATCCCTTTCTTCTTTGAGGACTGGAAGCAAGATGTTGGCAAAAACTAAATCATATTCAGGAAGGAAGCTGCTTCTTCCCTCTGGTAACATAAAACGAGTATAGTTTTCCTTAACGCCGTTTAATTTAAGATTAACTCGAGCATTATTTAAGGCTTCGGGATCGATATCGTAAAGATCGAGAGTCTTTAATTCTTCCAGTAATCCTACTGCAAGTCCTAGGATCCCAGATCCACATCCGAAATCAAGAACGTATTGAAAATTCTTTTTCAACGAGCAAAAAAGTTTTAAACAAAGATAAGTTGTTTCGTGGCTTCCTGTTCCGAAACCCATTCCTGGCTCAATTAAAATTTTATTGTCTGCCTGAGATTGATAGTCCTGAAAAAAACTAGGAACAATTTCTAATTTTTGATCTACCCAAATCGGTTTGTAATGTTTTTTCCATTCTTGGTTCCAATCTTCTTGCTCTTTTTTAAGTAGATTGAGTTCTGTTTCTGGAAAATTAAGTTGTAAGAATTCTTGAAATTGTTTGGCCAATTCTTCGGCTTCATCGCCGTAGAAATAGTAGCTTAATTGGTTGCTGCTAGAATGAAGCGTAACTTCCTCAACTTCATTTAAGACTTCCAAAGGTAGATCGCCACCAGAGTAAGATCTTTCCCCTAGAATTTCGTCTACACGAGGCTCATCCAGAGAAAACTCTTCTACCCCTTGGCATCCAAATTCTTGGAGGGCCATAAAACCAATATCCTCAATTTGCTCGATATAGGTAGGAGGGTAGATGGCCTGTAATTGAAAATAATAGCTTTGAGACATGGATTTACTCACGGCGTTTGGTTATTTTAAGCAGGTATTTTTTACCATTCTTACTACCATTCAGAAACTCTCTATGGTACAACCCTATAAATTTAACATAGCATTTCGGGGCGACTTTTCATGGTGTATTTGATTGGAATTGCGGGGGGATCTGGATCTGGAAAAACCACCTTCGCAAAGAAAGTTTTAAACCAAATCAGCAGTGACCATTCCTGCATCGTCCATATGGATTCCTACTATCTTCCGAAGCAACCACAAAGCAATTATACCTCAAGTGGAAAAGCGAATTTTGACCATCCAAATGCATTTGATTGGACACTTTTACGCGAACATTTAAAACTACTTAAGGCTGGTGAGCCTATTCCTACTCCTATTTATGATTTTTCCGTAAGTGGACGTACTGATAAAGTTCAAATGATTGGTCCTGGAAAAATTGTAATTTTTGAAGGGATCTTTACTCTTTTTGACCAAGAAATTAGAGATATTTTGGATATTAAATGTTTCCTTCATGTTGATTCAGATATTCGTTTCACTCGTCGTCTCCATCGTGATGTTAAAGAAAGAGGTCGTTCACTAGAATCTGTAATTGAACAGTACTATGATACGGTAAGGCCGATGTACCAAAAATACCTTGATCCTCAAAAGCAGTATGCTGATTTTTCTGTGGGAGAAGAGACAGATGTGGCTGCTTCTATCCTGGCTGCAAGAATTAAAGAACTCTATAACGGATGAAACCAATCTATTCCATAACCCCTGTTGGTGGTGTCAAAGAAATTGGCTCCAATATGACCGTGATCAAGACCACTTCTCAATGGGTGGTGATTGATGCTGGTATCCTTTTTCCCTCAGATGATTTCTATGATTTACGTTATTTAATTCCTGACTATACCTATTTAAATGAAGAACTTACCACCGATTTGGTGATCACTCATGGCCACGAAGATCACATCGGGGCGATAGCGCATCTGCTTGATGTTCTCCCTGAAATTAAAGTTTGGGCACCTGCCTTTGCTGCCGCTCTCATTCAAAAGAAACTGGAAGAAAAGGGACGTCGACTTAAGATTCATCTTTATGATGAAAAATCGCTCTTAGAATTTAATGAAATTATCATTAAGCCTGTTCATGTAAATCATTCCATTCCAGATACTTATGGTTTAGTGATCACAGACAAAGAGAAGTTAGCTTCCACTCTTTATATTTCAGATTTCAAAGTTGATCCGCAGACCTCATATGAAAAAGAAATAGATTTACCAGGCATTAACAAATTAATGACTGGTAAAAATATTCGTCTAGGTCTGTTGGATAGTACGAATATTCTTGATGTCGGAAAAACTGGTTCTGAAGCTGAAATCATTAAACCACTTGAAGAAATTTTAAGTTCTACTGACGAACGTATTTTTGTTACTATGTTTGCTTCTAATATTCATCGTCTGAAAACCATTTTCGATATTGCCAGTAAAACTAAAAAGAAAGTGGGAATTCTAGGACGCTCCATTAAAAATTATACTGAGAC
>JBEIOQ010000038.1:0-19405 GCA_040377495.1 Halobacteriovoraceae bacterium
ATCCATTAAGGGCTACACCCAACTCTTGAAAGGGAATATTGGGCAGATTCCACCAGACTTACATGATTATGTGGAAAAAATTCTTTTAAATTCAGAAAAAGTTACCAATCTTTTTTCTGATCTCTTAGATCTTTCGGTGATTGAGTCCCACACCAAAATTCCGGTAGAAGATGTCGATGTGAAACAAGTCATTGAAGTGCAAAAACAAAATATGACGATGATCCTGTCTAAAAAACAGATGGAATTAAAGCTCCAGCTTTGCCCTGATCATTTAGTTTGTAATAAACGTCTGATCGAGCAAGTTATTGCCAATCTTATCGACAATGCGATTCGCTATTGCCCGGCCGAAAGTGTGTTAGAAATCCGCACGAAAGTTGAACATGGTCTCTACCGTTTTGAAGTGGCCGATAACGGGCCAGGAATTGCTCCAGAACATTTAAAAAGAATTTTTGAGCGCTTTTATCGTGTCGACAACACTCGTGAACAACATGAAAAAGGGACAGGAATTGGTTTGTCATTA
Source organism: Halobacteriovoraceae bacterium (assembly GCA_040377495.1). Classification (GTDB taxonomy): domain Bacteria; phylum Bdellovibrionota; class Bacteriovoracia; order Bacteriovoracales; family Bacteriovoracaceae; genus JBEIOQ01. Next base: position 521 of record JBEIOQ010000038.1, read on the forward strand.
GTAAAACATATTGTGCAAAAACATCTGGGAACCATTTGGGTGGAAAGCCAGCAGGGCCAGGGTGCTACATTTATTTTTGAAATTCCAACGAATCTAGAGGAAAGTTTTGATTAGAATTCTGAGCTCTTCTCTGTCTTATAAACTCGGTGATAACTAAAGAAAAATTTCGGCAACAAACATAGGGCCACTGTGCGAGCAAAAGTTGAAACGGTAAAAAGATCGACATAGCTTGCGTGATTTTTCCCTTTAAGCCATAAAAAGAGGGCACCAATTCCCGCTCCGACAAACATCCCGACATAATTAAAGACATTATAGAGAGAAAGAATATTTGATCGCTTCACATTGGGGACAAGTTCCATGATGAGTAGAAAATTGGCCAGTTCAAAAATGGCCCAGAAAAATCCCGATACCATTTGAATGCTACATAGGTAAGTAAAGTCTGAACTAAGTACCCACAAGTATGGAAGCGTGATAATCCCTAAACTAGCAATCACAAGCAAATGGTGATTAGGAATTCGTTTCAGCCACGTTCCAAGCAGCTGATACGCTAATGACTTTGTAATAAAAGCACAGGCCAATAAAACCATATAAGATTGATAACTCAAATGGAGTTGTGTCAGCATAAAAGGACTAAAATAGGGCGCAGAAACATGGACACACACATAAAAGATGAGGAGGAAAGTAAACAAACTTCCGACACGCTCTTGCCTTAGCTCTTGAAAGAAATCGCGGAAATGAAATTTCGGTAAGAACTCTTCAGGAACTTTTTCTTCAGAGTGTCTGGTTAAATAATAGGCTGAGAATAAACGACTCGCAAAAGCAACAAAGAAGAGCACACTAAACATGAGCAGCTTCTGTCCATTGTTCTCTCCCCATTGAAGAATAAATCCACCCAATACTAGACCTAGCAACATGGAAACTTGTGAATAAAGACCGCGATTAGCAAAGAAACCTTTACGTAGTGGCTCTGGTACGAGCACTGAAATCCACACGTTCCATGCGGTAGAAGCAGACATACTAGCGGCCCAATAAACAGAAACGAAAAAGAAAATAGTCCAAAGGGGTGCCTTCCCTATGTTCGCCACCACCATCATGGGAATAAAGGTTGCAGCTTGAACAAAGACACAAAAGATTACCCATTTTTTGTATGACCCAAAATATTTTAAACCGTAGGCAGAGTAAAGTTGCAGAATTGAGCCAAGAAGAATGGGAACAACTGAAACAAGTCCTGCCCATATTTCTTCCACTCCCATCGCAAGTAAGAAGGCGCAAAGAAAATTCTCTCCTAGACCCACCATAAAACTATAGAAGATAGAGTCTTTTAGACTCGAGTGCATATTTTTTTTGAGAGTTATTTCCATGTGTGTGATGATGAGACCCTAGAACGTCTTCATGAAGTTCTCTTCTTATTATAAGCGAATTTAAAATCTGGATAAAAAATTTAGAAAGAAAAAGTGGCCTGAGTAATTAGCTCAGGCTTTTATCCTTTTTTTCTTTTCCTAGAATGGAATAAAGTGGTGGAATTACAATTAAAGTTAAAAAAGTTGAGACAATCATACCGCCAATAACGGCGATAGACATCGGCTTTAAGGACTCTGCACCAGGGCCAAGTGCAGTTGCAGCGGGAATTGCTCCGGCAATTGTTGCAATACTTGTCATTAAAATAGGACGTAGGCGTTTTGGGCAAGCAAAGATAAGAGCATCATGAATATTTTTACCTTCACGTCGTGACTGATTAGTAAAATCCACCATCAGGATAGAATTTTTCTTCACAATCCCCATCAGCAAAATCAAACCAATCATTGAATAAAGATTGAGCGACTGCCCCGTAATTAGTAAACCAATAAAGGCACCGGAGAAACTGAATGGTAAGGCCATCAAAACAGTGACTGGATCAATAAAACTATTAAATTGAGAACCGAGCACCATATAAGCGACGACGATTCCAAGTAGAAGTGCAAAAATTAAACTGTCAAAAGATTCTCGAAAAGTTTTGGCTGAGCCAGACTCCATCAAACTATAACCTTGAGGTAAATTCGTTTCTGCGATTTTCTTAGCCAGATCCAAAGCATCTGCTTGAGATGTTCCTTTGTTCATCCCTGCATAAATTGAGATGGCACGAGAACGTTCCTTTCTGGAAATAGCCTGCATGCCCGGGCGAGACTCGATACTCACCACTTCTGAAAGTTTGACTAACTCGCCACGATTATTACGAACATTAATTTTTTTAATATCTTCAATGTTGGTTTTAGTTCGGTCAGACATTTTGATACGTATATCATAACGGTGACCACCTTTTGAATATTTCCCGATAATCGTTCCGCCCACTAAAGCATTCACTGTGTTTCCAATTTCTTGCACACTGACGCCATAACGTTTGGCCATTTCACGATTAGGAATAATATGAATTTCAGTCACTGATTCTTTAAAGTCAGTATCCACATCGACAAATTTTCCAGTGCCCTTCATTTGATCCATAATCAGTTTGGCCGACTTAATTAATGTTTCCCATTCCGGTCCACGAATTGAAAACTCGACAGGAAAACCGCGGCCAGATGCAAAGCCGGCAGTGGATGGATCTTGGACTACCACTTTGATTCCTGGAATTTTTTGGGACAATTCTTTTCGCATTTGCACTGCCAGATCAGCTTGATTGATTTTTCTTTCATGAGGTTCTTTTAAAGTCACAAACAACATGGCCGAATTTGATTCACCACCACTGAATCCACCCACTGAGCCGAAATAGCGAAGCACCTCAGGTTTCTGAGTAAGATAAGTTTCCACTTCTTTTGCTTTTTCATCGGTATAGGCCAAAGAAGATCCTTCTGGTGTTTTCAGGCGCAAACGCAGAGAACTTTGATCTTGTGCTGGAACAAATTCTTTAGGAATAAATTTAACTAAGGCAAAACTTAGAACAAAAAAGATCGTTGATAAACCAAGGGTTAACCAGCGGTGGTTCAATACAACTTTTAAAATGTTTTCATAGTAATGATTTAATTTTTCGAAAAATTGATCAACCGCAGCTCCCAACTTGGAAGATCGTCCTGGAGGATCCATGAACTGCGAGCAACGCATGGGAGTTAAAGTTAAAGCTTCTAATAAGGAAATCCCTACCGCCACTGAAATGGTTACCCCAAATTGATAGAAATATTTCCCCACAATCCCTTTCATGAAGGCCACAGGTAAGAAAATAGCGATAATTGCGATGGTGGCAGCTAAAGCAGCAAAGCTGATTTCCTTAGAGCCATCAAAGGCAGCTTCCATACGATCTTTACCTTCTTCATGGTGACGAAAAATATTTTCTAAAACCATAATCGCATCATCCACCACGATACCGATCGCTAACGACAAACCCAGAAGGGTAAAAGTATTAAGTGTAAAGCCCATCCACTTCAAAATAATAAAACTACCCATTATCGAAGTTGGTATGGCCAAAACTACGTTAATAGTCGAAGCAAAGGAACCCAAGAAAAGCCAACAAACAAAAGCGGTTAAAATTGAAGCGACAATTATAGTGAAATTAATTTCATGTATCGACTCTTTAATAAACTTCGTGGAGTCAAAATTAATAGAGATGTCCATACCATGAGGTAAATTACTTTTAATCTTCTCCATGCGCTCTTTAACTTGATCGGCAACTTCAACTGTATTCACCCCACGTTGCTTTCGAATTCCAAGTCCAATTGACGGTTTACCGGCGGCACGGCTAATTCGTCGAACATCAGCAAGTCCATCTTCAACGGTTGCCACATCTTTTAAAAAAATAGGATTAAAATTAGCAGATCCACCCCGACGAATCAGAGGAAGCTTTTCGAATTCGGAGAGAGTCATCGCTTCACCGAGTATACGAACATTTTTTTCTGTACTTCCATCCGTTATATAGCCAGAAGGAGTTTCACTATGTTCTGATTGAATCGCACCAATGACATCAGAAGCGGTTAAAGCATATTGTTGTAACTTTTCTTCTGAAACCCATACTCGCAAATTGGGATCGACATATCCCCCCATGAGAACATCCGCCACTCCTGGAGTCGTTTGAAAACGGTCCTTGAGATTATCTCTCACATAGGCCATTAGATCTTTCTGCGCAAGATCTGGAGCAGTTACTGCTAACCACATAATAGGTTGATCTTCTGGATTTACTTTAGAAATGATAGGCTGGTCGATGCCTTTGGGTAATAATCTAATTGCTTGATTAACTTTAGTTTGAACTTCTGTCACGGCCACATCAATATTTTTATCCAGATCAAATTCGACTGTAATTTGTGCCGTTCCTAACTTAGCTGAAGAAGAAATAGTCTGCACACCTTCGACTGTCATCACTGCGCTTTCCAACTGATCCACGACATCCAGTTCCATCACTTCAGGGGCTGCACCTTCTAAAGAGACCGAAACATTTACAATTGGAAAGTCCACATCTGGTAGCTGGGAGACCCCCATTTCTTTAAACGAAAAGAAACCAAAGAAAATAAGTCCAAACATGAGCATCCAAGCAAAAACAGGATTACGAATAGAAGTTGCGGACAAATTCATGGTAAAACTCCTGCAAGCGCTTCCAGATTCTTATAGCTCATCATGGTCTGATTTTTAACTCGATCATAAGTTCTTTTGGTTTCAACAAATGAATTAAGAGAAACAAGCACATCTAAGGTTGTTACTAGACCGTAACGATAATCTTTAATGTTTTCTTTATAAGTATCTTCTGTTTTTTTCATCGCCGCTTCAAGTTCTTTTAATTGCTTCAAGGAACGAGACACAGATTCATGGAGCACAAAAACGTCTCGTTCAATTCCACGCTTAATTTCATCATAAGCTAAAATTGTTTCAGTTTTCTTTTCTACAGCCTCTTTGACTTGGGATTGAACAACTCCTCCCTGAAAGAGAGGAAAAAGGAAAGTTAATCCCACATCCCACTTAGACGTCTGGAGAAGTCCGGTTCGAGTGAGGTAATAGTTTCCAAAGGCATCGAGTGAAGGAAGATGACCGCCTTTCGCTTGGGAAATAGTTTCATCTGTAATTTGCACTTCGGCCATCTTCGCTTTTAAATCGGGACGCTCTAAAGCACGGCTTTGGTAAAAATCTAAGTCTTTAATCGTGGTAGGCAATTCTTCTTCCGCAAGAACGTAAGTTTCTTTTTCAGAACGGCCACGATCATTTAAATAAAAAGCCAATTGGGCTTCACTTTCCGCCACTATTCCTTCGGCATCAACTAATTGTGCTTTAACATTTGAAAGCTGAGCTTCAGATTGCAAAAGCTCTCCTCGCCGAGAGCGACCAATATCCGCACGCTGACGAAGTTCTTTTACACGTTCGGAGCTATATTTTTCCAACGTTTTATAATTTTCAAAATCTTTTTGAGCGATGATTAAGTTATAGTAAGCAGTAATCACTCCTTGATAGAGAGTAATACGGCTAGCATCAGCGAGATATTGATTCTGTAAGAGTGTCGCCTTGGCCTGTCGGTGCACAGAATACTCTCTTAAACCCTTAAACAAAGGTTGAGTCACATACAAAGAAGAACTGTACTGATCAGTTAAAACTAATCCTCTGGGAGTTCCTCCTCCTTGATCAGGGGCCTGGATTTTAAGATAGTTTGCTCTTAATGCCAGTGAAGGCAACATTGCTCCAATAGCTTGTGACTTTTTCTCTTGCGCTTGTTCCACACGAGCTTGGTTACGTTTAATCACTTCGGTATTAATGACGGCAGTCTGATAGACGTCTTTTAGATTCAGTTCTCTTGCTTGAGTAAAACAAGAAAAAATGAGCAGATTTAACAACAGGGCCATCGAATAACTCCCTCGCCTGGAGATTGAACATTTTTGCACTACAAAGAGTAGCTTAAAGCACACAGTACTTCAAATCTCTATACGAGGGAGTTCACCAAAAGTGTCACCATTTTTTTGTTTAAAACACTACTTTATTTTGGTCCCAATAAGAGACCTCAATTTCATGCCCGTTAGGGTCTTCCACGTACCACGAGTAAGAATGGGGATAACGAATTGCGCCACCATAAGTAACATTCACTTTATTTGTCGCAACACTCTCCTCCCAAGCTTCTTTTGAATCAACTTGCAGCCCAAAATGATAAATGCGGTGAAATTGATCTAAGACAGGATCACTTTCAGGAACCTTTTTACGTTTCTGTTCCTGGTAAAGGGCCAACATCGTGTCACCTTTTCGTATAATCGCCCAAGGTTCACCTTCACTCGTTCCTTCTTCGACCTTTTCAAAACCAAAAATTTTCTGATACCAGGTCAAACTTTCGTCTAAATTTTTTACCGTTAAATTGATATGATCTAAACGAATATTAAATGTTTTTGTCATAAACTCTCCTTCTTTAATATCTAGAGGATAGCTCATATTGCCAATATAAAAGCAATCATGCCAATATATTGTCCAATGACTAATACAGCTGAACTTCCTCAATATTTGGCCACGAATTTACAATTAATGCGCTTAAAACGTGGTTATACGCAAGCGAGTCTGGCCAAAATAGCCAAACTACCTCGTTCCTCTATTACTTACATGGAATCCGGAGGTGGTAATCCCAGTTTATCAAATTTGATGAAAGTAGCGGACGCACTCAATGTAAGCCTAGAAGAATTATTAAGCCGTCCTAAAGAAGACTATAAATTAATCAAAAGTAATGACGTAAAAAAAATATTGCGAGGTCACGGTCAGGCCATTATTAAAAAATTACTACCTGAGCCGATTCCTGGGACCGAAATCGATCATTTTGAACTCAAGGCCCAGGCCAAGATGGTAGGAGTTCCCCATCTCCCTCACACCAGAGAGCATTTAATTGTATTAGAAGGTAGTATTATCGTTCTTGTTTCAGGAAATCGTTTTGAAGTGGAAAAAGGAGATGTTTTTTCCTTTCCTGGGGACCAACATCATAGCTATGAAAATCCGGAAAGGAAAACAGCTCTTGCTATTTCTGTCGTAGTCTTTGAGAAAATTATTTAAAAGTCACTATCCAATACCTTGGTTATTTTTTATAATGAATCTTTATTGTCCTCTTTGGAGACTACATGTCCGAGTCTAATAACCAAGTTACTCCTGGCTATCGCTATTGGATGGCCCTTAGTGCCCTAGGCGTCGTTTACGGTGATATTGGAACAAGTCCTCTTTATGCGATTCGCGAATCTTTCCATTTTGGTCACAACATTGGCATTTCGGAGAGCAACATCTTCGGTATTCTGTCATTAATATTTTGGTCTCTCATGATCGTAATTACGGTCAAATATCTGGTTTTTATCTTAAGGGCAGACAATAAAGGCGAAGGCGGAATCCTGGCCCTGACTAGTTTGATTCTTCCTCATGGAAAAGTTGAAAAAAATCGCAAATGGCTCATCCTCATGGGACTCTTTGGAACGGCGCTACTTTATGGTGATGGTATTATCACTCCTGCGATCTCCGTTCTTTCAGCAGTAGAAGGTTTGGCGCTGATTACCCCCGCTTTTGAGCACTATATTATTCCTATTACTATTATTATTCTCGTTTTGCTGTTCTCAGTACAACGCCATGGTACCACAGCTGTGGGAAAAATTTTTGGTCCACTAACACTTCTATGGTTTACGACCTTAGGTGTCCTCGGAATATATAATATTATTCAAGATCCCCATGTACTAATGGCGATTAATCCTTACTACGCGGTTCATTTTTTTATCGAAAATTCCTGGAACGGTTTTATCGTGCTAGGTTCGGTTTTTTTAGTCGTCACTGGGGGAGAAGCACTTTATTCAGATCTAGGTCACTTTGGTCGCAAACCGATTCAGATTGCATGGTTTTACGTCGTCCTTCCTTGTCTTCTTTTAAATTATTTTGGACAAGGGGCCCTTTTATTACGCGAACCACTCGCGATTAAAAATCCCTTTTTCCTCATGGCCCCAAGTTGGGCATTATATCCACTAGTTATTTTGGCTACACTCTCTACTGTGATTGCCTCTCAAGCTTTAATCACCGGAGTTTTTTCGATCACCATGCAAGGTGTTCAGTTAGGCTACATTCCGCGCGTGATGATTGTGCATACTTCAGTGAAAGAATTTGGGCAGATTTATGTTCAGAGTATGAACCGCTTTTTAATGGTCTCTTGTATTTTACTCGTCATTACTTTTAAAACATCCAGCGAACTCGCCGCCGCTTACGGGCTTGCTGTTACCACCACCATGGTGATCACCACTATTTTATTTTATTTTGTTGCCCGTGAAAAATGGAATTGGAGTCGTTTAACCGCTGGCTCAATTTGCGCCTTCTTCTTATTAATTGATTGCGCTTTCTTTGGCGCCAATTTGCTGAAGTTTCTAGAAGGTGGATGGTTTCCAATTGCCGTGGGAGCGATTATCTTTACGATGATGACAACATGGAAACGTGGACGTGAAATTCTGGCGGCACGTATGCATCAAAAAGTTATTCCACTTAATCACTTCCTCGACAAATTAGAAAAAGAAAAACCTCACCGCGTTCCAGGTGTTGCTGTTTATATGACGGGAACATTAAAAGACACCCCCTATTCTTTAATCACAAGTTATGAACATTTTAAAACAGTCCATGAACATTTGGTTTTCCTTTCCGTTGCGACGGAAGAAGTTTCTCTCGTCCCTGAATCCCGCCGAGTAGTAGTGAGAGAACTGACCAATGGCTGTTATGGCGTGACAGTTCATTATGGATATATGGAGAGACCAAATATTCCACAACATTTAGAAGGACTTCATTTACGTTATTTCCAATTAGATCCTTATCAAGCCACTTACTTTATTGGAAAAGAAAACCTCTTCGCGACAGACACTCCTGGGATGGCGATCTGGAGAGAAAGACTTTTTGCTATTCTCTCTAGGAATGCTCAATCGGCGACCGTGTTTTTCCAGTTACCTCGTAACCGTGTAATGGAGCTTGGGGTCCAAATTGAGCTATAATTCAGACACTTAAAGCGCTTCATCTTGGTGACAATTTTCTCGCTCACTTTCCACGCCTGTCCGTTACACTGAGTTCATGAATACAACAAACACAACCACACCGAAATTAACGGAACTTGTAATCAACACTTACCAAGGAAAAAAGGCGAAGAACCCTCAGTATTCCTATCGCGCCTTTGCTAGAGATCTGGGCATTTCCCAATCACTTCTAGTTAAAGTGATCAGCGGAACGCGAAATGTTTCTCCAGAGTTAGCATTGCGTTTAGGTCTACACTTGGAATTACCAGAGAAAGATATTATCAATCTCGCGGTATCAACTTTCTCAGAAGACATGCGAATTCAGTAAACAGCTTAACTGCGCTGAAGAAAGCTGTCTAAAAATTTGACAGTTTAGTCCAACAGCGCAGCATTAACTAAAGAATTGCCCCTCTATATCCGACAAATATAGAGGAGTTTTCAATGACAATTTGGTCAAAGCTATTAGTGCTTATTTTAAGCTTCGTCGTAAGCTTGAATCTCATAGCACAAACTCAAACAAGTGGCGGAGGAGGTCTACCTGGTCAAGAACCAGAAGATTATCCCGTAGAGTATGAGCACGAACAGACTTTCATTAAGTTACTCAAAAGTAAGTGGAAAAAATGTCGTCTACGCAGCTCACCTCCTAAAGACCTTCTCAGTTTCTATCACTATTTTAATCCTGAACGTCTTTCTTTAGATCCCAACGAAATTCTACAAAATTGGTTTGAGGCCCGCCAAGATTGCCGTGAAAGAAGACGAGCTTATCGTCCTTCACGTGATCATCACAAGCTAGAGTGCTTAATGAGCAAGGAAATTAAAAAACCTCTCATCAAGTTATTACAAAATAATGATATTGATATCTACCTTCAAAAAGTACATGGACTTCCAGCGGCAGATGCCCAAAAAGTAAAAGTATTTTATGTTGATTTAATTCTAGGAGATTAACTGTGATGTCAGTTCTTCATCCTAAGACATTCATTCTGGCACTGCAAATTTTTCAACAGAATCCAGCGAAGGCCAAGAAGTATTTAAATGATAAAAGATTGAGTCTGGCGGAAAGAAAAATCCTCGAGGCGTGGTTTCTTTTAAGAGACTCTAAATTTAAAGAGATTCACCAACTACTTTCAACTTTAACGACTGAAAGCGAATTAATTTTGGCCCAAGCTCACCTCGTTCAAGGTATTGCTTATAATAATCAAAGTGATTTTATAAAATCTGCTGAATATCTGGAAAAGGCGCTGATTTTTTTTGAGCAAACCCAAGATCAATATCATCTATTCAAAACAGCCTATAACTTATTTATAACCCAATTAAATTTAAAGTCTCGTCCCCAGATGGAGAACTGCCTTCAGAAGATGAAAGTATCCAAACAAACTGACTCCCAATTTGTTTGGATCTTACAATGCGAGTTTGTTTATTATTCTTTTACTAACGCTTTTAAAAAAGCGGAAGGAATTATGGAAGATCTCGAACTCATTAAAGTAGATATGTCTGAGCCTGCAATCGCGACTTATCTTATAATGAAATTTGATTACTTTTTAAAAAATGCTCGTTATCAAGACTGTGAAAATGTTCTGAACGAAATGAAATCTTATCGCAAGTTCCGTTTTTGGGAAAACTATCTGTTCATGAATAATCTACTACGCCATTTCCTTTACCAAGACCCCCTTTATCTCTACGAGAAAAACTTTGAGCAACATCCTTCCCTCTTTTATCAAGTGAAAGTTTTGCTCCATTTCTCAGAGAACAATCTTGGCTTGGCGCAAATGGCCTGGAATAAACTAGCGGAGACCATGCCCCATGTTTACAAACCGAACTTTGACTACCAAGGTGATCATTGCCTATTCTCATTAGTGTTAGATCAATACGCCAAGAAAATAGTACAACCTAGTCCTATGGCCATCGATCGTACCAATAAAGTGAAAGAAGCTATCAGCTATTTGCAAAATCATGCTCAGCTTATGAAGAAAGAAGATCTCTATTTTTCTCTTTGGGAATCTTATCCTCAAGATAAAGAAGATCTCTCAAAATTGGAGCGTATCATCTCCCGTGCACGCAAGGACTACGGTGCAACCATTCAATCCCGCAAAGGATGCTATCAGCTTATAAGTCTTGGAAATCTAGAGAAAAAAGCCTCTTAAAAGGTCTGTTAGTTTTTTAAAATCTATCCACTCCTTCCATCCCTTAGAATTGGTTTATTAATGATAACCAGGGGGACCCTTATGAAAAAAATCATTCTTATGATGGCACTCTTAACTCTTAGTATATCTAGTTTTGCCAAAAGTTATTCCATGGCCTACATCAATTTAGGATATGGAAAGCTTGATGTCAGTTCAGGCGGAGGAGATATTATCGCTACCGTCGACAAGAGCAACAAGCTTACTCATCTTAAAGTAGATGTCACCGCAGGTATGTTTGGCATCAGTGAAACCATTGCTAAAACAATGTCAGTGAAAGAGTTGATGTCTGGGGAAACTTTCAATTTTTATATGAGTGGCTCTAGCGAACCGGTGCTTAAAATCAAAGCGCTAAAAGGTCTTGGCCCTGAAGGAGGAAAAATTAAACTTTCATATCGTAAAAGTGATGGTTTTTATTATCACGAAATTGAAATAGCCCGTGGTATAGAAAGCAAAAGCTTTAGCTTATGGGAAGGCGACAGCATGATTGAAGAAGTCGCGATTAACATGCGTGGAGGAAGCCCTAAAAACATGTATGTCGGTTGGTCTGAATTAGTTTTAGTAAACGAATAACCCAAGGATAATGCCATGAAATTTATTTTAATTACGATGCTATGTTTACCTCTTGTTTCAACTTATGCAGCAACAAAGAATGAAACAGAAAAGGCCCAAACCTCGTATCTCAAGTGTATACGTTATATGGCAAAACTGAGAGTTAGTCCCCGTGAAACAATGCCAGAGACATTTAAACAACTTCAAAATCTGGTAACTAATAAAAAAAATGCCATGGCCTTAGAGAATGGTACAAATGATTGTCAAAACAAGTTAGAAGAACTTAGACAAAAAGAGCGTATCAGTAAAAAAGATCATGTCTTCATCACCAGAGAAATGATTTTTAATATGCATTATGATCCAAATGTCACCGATACCGACATTAAAGGAAAATCTTATTTTATGCTTCGTGACCTTTTTGAGCCCAAATTCAATAAGTGTAGCATCGTTGGAGCAGTTGCGAATCTTGCTGTAGTCGGTGGAGTTCATCTTGGCCTTTCCATGGGTATTTGCTCTACAACGGATGGATATAAATATCAGATTTTTGCCACCGAAGCAGGCTTTGCCTTAGGTATAGGCGCTTTTGTGGGACTCCATCTTACTACAACAGATGAACTAGGAGATCTTGAAAATCATGAAGCGATCACTATTGCTGCGGTTGGTGGATTTTCAATCAATGATGCTTATCGCTCACTTGGAATTGGGGCTGGGGTCATTTATGCCGACGCCAATACTCATATCTTTAAAATGATTCGTGTGAAGAAAAATTACTTTAAGCCCTTATTAGAAGATCTTAACTAAAATTTTTCTCCATGAGTATCGCCGTGGTTTTGAGTTCGCCAGAGAGATAAGGTTTACTTTCTCCTGTGCGAACAAAACCCATTTTTAGCCAAAATCCTTCCACTGGATTAGATTCTAAGAAAGCAAGCCTCAGCTTCTCTGCTTTAAAAACTATTTTATTTTTTTGAATAAAATCTTCTAGTGCCACATAAGCAAGACGGCCGGTGTTTTTTTTCTGTAAGTTTTCACGAAGTAAAAACAACCCAATATAGACCGTCCCTTTTTGTGGGTAACCATCTATCAAATCGATGACGCCGAGATTTTTTTCATTTTCTTCGATTAGTAGTACATATTTTTGATTGGATTCGCAGTTTGGTGGCAGCTCAGTCAAAAGTTCATGACCTGCACTAAGAGAGACTTCCTTTGTGCCCTGTGTGAACTGTTGAAAACTTGGAGCAGACTCAAGAAGTTCTTGCACTATTTTCTCTTGCCCGGGAAATATTTGTTTCAGTGTGATCATGATCCCTATATTATAGGAACTCAATCACTTTGAGGAGCTTGAGAGTGAACGAAGAAATAAGAAAACGAGAAAAAGAGATGATGGCGGACATAATTAAAATTAGTTCTTCTATCAGAAGATTATGGTAGAATCTGATCAGAAGGAACATCATGACACTAAACGAAACTAACACCCCTTGGACTGAACTCGGACTCTCCTCTGAATTACTGGAACTAATAAGTAAAGCTGGCTATAAAACACCCAGCCCAGTACAGGCTCAATCCATTCCCATTGTTTTAGCCGGACACGACATTCTTGTTTCCTCCCAAACGGGGAGTGGAAAAACTGCCAGCTTTGTTCTGCCTATTGTGGAAAAATTTAAAAACAAAAACGGAACATATATTCTGGCCCTGGCCCCAACCAGAGAAATTGCTCAGCAAACGGGAGCAGTCTTCGAGACCTTTGGCGCACCTTTTGGCCTAAAAACTGTGGTGTGTATCGGTGGAGCTTCCATACCCGTGGAAAAAGAAGCTCTTTCTTCTTCCCCTCATATCATTGTGGCCACACCTGGACGCCTTTGTGATCACTTGGAGCGAGGAAATGTGTGGCTCGATTTTATACAATGTTTAATCTTTGATGACGCTGACCGCATGCTAGAAATGGGTTTTGCCAAACAAATTCAAATCATCTCAGAACAAATTCCTAAAGAGCGACAAACACTCATGTTCTCCGCAACTTTTGCTCCGCCGGTAGAAAAACTGGCGCATCAAGTGATGAATGATCCTAAAAGTGTCACGATTAATAGAACTGAAGCATCAGCGCCTAAAATCGATGAAAGACTTTTATGGATGGAAGAAGGGAAAAAGGTTAGCGCTTTAATGAGAATTATTCGCGAAGACCCAGGCACCATAATTGTATTTGTAAACGCTAAGGACCGTGTCTATCGTTTGTGGCGCTCACTTCATCAAGAAGGTTTTGAAGACGCGACCTATATGCACTCAGATATTAGCCAAGAACAACGTGAAGCTGCTGTGGCCGATTTCAAATCAGGAAAATTCCGCGTACTGATCGCCACCGATGTGATGGGACGAGGAATTGATGTAGATGATGTGGCCCACGTGGTGAACTTTGATATTCCCCGTGAAGCGGAAGATTATGTTCACCGTATTGGTCGTACAGGTCGTCGTGGTAAAACTGGTATTGCCACTTCTTTTGCGATTCCTGTTCGTGATGAGATGTCTATACGTGCCATTGAAAAGATGAAAGGACTTGAGTCGCCTCCTCTACCGGAAGCAAGACCAAGATCGCAACAACGACATAAAAATCAACGTCCCCAAGGACCAAAACCGAAACAATTTAGCAACAAACCGATGCCGCCGAAGCCTAAGCAGCAACATAAACAACACCAAAACCCTCATCATAACAAGCACCACCCAGGCCCCACTCCTCCAAGACCTGTGAAAGAAGTGCATGAAACAAAAGCAAAACAGGATGTCGTGACTAAAAGTCCTGGTGTCATTGGCTGGCTCAAAAATTTATTTAAATAAAAATGAAGCCGACGACTAAAGATCCACTTCATGGTGTAACACTAGAAATGATTCTGAAAGAATTAGTGGCCCACTATGGGTGGAAAAAAATGGAAGAGAAAATTCCAGTGAATTGTTTCGCCAATAATCCCAGCATAAAATCCAGTCTTACCTTTTTAAGAAAAACACCTTGGGCACGGACCAAGGTGGAAGCGATGTACGTTGAATTGAAGAATGGCGCACCCTGAGAGATTCGAACTCCCGACCAATTGGTTCGAAGCCAACTACTCTATCCAGCTGAGCTAAGGGTGCACGTTTATCATTTTAGCGTATAATAGAATCTAAACATATTTTAAAGGAAAATTAATGCTCTGCCAAGTCTACGTCAATAAAGAAAGGAATTTCACTTGGATTGATGCCATTTCTCCTACAGACCAAGAGATTGAAGATCTTGTGATCAATTACCATCTACCAAGAGAACTGGTAAACGATGCACTCGAACCAGATCACTTACCTAAGTTTGAACAAATTGATGATCTCGCTTTCCTCATTCTACGGGGCCATGATGACACGGTTGAGGTTCCTGATGAAATTCGCGTCAATGCCTTAACCCGAAAACTGGCCTTCTTCATTCACAAAAATTTTTTGATTACCATACACCGCTCGGAACAAAATCACGTTTCGAAAGTGAAGGAAATCTATAGTCACACCATCGATAACTTTAAGTCCCATAAACTAGTGGCAAAGTTAATTCGTGAGACAGTATTAACCTATGACAAACCGATTGTTCGAATCTTCGCCAATTTTGAAATGTTAGAAAACAAAGTCCAAGAGAAAAGCGCTGATTCAGATATTCTTGAAGAATGTTTTTTGATTCGCCGAGAATCTTCTATTTATAAACGAATGCTACGCATGTCGATTGATGTAATCTCCAAACTCTCTATCTCTGACACTCTCCCTAAATCACTGACTCAGGACTTACGAGAAGAAGCAGAAGATGCTTTCTTCTACGTAGAAGATTTAGTAGATAACACTAACCAGCTAATGAATCTTCATATGTCACTCACCTCTCAAGAGACCAACGAAGCTTCTTTTAAAACCAACGAAGTGATGCGAGTTTTAACCGTTCTCTCTCTCTTCTTCTTACCATTAAATTTAATCGTGGGAATTTACGGCATGAACTTTAAGTATATGCCGGAACTCGAAACTCAATATGGCTATTTCTTCGTCTTAGGATTTATGGCCCTCGTTGCGACAGGAATTTATTTGTGGTTCAGACGTAAGGGTTGGATGAAGGATGATTAGGAGACGAAGATTACTCTTCATCTCCTAGATTGACTTTATGTTTACACTTAGGACACTGTAAGAATTTACCATCACGCTTAGAAAATCGCTGCCCCATTACTGGGTATTCACAGCCAGGACAAACATGCTGGATAGGATAATCCCACATAGCATTGTTACAATTTGGATAGCTTGAACAACCGTAGAAAAATTTAAAACGGCCTTTCTTCTCTACAAACTTCCCTGTTTTACATTCTGGACAATGTACAGGAAGAGTAAAAGGTAGAGTGGTATCGCACTTAGGATAGTCTTCACAACGAACGAACTTTCCATATTTTCCCGTCTTCACTTCCAAACGTTTATTACATTTTGGACAGGCATCGGAATGGTATTTCTTTTCAACTATGTTAATTTTTCCATCTAAGGACTTAGTGAAGTCTTCAGTGTGGTTACAGTCAGGATAATTAGAGCAAGCGAGGAAAGAACCATTTTTTCCCCAACGAATGTTCATCATTCCGTCAGCACATTTACCACAGTTAATTCCTGTCGGGATCTCTTGCTTTTTAAGATCCTTCATCTCTTCTTTAGCTTTATCTAAGGTCTTCTCAAAAGGCGTCCAAAAGTCTTTTAAAACTTTAGTCCACTTCACATCACCTTCAGCAATTAAGTCTAATTGTTCTTCCAATTTTGCCGTAAATTGCACATCCATTTCATTTGGAAAACTGGAAATAAGCATACGACAAACGGCGATACCAAGTTCCGTCGGTAATAAGCGATTCTCAATTTTTTCGACGTAACCTTTATCCGTTATGTTGGAAATAATGGCAGCATAAGTTGAAGGACGGCCAATACCTTTTTCTTCCAACTCTTTAACTAGTGATGCTTCATTATAACGAGGAGGTGGACTGGTCCAGTGTTCTTCTGAAACAGGAATTTCCACTGGTTTAACATTCTGCCCTTCTTTTAGATCAGGTAGAAGATTACTTCCAGCATCGTTACTTGATTCTTCTTCATTCTCATCGTCACCACCGCGCTTCTTAGCTCGCTCCATGGCCGATTCAATATAAACCGTTCTAAAACCTGCAAATTTAATAATCGATCCGTTGGCACGGAAGAAGTGTTTATTTACATCGAAAGTTACAGTGGTTTGATCAATAACAGCTGGTGACATCTGACTGGAAACGAATTTGTTCCAGATCAGTGAATATAGTTTGAATTCATCATCTGAGAGCGAATCTTTGATCTTAGAAGGCTCAAACTCCAGGTTCGTTGGTCGAATGGCTTCATGGGCATCTTGCGCGTTTACGGCAGCGTTGCCTTTCTTCTTATAATAAATTGGCTCTTCTGAAAGATATTTATCCCCGTAACGACCTTTTAAATATTTGCGTAGACTTGCCAGCGCTTCAGGCTCAGTTCTAAATGAGTCAGTTCTCATATAGGTAATAAGACCCTGCATCCCTTCGCCTTTCACGTCCACACCCTCATAAAGTCGCTGAGCAATCATCATCGCTTTCTTAGTGGTAAAGCCTAGTTTGTTCACAGCTTCCTGTTGTAATTTAGAAGTGGTAAAAGGAGGTGAAGGGTTTTGTTTTCTTTCACGTTTTTTGATTTCTGTTACTTTGAAATCTTTATTCTTAATATCAGCGAGAATTTTATCCGTCACTTTAATATCAAGCAGTTCCATTTTCTTATTCGGTTCTTCCCCGTAATAATTCGCTTCAAAAACAGTATTACCTTCTTTTAGTTTTGCTGTGATAGAAAACCACTGCTCAGAAACGAAGGCCTTAATTTCATCTTCTTTTTCAACGATAATACGAAGAGCAACTGATTGAACTCGTCCCGCAGATAAACCACGCTGGACTTTCTCCCATAGAATAGGAGAAATTTTATAACCAACTAAACGGTCTAGGATACGGCGAGTTTTTTGTGAGTCGTATTTGTTTTCATCTAACTCAGATGGATTCTCAATCGCCTTGAGGACTGAGTTTTTGGTAATCGCATTGAAAAGAACGCGGTAATACTTCTTTTTCTTACCCAATTCTTCCATCAAGTGATAAGCAATGGCTTCACCTTCGCGATCCGGATCGGGTGCGAGGTAGATGGCCTTTGCATCCTTGGCAAGCTTGGCAAGCTTATCTAAAACCACTTGTTTCCCTGTAATCGGAACCAAGTCCATAGCGAAGCCGTGTTTGACATCAACGCCTAATTTAGATTTTGGCAGATCTTTCACGTGACCATTACTGGCTGCTACTTGGTAACCTTTCCCTAGATATTTCTTAATGGTTTTTGCTTTGGACGGAGACTCAACGATCACCAGGTTGTAATCACCAGAAAATTTTTCTGAAACTTCTTCTTTATCTTTTGGGGCAACTTTCTTGGCCACCACTTTTTTTGAAGCAGCTTTTGCTTTTACGGGAGTTTTAGACTTCCCTGCGGATGATTTTGAGGCTTGGGCCATACGGGTCTCTTTTGAAATTTTACTCTAGAGTTTCAGTCTTTTTTGTTGAACTTTTTTTCTTATCAGTATTCAACAACTCGTCGACTTCTTCAAGGTCAAATTCAGTCAGACCGTATGGATTTTCTTTGTTATTCAACTCTTCGTCGAGGTATTTCTTACCAAATTCTTCTTCTATTTCATTCAGTGACTCAACTCCATCTTTAGACTTCGAGTTCTTCTCAATAGAATCAAGACTCTGGTTCTCAAGTAATTTATCTTCGTCTAGCTTAGACTCATTGATCTGTGTTTCAGCGGACTCAATTTCTTTTTCTAAGCGCTCTAGGGCCTTCAGATCACGCTCAGACTCTTTCAACACTGACTTCTCGCGCTCTTGACGCTCAAGTTCTTCTAATTCATCTTCGGTTAACTGCACTTTGTCAGCTTTTTCGAGGAGATCTTCATTGAGATCATTGAGATTTAACTCAACATCTAACTCTTCAATCGCGTTCTCTTTTAGACTATCTGCTTTAGATTTGTAATTTTTATCTTTAAGTTTCGTTGCGCGGAGAGCATCTTCAGGGGATTTAGTGATGGCCACATCCCCTTTCCTGATTTCATAGATGCTATTCGTAATAAGTCCTGTGGCAAAATTGTCTGTTAAGGTAATTACCGTAATTTCACCGATTTTATAGGTCGG
>JBEIOQ010000016.1:0-27056 GCA_040377495.1 Halobacteriovoraceae bacterium
TGTAAACGGCCGAAGAATTTTGAATCCACTTTCTTTTCGTATGTTGCAAGCTTAGAGTAACAAGCATTTCCACCATTTTCGATTGCATCAAGTGCTGCGACGATATCACAACCTTGAGCATTAAAAAGTTCTATCGCTTTCTCAAAAGTGGCATTCTGACTATCTTTAGAAAGCTTTTTATAGGCTTTAGTACATTTATTAATTTGTTCGTCGGAAATCTTTCCTTTCACTTTTTCTTTAAAAGTTGTATTCCCGTCTGCATCACCACTTGTTGCTTCATCAATCCACATTTTAGGAGTAATGATAGGCGGAGGAGGATCCCCCACGTTATCCCACGGTGTAACCTCTTCGTTAATCACCAATTTAGCGAATGCATTTTGTGCTAATTGAAAACAACTGGCCTTTTCTTTTGGAACATTCGTTTTATCTAAACAAGCTTTAAAGTCGGCTATTTGTTTTTGTTTTGCTTGTTCATCACTGCTCGTTGTAAGCGTTTTTAATCTGGGAGCGAAAATAATTTTTCGACAGATTTCGTGTGACTCGTTGGTAGTAAGCTCATCAAAGTCACTACAATCTACTTTGGTTAATTCTTTCCCCACACTGTCCAAACACTGAAGTTCTCCCTCACTACCTTTTTTACAAACAGTAGGATATAGATCGAGAGATTTATCTTCATTTTTATCGAGCGCTAAAATATATTTAGACTTTTCAATTTCAACGCAATTTTTTCGTGATTTTTTCGTGATGTTTAAGTTGGCAGCAGAACATTCAACTTTAATCGTCGTCACTTCATCATCGTTGATTATTTCATTTAAACGATCAAAACAATTATCATGCTCAATTTTTGCTTTCTGCTCTTCTTTTAAACCACAAAATTTGTTCTGAATTTTAACTTTATAATCTTCGATCGTCGCTTCTTGAGCTTTCTTATACTTAGTTCTAATCCAATTTTTGACCTGTCTGTCACTACATACCAAGGCCTTGTCTCTTAAATCTTCAGTATCTTTCATTTTTCCGGCCAATGAGGCAATATAGTCATATTTCTCATTCGCAACAAACTTTGAATATTCCCCAGATACAAAACTACCGCAATTAACAAAATCAATACCTGAAAGATCTAATGTTTCCCCCACAGGTTCTGCATGACAAACACAGTATTTTTCTTGCAATACATAGTCCATCCCAGCTTGCGCGTAGGCATTGGACGCACCAAAAAGCAGAATAAAAAAGAGTGATAAAAACATATTGCTCATTTATTTTCTTTTCGAATTAAACTAATATAAGTTTAGTCTTATTCAGGTATAATCGAGAGTGGTTATGTCACATTTGTGCTTCAATCTGGTAATTACTTGACTGCCGAGGTCGCGCATTACCTTTAGAGTGCCAACTATAGTTGGCTTAAGGTTAAATTATGAAATTGTTTAGCTTCTTAATCATGTTAATCCTCTCTTGTTTTTATCCCCAGGCGATTCAAGCATCTGAAGATATCTCGCTTGCGGATGAATGTTCTGCTGAAAAAAAAATGAAGACCCTTATCCGCAAAGGAATTATGACCAAAGAATTGTGCCTCGAAGTTCTTGAGAAAGACCGAACGGATGATACAAATACAGCGCGCATTCTTGATAAAGCAGGAATCAAACTCGTTATTACCGGAAACCTTTATGAACTTGGCGAACATTATAATGGAGCAAAATACAACTACAAATGCCCGCCAAAAGAAGTTAAATCACTGACCAGCACGACTCCAACGGCAACTCCAACTCCTGAAGCTCTGGATACTAAATTTGGAAATTTCCCTATTTTTTTAAAAAAATTACAAGAACGCTTAAAAACAGAAACCGGCAGTGACACAATTGCAGGACAGGTCAAGGGCTACGCAGATGGAGTGAGATATATTGGAACAGCATTCGACAATTTAGTTGAAGCTGAGATCATCAAAAGTGGAAATGCTGCTCATAAAACAAGTTTTGACAAGTATCATTGTGAAATCGTCGATGGAGCTAATCCTCCCTATACTGACATGCTTAACATTACTCAATATCGTAACCGATACCTTGCACTCTCAAGAGCTGAAACACTGCAAACAGCTCTAAAAAAAGCACTTTCAAGTAAAGGCGCTGTCATTACTTTTAAAGAAGCGATCGGTTTTTCCAGTGGTACACCGATTGATCAAGATGGAATTAGCTACGATAACGTTAGTATTGAAACGGGGAAACCAAGTGTGGGATGTTGTGATAATCGTCGTGGTGCTTTAGCATCCTTTGAGATTCCTACCATTGCTGATTCAGTAAAAGTTAAACCAATTTATCTAACTCCCGTTTTTAATGCAGTAGAAGAAGCAGTCACTAAAAAAATGCTCAAAACAGCGGCAAAAACATTTATCAGCGATTTTAAATCTTTTATTAATAATTCGACAGACTCTGACTTAAAAACATTAATTGGGGCCGCCACCACTAAAACTCACATTTTAACCGATGACATGCTCAAAGAAGCTGGTTGGTCATCTCCTAAGTTAGCCACGGGGACCTATACAATTATTGATCATTCCACGACACTCACAACGGAGCTGATTTATACTAAAACCTATGCTCAAGTTAATAGTTTTATAAGCTCTAAGTGGGGAGTGACACCATCTAAAAATTATGAAAAAACCATGGCCAATTACATGACCTATCTCTTCTGGGCCTGCTTTAAAGGGACATGTTCCTTTACCCCTGATCAATTTGATCTGCACGCCTTTTATGCTGATGGAAAACTAACAGACAAATACACTCTAAGCTCGGTTTCCTATCTCGATCTTTACAAGGCCGTAATCGCTGAGCAGCCTGAAGCATCCTATAACCTAGGAATTAAAACGATAAAATTAAAAGACTATTTGCTGACTAAGGCAAAATTTGAAGAAGCCAATCCAGGAATAGACTATTATAAAAATAGTGCCATTGTAAATTTTGTTGCTCTCGTTTCCCCTCCATCTAACTTGAAGTCGTTTGGCTACGATAAAACGTTAAAAATGGTTTTTCCTGCAACAAACATTGATATTAAGAAAGGAATTAGTGAATACAGAACAAGTGTTATCACGAAAGCTAAAGTGTCTAATACAAGTGCCTTTTCTAAACTCTCTGAAGCAACGGCAACAAAACTGGCTGATTATTTGGTGTCTATGTTTCTTCGAAAAATTGACCCCGAAAATGGAGCGACACAAAGTGCTACCGCGTATGACGTCGAGATTCATACGACGAAGGGGAAAGCCTATTTAATTGAGCCTGTAACTACCACTAATAAACTCTATCTTGCAAAAGCAATTAAGGAAAAAGACCCTCGTGCTCCGTATATTGGATTTGATAATTCGTCCATTCCAGGCTATGTCGTTCCTACCGCCAGTGCGAGCTCTGCTGTGGTTTATGCTAAACAGTATCCAGCCATTGATGGTACGCTAGCTGGGACTGAAATTTTTAGTTACTTTGATTTACGTGAAGCTTATGCAGAAATGTTAGTTGATGCAAATAAGACGACTCCACTATACCGTTATATGGCCCAGTCAGTGCCGACCAAGCACATCACTGGAATAAAAATGGAAACAAAAACATTAGAAGAACTTTCTGGTAACTACTCAGGAAAAGGATATTTTCATACGGCCTGTGGTACCGGAACAAAATATAATTCAACTGATAAAAAGTTCAATTATAAATCCTGGTGGCAACCAATCACTGAATTGGACTACACCCATTACTACACCTTGCCTAAAACTTCTTCTCCGTTTAACATGATTCAACTTAAGCGCCTTCATGCTTATTTAATCGATTCTTGTCAGGACTGTAGTTGCCTATGGGGAAAAACGGCAGACGAAATTGTAAGCAAATTAAATTCAGCAACGAAATATGACTTCAGTGGATGGACAACAAAATATACAGGAGTCGGTACTTCTAAAGAAGGTGAACTCATCGTTGGAACAGATAAAACATACAACACGACCATGTGCTTATTTAGTCCGATTGTTCCTTTAGGACATTATATTGGTGAAGGTGGTCAGACATTTACGCCTAAAACGGTTATACCTCCTTCTGCCAGCTGCGGAATTATAGAAGTAGCCAAATTAGCTGTTCCAGATAGCAAAGATGTTGTGACCAATACGACCGAAATTGATGAAATTTATAAAGCCTGTAACGGAACAACGACCTTCGCAAAAACGTTTCCATGGTCTAGAAAAAAATGTGATGCTGCGGGGGCAAAAACAAAATCGTGTAATTAATTTTCTTATCTAATCTTAAACAAACCGTCGATAAAACCGACGTGACGAAAATTTAAACAGAGGGGCAATATCTAAGCCCCTCTTTTTATTTAGACTATTTTGGCAAGCCACTTGCTTAATAATCTTCGGGCACACAAGTCGTGTGCCTCTTCAAGACTTCAATTCCATCGACATTTTCAGTACTCATTCGCTCAAGGAGGAACTATGAACCTACTTACATTCATTGGCAGCTGGTTAATCGTGCTCGTCAGTTTGCTATGGATTTCCACTATCCAGGCAAAGGAGTCTATTGGTCGCGTGGTGAAACGAAAAGGACTCGTCTATAAACGCTTTCGTCCTGATCAAAATGTTAAACGTCTTTGGACTGGGGAAACTTATATGAAAAGAGTGGCTGATAAAGATGAAACTCAAGGTGTGCATCTAGATTCAGATATTTTTGCCGGCGACACTATCATCACTGAAGAAGCCTCTTTTGTCCAAATGGAATTGAACGACAAAACAATTTTGACCTTAGGCCCAAAAGGACAAATGACCGTGCAAAGTTTTATGATGAATAATCCTGAGGCCAGAGAGGGAATTTTTAGTCACGCTCAAGGTATTTTAAAGATGCGCGTTCCACGTCCCATTAAACAAGGTAATTATCAACTTCATCTTCCTCATATTTCCATGGGAATTCGTGGAACAACCTTGATGACTCAAATTAGTAATTCGGATCAAGAACACATAGCTTTACTCGAAGGTCTCTTAGACGTTTATCACCGCGATCAAATTTACAACATGAAAGGCGGAGATGTACTTCAGTATGACGATTATGACCAGGTTCCTAATGTAATGAATGTTTCAGAAAAGCTTTTACCACTTTCAATGACCGAAGATTTACATGAAGTGAATCTGGCCAGATTACAAGCGGGATCGAATCACCATTTAAAAATTATTCCCAAAGCCCCTGCCTCTGAAACCACACCACCCAATCGAAAAAAATCATGGCAGGAAATTCTACTTGAGAACCAAAATGCTCCTTAATTATATTCCAACTTGTTTTATAACTACACTTCAGGTCCAGTCATTTAAATTACTTAGATTTTAATTATATCTCCTACTCATGCAAATAGCTCTTGAGAGGGGTATTTATGACTGAAGTCACAATCAATGAACTTGAGAAAATGATTTATATTATCCGTGGGCAAAAAGTTATGTTGGACTCAGATCTGGCTTCACTCTATCAAGTGGAGACAAGAATTCTTAATCAATCAGTGAAAAGAAATTTAAAGCGTTTCCCTGATGATTTCATGTTTCAACTAACAAAAATTGAATACGATATTTTGAAGTCACAAATTGTGACTTCAAAAACTGGAAGTGGAGGTAAACATAAATTGCCTTTTGTTTTTACTGAAAATGGACTAGCGATGCTCTCCGGAATACTTGCTAGCGATAGAGCGATTCAAGTCAATATTTCGATTATGCGAACATTCGTCAAACTCAGAAGTTTTCTCGCCATGGAGACATCTTTAAATAAAAGAGTAGATCAATTAGAGAAAGGGACAAATCAACTTTTTAAAATCGTTTTTGAACGTTTAGATGCTCTAGATGAAGGTTTACCCCACCAACCCAAGGACCGAAAAAAAATCGGTTTAACCTCAAAATAAATGAGGGCCATGAAGGCCCCCAAATTATAAGAATGTAGCAAAAAAATTAGTTCTGAATCGTCCCTTCTTCACTTGAAGATGAGCTTCCTTCTTTCACTTTCCAAAGGTCGTCATTTTCAACGGCGTCTGAAAGACCAGCATTGAAACATTCACCTAGGGCCTTTCCAGAAAGCATTGTCCCTGTGTAAGTCTTAGAACGGAAAGCATCTGTTACCTTATCTAATCCACGGTGATGCTTCTCTACGATTTCTCTGACTTTCATGTCGTAACCTTTATCGATACATGATTTTGCATCTGGGTTCGCATCGTAGAATTCTTCTAGCTCACGACATAGTTCAATTTTAAACTCACGTTTAAGACCTTTGAAAGATTGTGAAGGAACACAAATTCCGTTGGAATAAGTAAGATCGATTTTCTCACCGATTTTCATATCCGTCAGAGTGTTGTTCTTCTTAATCGAAAGAATTTTACCTTCCAGGTCACGTGTAATGACTAAAGTATAATCTTTAACTTCTTTTCCACGCTTGTTCTTTGCTTTTACTGTAAGAGTTTGTACTTCTACGCCTTCTTTTTTGTTCAGCACAGTTTTTGTTTCTGGCTGAGACTTGATATCCTCTAGGTCTGGCTCAAGTTTGAAAACAACCGACTTTACTTTTTTACCGTCGATTTCAATTTCTTTTTCCACTGGAATGAAATCTGAAACTGCCGCTGGTTTTACACCGTCAGTTAGATCACCTTTTAAGTAAGCCGTACAGTACTTCCCGAAATCAACGTCAGCAAAAGCAGTTAAGCTTCCCAACATTAATAATGAAAATAGTCCCTTTTTCATTGTGCCCTCCTAGGCTAGCTCTATGGCCATTGATAAAACTTTAGTTAACTTGTCTAAATTCTCAAGCGTAATGTTATGGAACATAGAAATTCGGAACTGATTACGTCCTAATTTTCTATACCCATCGATATCTTGAATTACTTTTTGTTTTCTTAGCACAGTTAGTAGATCGTCTACTTTGTATTTTTCATCAACGTCGATTGTTGCCACAGCGATAGAGCGATATTTTTCTTCTTGAATGTAAGGAGTCAGATAACTCTTTTCATTTGCCCATCCATACAGGAGTTTCGCTTTCTCTTTCGCGCCCGCAATCACTTTATCGTATCCAACGCTATTTAAAACTTTAATTTGTTCATTTAATAAATAAATCGTAGCGATCGCAGGTGTATTATAAGTTTGATTTTTTGAAGAATTCTCAATCGCTTGTTTCCAGCTCATGATATGCGGTAGATAGCGCTTAGAATCCGCTTCAATCTTCAGCGCGCGATTCACGGCCTTTGGACTCATAATCGCAATCCAAAGTCCACCTTCTGACCCAAAAACTTTCTGAGGAGAGAAAAAGAAAATATCTGTTTTCGAAACATCACATGGAACTTGTCCACCACCTGAAGTCGCATCCACAGCTAAAATGGTATTTGCATCCACCGTTGGAAGACTATCAATCTGCACGCCAGTAGACGTTTCATTCAAGGTACAGCAGATCATATCAAAACCAGCTTCAGCTTTTGGAGTAATACCTTTTCCAAAAGGAGAAGCAAATTCTTTGGGCTCAAGCCAAGGAATATTTTTATGCGCCAAATACCACTTGTTCGAAAATTCACCACAAGTAAAATGCGCTGAAGATTTTTCGACAACACCTAAGCCAATCATATCGAACAACAAAGTCGCTCCACCATTACCTAGAACGACTGCATAATCATCTGGAACTTTAAAATAAGTTTTTAAACCAGTAATCACTTCACCCACAAGGTTCTTCACTGCACTTTGACGATGAGATGTTCCCATTAATTTTACGCCAGTTTTGGCAAGGGATTCTAAGTGGCTAACTGGAATTACTGAAGGACCGCAGCCGAAGCGTGGATCACTTGGAAATAAATGCTCTGGAACTTTGAAATTATCAAACATAGAAATCATCCTTTGATTAACTAATTTTGCTCCCAAAGATTATATCTTCCCCCTCAAAGAACGGAAAGGACGTAAGTTCTTCCCTAGGGGGTTCCCTACGTCTTTTCTCTGACTTACCCGAGCTCGCCAGTCGGAAATAGGTTACTTTTTACAAGGGGTGTAAAAACAATTTGCACTTAGAGGGTTAAAACCTATAATAAATGATACTAGTATAAGAGTTTGTTAGAAAGACTCACTTTCCCTCACGATGAGAGAATGATAGATTCAGGAGCGAATCATGGCCCATTACTTAGATGGTATTATTGTCAACAAAAGGCCCAAAATTATGAAAAGAAGATTAATTTA
Organism: Halobacteriovoraceae bacterium; assembly: GCA_040377495.1. Taxonomy (GTDB): domain Bacteria; phylum Bdellovibrionota; class Bacteriovoracia; order Bacteriovoracales; family Bacteriovoracaceae; genus JBEIOQ01. The sequence goes on from JBEIOQ010000016.1 coordinate 8,195, forward strand.
TTTCATCGCTTGTGTGACTCTCCTGACCCTTAATGCTTGGATTATGAACTTGGCCCAAGCTCAAGAAGATTCAGAAATCATCGATGCTGATGCGACTTATTTTTCAGACGATGTCTCAAGCACCAATGCTATTTCATACGATGAAGATGGCAATATGGTGAACAACGCTCCGATGGCAGTGAATGAAGAATTAAATCGCTTGGAGCCAATGAATAATAGTATCTCGGAAATCGAAGATGATAATGATACAGATAGTGATGCAGTAGAAATGTCTTCTACCGCAAACACCGATTCTGAAATTATCTCTGGCTCAGCGCCTTTGTACAACCAAAACTAGTTCCTCGTTTATCACACTCACTCTCATACATTTTTAAATATTCGATCTCCTCTGAACTGAGGAGGTCGAAATTAATTAGTGAAGGATCAAAACCAACATACACTAAACATTCGAATGCCAGCATTCCTTTCAGTGTTGGGTGATCAATTACATGAATGATATTTTCTAAACGTACTCCACCAAATCCTGGGATATAAATTCCTGGTTCAATCGATACGACAGTTCCTTTTCTAATTGGTGTCGTGGAAATAGAGCTGAATCGAGCCCCAGGTTCATGCACATTAATCCCAACACCGTGACCAGTACCGTGAGCATAATCATAACCAGCTCTGAGCACTGGATTGCGGGCCAGTGTATCGATAAACATTCCCCGCGTTCCTTCTTTCACCACTGCTGTCATCGCTTGAATTAAACCTTTCAATACGATGGTATAGATTTCTTTTTGTTTAGCTGAAGGAGTTGCTTTATCTGGGTTGGCAAAAAATCCACGAGTAGTATCAGTCGCAAAACCGCCTTCGTAGTACCCACCTGAATCGAGCATCATCAGGTCGTCATTTTTAATTACGACATCTGCAGAAGATGCACCAAAATGGATAATAGAAGAATTCGGTCCAACCGCTGCGATCGTTTTAAAACTTTGTTCTTTTGATCCAACCTCAGCATAAAATTTATCCGCTTGGTGATAATAATCAAGTTCAGTAATTTTAACGCCTTTATTTAATTGTTCTCTTACCCAGGTAAGAGTTTTATGAATAGCCTTATCAGAACGCTTAAAACTACGACGAATTTCTTCCATTTCCGCTGGCTCTTTAATCGAGTGGAAAGGTACAAGAGCATCCTCTACTTCTTTTAACAGTTTTTCCCCGAAACATTCTTTCAAAATAAGATAATCACCACTATTAATCATTGATGGTGATAATATCACCTCGGTTAAATTTAATTTATTCTTTAAAGCACTCATAGTACTGGAAAAATCTTTGTAATCGAGATTGATGAACTCAACGTCTTTCAAAGCTTTTACTTCAGATGAAAGAGGGCACTCTTTATCAACAAAAACATAAACTTTTTCTTTGGTCATCAAAGCTCTCGCCATAAAACCTGAAAAATTTGGCAAATGGTAACCACGACAATTGGTGGCCCAGGCAATTCCATCGAGCGCTGTTAAAAAGTAAGCTTGACCTGCATCCTTAATCACTAGATCAATTTTTTCCCGTGTATCGCGACCGCGGTATTCTTTTGCCACAAATTCGATCGTTTTTAGCGCTGGCATCGGTGAGAATTTAATGACATTCGTCAGCTCACCTTTCAAATAAGCTTTCGTCTTAAAATCAGTTTGCAATTTACGAGAAAAATTTAAACTAGTGCGATCGGCTTCATAACCAACCAACTTAGCATTTCCTTGACCTAGATCATGTAAAACGCCAGCCGTATTTCCCATTTGATCGCCCATCTTACGAACTTCGACGTAATCTGCATTCACCTGTAAATCAGCTTGTTCATGATAACGACCATCTACATACAATTTTACTTTTCCTGAGACCGGAACAAGTGTCTCTGCCGTCGATCCGTTGAAACCAGTAATGTAATAACGGTGGTTATTTACCAAGGGAACATATTCATTAAGATAAGGGTCAAAACTTGAAACATAAAAGTAATCTAAACCCTCTTTTTTCATGAAAGCTTGGAGATCTTTAATATTTTGAATAATTTGTTCGTTCGGTAGAGAAAATTTTTGACTCATTTGTACTCGCCTTTTAAAAAAAGTTCTGGAATAACTATAGTAAAAAATACCTCAAAACTAAAGGGATACCTCTCTATGTCAAACGTCTATTATGGTGATTATTTAGGCCTAGATCAGCTACTTTCCAGTCAAAAACCCAAGTCTGAGGCCCATGATGAAACCCTTTTTATTATTATACACCAAGTCTATGAGCTGTGGTTTAAGCAGATTCTCCATGAGTTAGACTCTGTCATCGATATTTTTGATCAAAATCAGGTGCCGGAAAAGGCCATGGGTAAGGTGGTGGCCAGACTTTCCCGCATCCACGAAATTCAAAAAGTTTTAAATGACCAACTGAAAATTATTGAAACCATGACCCCACTCGATTTTATGGATTTTCGTGACCATTTGACCCCTGCCTCAGGTTTCCAAAGCATCCAATTTCGTTTGGTCGAAATGAAAATGGGACTAAAACTTAAACATCGTGTGCAGTATGCAAAATCAATGTTTTTAACCCGTCTAAAACCAGAACATCAAAAAGTTCTTTTAGATGAAGAAGAAAAGAAAAGTTTGTTGGATCTGCTCGATGCATGGCTATGCCGTTTTCCTCTTTTTAACGATCCCCATTTTACTTTTTGGCAAGACTATCAAAAACAAGTTTATACCATGCTCACAAAAGATGCGCTGACCATTAAGAATAACAAAACTCTTTCTGCAGAGGAAATTGAGTTACAGTTAAAACAATTAGAAATGACGAAAAACACTTTCGAAAGTCTGTTTAAGGTTGATATCCATAATCAACTCTTAAAAGAAGGCAAACGCCAACTTTCTCATAAGGCCACTCTCGCCGCCTTATTTATTAGTTTGTATAGAGATGAACCCCTTCTCGCTCTTCCTTATCGTGTAATTACGAACCTCATCGATATCGACGAAGGGTTTACTACTTGGAGATATCGTCATGCCATTATGGCCCACCGATTACTGGGAACCAAAATCGGGACTGGTGGATCTTCAGGTCATGAATATTTAAAATCAGCTGCTGACAATAACCGCGCTTATCCAGATTTATTTAATCTTTCGACGTTTTTAATTCCACGTAGTATGCGCCCTATTTTGCCGGAAGAAATTGCGAACAAATTAAATTTTGGAATTAATCATGTATAAAAAATTTTATACCCATTTTTTAAAAAATCATGGAGATAAAATTCATATGGCGGCCCACAGCCACCATTTCTGGCCTGATGTCACTCGCGAAGCACACCTCCAATACTGGGACGACTCAGCTCGTTTCTCTGACGAAAAATGGGGACATATTTTTGGTGAAGTCATTCCAGAAACGCAAAAATTAATTGCGAAGAATTTAAATTTAAACCAACCTGAATGCATTAGTTTTGCTCCTAATACACATGAACTTTTTGTGCGATTATTATCGGCCTTGGATTGGTCTAAACCAGTACGTATCCTCTCTACCGATAGTGAGTTTCATAGTTTTCGTCGGCAATCACTTCGTCTTCAGGAAACAGGTAAATTGGTGCTCGATCTAGTACCTACGGAACCTTTCCAAACATTAGATGAACGTCTGCAAACAAAATTAAAAAATGAAAAATACGATATGGTTTTTTTAAGCCAGGTTTTCTTCAACTCTGGTATTATTCTCAGCAACATTGAAAAATTGGTGAGCCTAACTCCCAAAGAAACACTTTTTGTTTTAGACGGCTATCATGGTTTTATGTGTGTGCCTACTGACCTTTCAACACTTGAAGGTAAAATTTATTATATGGCAGGTGGGTATAAATATGCTCAAGGAGGAGAAGGTGCTTGCTTCATGGTTTCACCTAAAAGTTCTACTCTCCGTCCAATCTATACCGGTTGGTTTGCCAGCTTCTCTACTCTTGAAAGTGATCAAAAAAATGTTTCCTACGATCAAGATTATTTTCGTTTTATGGGATCAACATTTGATCCTTCAGGGATCTATCGTTTGAGAGCATCTTTAAATCTTTTTCAAAAAGAAAATCTCACAGTGGCCAGCATTCATGCCTATGTTCAAAACTTGCAAAGAGTTTTTTTAAAAAACTTATCTCATCCCATTTTACATTTAGAACAGCTTGTTCACCGTGACCTTAACCACCATGGGCACTTTCTCACTTTCAAGCTTCCTACAAATGAAGCCACGAAAGAGCTTTCTCATAAGCTGACACAAAAAGGTGTTCTGACCGACTTTCGTGGTAATCGACTACGTTTTGGCTTTGCCCTTTATCATAATGAGAACGATATCATCCACGGCGCTCAAAGAATCTCGGAGTAATTCGCTCAACTGCTAAATTCTTACATCACATAGACAGGCATAAGCTGAACTGTTTAGACTTATAGTATGACATATTTGCTCACACTTCTTTTATCTTTCACTGCTCATGCCTATGAACTCCGTTCTTTCACTACGGATTACTGTACGATGTATAAAGAAGGAACTAAGGAAAATCCTACTGCTTGGAGAGATTGTTGTATTGAACATGACATCTATTATTGGGCCGGGGGAACGATTCAAGCTCGTGATGTTGCTGATCTAAGACTCAAAGAATGTGTACAAGAAAAAGGTTATCCTAGTTATGCCAATACAATCTACAATGGAGTCAAACTAGGTCACCTATCACCGATCAAAAGTGAATACCCGTGGAATAACGGCTGGATTGGTAAAAAGAAAAACCTTCCCCTGACAGAATCGGAAAAACAAGTAGTTCGAGATGCAGTCGTTACTACTGATTTCTCTGACGAAGTGATCCAAAATTTCCTAGATCGTTTCTAACTTTCCATGTGGCCAATTTCCCTCTAAAATGGGATGAGGAATTGCATGAAAAGCTCATTACTTTTTTTACTCTTTATTACCCTGACATCTTCTCAAGCCGCTGAAGCGGACAAGACTTTCGTTAACCTGAATAAAAAAGTAAATCAGATCCTCTTTCCGAAAAAAAATGAAACCAATCGTAAAGTCAGTCAACAAGATGAAGGCCGCTTTCAATGTGAGACTTTAGTGTTGAATGATTGCTCGATGCAATTGTGTGAAGGTTTTATTCCCAGTTACAAAGAAAAAGTTAGCGTTTATATACCCAAAGACTTTAATCGATTAAATGTTCATTTTCATGGCCATATTCTAGGTAAACTCCCTCAATATGAATCGAGCATTCATTCCATGGTTTTAAATTTTGGTTTAGTGAATAATATGTGCCAAGGAAAAAGCATTAATATTTTTCCTAAGAGTACAGGCAATTGCGCGACCTATGATGAATACTACGTTGGAGCTCAAGCGTTTCAACAATTCATTGAACAAGTGGCCCACCACGCTGACTTACCTCTAGAAATTGCCAAATACCCTATCACCCTCAGTGCTCACTCAGGCGGTGGAAGAGCTTTAGTGAGAACGATTACCGATGTCACCAAAAAAGAAAATGGAAATGCGGCGGAAAGAGTTGATCGAATTATTTTTTATGATGGACTCTATAACACTTGGCAGCCCGATGTTATCACGAAATGGTACACAAGCAATTCGGGAGTCAACTTACAAATGGTCAGCCTCAGCAACAATACACCTCATGCCCTTTCCAATAAAATTTTACTCTCTATTCCAGGCTCAAGTATTGGAGTGAAATTAACCACCCCTATGATTAATAATAAAAAATTCCAAAACCGTCAGTATTCAACGAGCACCAAAACTGTTAATCACTATCATCGTGAAGCAATTTCTGAGAACGCTCTCCACGATCACTACACAGTTCTCAGCGATACTTGGAATATTACTCACTAAACATTTTTCCCTCTGAATTATTTTTAATAACTTAGAATGCCAAGGTTTCAAGGCAGTTTCCCTAGGGAAAGTGTGCTCAATCCCCTCCCAAAGCCTCAGAATAACACTTTTTCCTAATCTAAACTAAAATTTGACTAAAGAGTTTCAGTTTTCGGTCCGATACTAAACCTCGAGTAACTGAAATGAAATTCTTTAAGGGAACAAATGAAAAACTTAACTACATTTATCTTCGGCGCTCTAGGGATCTTTCTTTTGAAAGCAATGCTGATTGATCCAGTGGTGGCTGGTTCACCAACGAAGACGCACACGAGAGTGCCTGCAAGTTACTCTCAGACTAAGTAAGAATCTTTCTTGCCAGTTCCTTGAACGTGTCTCCACGATGTCCATAGTTTTTGAATTGATCGAACGAAGGATAGGATGGAGACAGAAGCAAAACCCCTCTAGACTCCTCACTTTTAAAAAACTTCAACGCTTCCTCAAAGGTTCCTTTTTTTACGACATCAAGATCAGCTTTTAATTCCTGATAAAGCATCTCTTCTGTCTCACCTACCAGGATGATTTTCTTAACGTATTTTTTAAACTCTGGGATGTAGGCTGCGAGAGAATCGTTGTTCCCCCTCTTCTTTCCTCCTAGGATTAAGTACAGGCCCTTTTCTCCTTGAAAGGAGCGAATCGCCGTGAGGGTAGAAAGAATGTTGGTACTTTTAGCGTCGTTATAAACTTTACCTGCCTTAAACTCTCCTACAAACTCAATACGGTGGGGTACTCCGGAAAATTCATTGATAGTTTTTTGAATCCCCGGCACCATATCTTTATTCAACTTCAATCCCATCAAACTCACCGCCAAAGTGGCACAATAGAGGTTATAGAGATTATGACTTCCAACGAGACGAAAGCCGCTTAGATCAAATTGTTTTTTCAATTCATACTCGACTTTATTTTCCAAATAGGGATGCTTCGTCGTTTTAATTTTTTGTGACCAATTTTGAATCGCTTGATTATTCCCATGAAAAATTAAATGATCCTCTGGCTGCATATTTTTGGTGATATTGTATTTGGCCTGAGCATAATCTTTCACTCCTTCATAACGTTCACCATGATTAGGAGTAATATTTAAAATGAGCGCGACATAAGGATGAAAGTCTTTAATGGTTTCTAATTGAAAACTAGAAACTTCCATAACGATTACATCATATTTAGTTGAATCTAAGGCAAGATCACAGACCGGAGTACCAATATTTCCACAGACAAAAGGTTTTACTCCATTGTGCTTAAGCATTTCACCAATCATGGTGGTGGTGGTGGTTTTCCCATTCGTGCCCGTAATCGCAATCACAGGGGCATTGGTAAACTGAAGACCAAATTCAATTTCAGAGAGGATAGGAACATTCTTATCCATAGCTGCTTTTAAGATTTTATGTGTAGAAGGAATTCCTGGGCTGATAATGATAAGATCACTATAGGCAAATGTTGTCTCTGCGCGGTCTTGTTCCACTAGATGACTGGCTGGGATAAGCCCTGAAACCTCTTTAAAGTTCTCCCAGGTCGAGGGTGCCCCTTGATTTACAACATAAGTATCGTAACCTAGCTTGAGGCTGGCCTTAAGCGCCGAAATACCTGATCGCCCTAGCCCAAAAATAGAAACTCTTTTTGTCATAAAAACTCTTTTTTGCTACAACCTAAAAGTGAACTTAAGAGAAAGATTTAATTTAATTACTGAAAAGCTTACACCATTTGCAGGCATCTGGGAAAACGAAATCCTGATGCAATACCCTCATCCCTTCGATTATTATCGCCAAGATTGGCTAGAATTTTTAGAACAAGCTCCGGAAGATGTCCTGTTGCAACTAGAAATGAAGAATTTTGATCATCCATCTATCCCAGAAAGCTTACGCGCCCATGGAAACGAATTTAATAACCTTTGTAAGCTCGCCCTCTTTCACAAGGAAGAAAAAAACACTTTCGATGCTTTCACTTTTCTTCATATCAAACCGAAAAAACAATACGAAATAGAAACACTCGCTCCTGAAGTAGATAAGATGATGAAAGAAAATCAGCTTAAAACAGTGGTGGACATTGGAGGTGGTATTGGAAAAATCGCTCAGGCGATCACCAATCATTATTTTCATCCTGTAACTTCGATTGACATGGATCCTGCTCTTCAAAAAACGGGAATCGAGAGAAATCGAAAAAATCAAAAAAAGAATGCCCCTCTGGTTCACTACATCAATTCAAAATTGGAATTGGGAAATCCCCATCTGGCCTCTCTCTTTACTCCTGAGTCTTTATCACTTGGTCTTCATACTTGCGGCGATCTCGCCAACACTCATTTTGATTTGGCGATTAAAGGCCAAGCAGGTGCCCTGATTAATCTTGGATGCTGCTATTACAAAATCTCAAAAAATGAAACTTATAACATTTCAACTCACGCTAAAAATTCGCCACATCTCTCTTTGAATCTTTATGCTCTGTCGCTCGCCACCAACGCTCACCGACAAGTTGGTGACTGGCATTTTCAATATAAAAACATGGTTAAAAATTATCGTTATGCTTTTCACATCTATCTCTATGAAGTGATGGGAATCAAAGAATTTCAAAGTTTAGGCAGTTCTCATAAAAAACATTATCATGGAGATTTTTCATCTTATGCATTTGAGCAAATGAAACGACTCAACCTTGAATGTCCAGATTCGGAAGAATCATTGAATTATTTCTTTCACGATAAAGATCGCTCACGCATGATAAAAAAGATGATTTTGTCGGGAATCTTGAGAGGAATCTATGGACGCTCGCTGGAAATGTATTTACTTCTCGACCGCGCCATCTATCTGGAAGAAAATGGATTTAAAACCGAACTGATTGAATACTTCGACGAAGTAGTATCACCACGAAATATTGGGATCAGAGCAATTAGAAATTAGTTTAAGTGAAAGACTTCTCTCATCTCTTGTTTTAACAATTTCATTTTGTCTGTGACGATTGGATTTTTCATATCCGCTGCATCCATTAAATATCTGTCTGCAGAGAAATCCTTCACCATGAGCTTAGTTTGCCAAATGTTGTCGTTCGCCAGATTCACATCTTGACGATATTGATAATTAGATAAGATTTCTGGTTTGATGAAATCTTGGATTGAGTTGAAATAATGATCACAGTAAATTTTCTTTCCGTCAGCAGTACGAGTAAAACCACGAACCACGTAATCGATGTAAACGACGTCACATTCGAAAGATTCGAATAAGTAGTTAATCGCGTTCAGAGGAATAATATCTCCACAAGTCGCGATATCGATATCCACGCGGAAGGTACAAATCCCTTGAGGATCTGAAGCATCAGGATATGTATGAGAAGTAATATGCGATTTATCTAAATGAGCGCTATACTGTGGTGTTGGTTTATCATCCCACTTTCCACCTTTGATATCACTCATGAGAGTCATGGTTGAAGCACCCACTGGTTCATAGTCCTGCGCTGATTCATTCAAAATATTCGCTTCGATGATGTTTACGATATTACGAGAAATTTCTGTAATTTTTCGAGCATTGTATTTTTCGTTAATGTAATTGATGTACTGTTCTTTTTGTTTGTCATTGAGAGCGATACAAAAATCATAAAGGTTAAAAGAAAGAATTTTAGTGAGATTGTTAAAACCAGATAATTTAATTTTGTCTTGAGTATTAAGAATGCTCATTGTTCTTCCTTATAAAAGTCTGAATTAATGAGCATTCTTTATGATGAGCTGTGCCGTTTTGACAACTAAAAATTAGATCAGGCCTAGAGATTTCACAGCATCTCTTTCACCTTTAAGTTCCTCATGGGTTTTCGTGAACTTATCTGCTCCGAAATCATTGTGTTTCACGCCTTCAATGACTTTTAGTTTTCCATTTTCTGTACGACATGGATAAGAGAAGATAAGGCCTTTTTCTACACCATATTCGCCGTTAGAATTCACGCACATAGAGAATGTTTCGCCTGCTTTAGTATCGTGAGTAAGGTTGTAAACTGAGTCTACGATGGCGTTGGCAGCTGAAGCTGCTGAAGAAAGACCACGTGCTTTAATGATCTCAGCTCCACGCTGTTGAACTGTGGCAATAAAAGTTGTTTTGAGCCATTCTTGATCAGTAATCACTTCTGCTGCTGATTTTCCGTTGATTTTAGCATTATAGAAATCTGGGTATTGAGTTGCTGAATGGTTCCCCCAAATTGTCATATTAGAAATGGCCGTAATATCAACACCAGCTTTTTTCGCTAACTGAGTACGCGCACGATTTTCATCCAACATCGTCATCGCATAAAAGTTGTTAGGATTGATTCTTGGAGCATGAGATTTTGCGATCAAACAGTTTGTGTTGCATGGGTTTCCAACAACTAAAACGCGAGCATCATCAGCGCCGTTGTCATTGAGCGCTTTTCCTTGAGGAGCAAAGATCCCACCGTTAATTTTCAGTAGATCATTTCTCTCCATTCCCTGTTTACGTGGAACTGCCCCAACTAAAAGGGCCCAGTTGGCATTTTTCATCGCGACATTGACGTCAGAAGTACAAACGATATTTTTCAGTAAAGGAAAAGCACAATCGTCTAACTCCATTGCGACACCGCCAAGTGCTGGAAGAGCAGCTTCAAGTTCTAATAGTTGTAATTCCACTTCTGTTTCAGGGCCAAACATTTGACCTGAAGCAATTCTATAAAGTAGAGCATAACCAATTTGTCCAGCTGCTCCTGTTACCGCAACCTTAACTCGTTTTTTAGTCATAAAAGTTCTCCTAAATTATGTGAAAATAATGGTTTGAAATTTAACAAAAGTTTAGCCAAAAACTCGTAGATTAGCTAATAGATCTCGTACATTCACAAACTTTTTGTTATAATCCCATGTCGATGCATTTTGTTATAGAAGGAAAATTCCGCTATGGAACAATCAAATAATTCAAACGGTGGCCAGGGTAACGGCCAGAATAATAATTCAGGTAACCCGAATAATAACCAAAGAGGCCCAGGACAGGGGCAGGGACAAGGTCAGGGTCAAGGTGGGGGCAATCGCCGCCATCACCATAACCGTCGTCCTAACCGAGGTTTTAACCGAGGTCCTAACCCTAACCAGCAAGGTCAGGGAGGCCAGCAGGCTCAAGGGGGAAATCAACCTTCCCAGGGGCAATCTGAGGGCCCTAGAGATGGTCAGAGAGACGGCCAAAGACCAAATCAGAGACACCATAACCAAAATCATCAGAACCGTCGACCACACCCAAATAACCAAGGGCAACCTGGGGAACAAAGACAAGGCCAAGGTGGTGGTGGACCCCGTCATCCTCACCAAGGACAAGGACCACGTCACCATAACAACAACCATAGACGTCCACAGCATGGTCACCATCAGCAGCAAGCACCCAATCGTCCAAAGAACGGTGTCGATGCAATTTTTGATCGCTATGAGAATCTAATGCAAGAGCATGTGAATGCTAGACGGAAGTATTATGATCTCTATTACACCGCAGATGATAATCAAATACGTAAACTAGAAGACAATTTTTATCGAACACTAGAAGCTGTTCGACGTTGGGAAGATAATCTGGAACCATGGAAAAAAGAATTCCTACTAAAGAAAATTGAAATGTATGGATTTGATACAACTTATTCTCAAAATAGAGAATTGATTAAACCTGATGCTCCTAAACCAAGTTACGGTCTTTACAGTGGTTTAAGTGATACTCCACCAGAAGCTCCGTTTGAAGATCCACATTATCTTCAAACACAAAAACAAAGCTTTCAAGAAGACACGGAAGAAAGTGTTGGATCAATTGAAGACTACAAACGTCTCAAAGGCCTCTAAAACGTTTATTACATTACACGAATAGCAAAAAGGGAGCATTTAGCTCCCTTTTTTTATGCAAAATTTTATTTAATCAAAATAGAATTAAAAATGAGTTCCTGTTGCTTTTGGCGCAGCAGAAGTCAATGTTTCGGCATTGTTAATAGCTTTGATAGCAGCGTTTTTGTCAGCAATCTTAAGATAATTGTTAAGAGTCGCTTCTTGGTCTTTAAGAATCGCTTCCTTTAATTCATCTGGTGAAATATCAAGAACTTCAGAAACTTTACGTAACATTTTTAGTGGAATACTACAAAGTGCTCTTTCTACGTTAGAAATAAATTGGCCGTTTTTATAACCTAATAAGTTTGACAATTCAGATTGAGAATATCCTTTAGTATGGTTGATTCTTTTAGTTCTAATTAGCTTAGCAATATTCTCGAAACAACGCATGTTTTCTCCTCTAGAAAGTGTATATTGGGTTCATCAATATAACAGGTTTTTTTAAAATGTCATGAGAAAGGTTCACCCTTTGTAAAAAAATTTTAATATAATTTAGAAAAAAAAAATACAAGGAAAATTTTTTTATGAAAAAAAAGCTTGCATCGTGGAATGTGAACGGTATTAGGGCGTGCGTTAAAAAAGGATTCGTAAAATGGCTTGTAAAAGAGAACTGCGATGTCATCTGTTTACAAGAAACAAAATTTCAACATCACGTAGTGGAAGAAATTCCTGATGAACTTAAACGAATAAAAAAATTTAATCAATACTATTATTCAGGTGTGAAAAAAGGTTACTCAGGTTTAGCCATTTTTTCTAAAGAAAAACCTCTGCGAATTATTGAAGGCTTAGGAGTAAAAAAATTTGACATCGAAGCCAGAGTGCTCACATTAGAGTTCAAGGACTACTACCTCTGCAATGCCTATTTCCCAAATGGGCAAAATGATAACGTCCGCGTTCCTTACAAAATGGAATACTGTAAAAAAATCCATATCCATTTAAAAAAGCTTGAAAAGAAAAAGCCTGTGATTTTATGTGGAGACCTCAATATCGCTCATCAGGCGATTGATCTGAAACGGCCTAAGCAAAATGAAGACGTCACTGGATTTCTTCCTATTGAAAGAGACTGGGTAACAAAATTTATTAAAGATGGATTTATAGATAGCTTTAGGAGTCTCCATCCGGAAAAAAAAGACGCTTACACTTGGTGGAGTTATCGGGCCAATGCCAGAAACAAGAACGTAGGTTGGAGGCTTGACTACTTTTTTGTGTCTAAAAAACTAGGTCCAAAAATTAAACGAGCCTACATCCAGGATAAGGTCCATGGCTCAGACCATTGCCCTGTCATTCTAGAATTAAAGTAATTGTTCACCTTGGTAGAATACATTTGTCGGGAGATAATCATACTCATGACGAGTCTTACGATAAGGGTGAATTAAGGCTTTAAGTACAGATTCTGCGTCTAAAAGCTTGCCCTTTGGTTTCGGACACAGAATAAAGTTCGCTTGCTTTTTTACATTCAAATTGCCAGACAGTTTACCTTTTTCCAGAACTTCCGCTCCCGCCAAGGTAGAACGATAAAGAGCTTTCACATAAGTAGCTTTTTTATTTTTTTTATTCTGATCCACAAAAGATCGCATAACATCAAACATCGATAAATATGGCCCACCACCGATATCGCTACCTAAAGCCCAGCGAACTTTCATTTTTTCCGCTTGAGCAAAATCAAATAGGCCTGAGCCAAGTCCCTTTTCTTTCAAAGGAGCATTAGAAGTCGGACAATGGGCAATGACTGTTTTTGTCTTCGCCAAAAGTTGCAACTCAGGTTTCGTTAAATGAATTCCATGTCCCATAATCGTCTTGGCAGAAAGCATTTTCGCTTTATGATAGATATCGGTATATGTTTTGTGCCCTGGAAAAAGAGATAGCACAAAATCAATCTCATTTTTTGTCTCAGACAAATGAGTTTGCATAAAGCTTTTATTTTTCTTCGCTAATTTTGCTCCTTCTTGCATCACCTCCATATGAGTGGTGATAGCAAAACGAGGAGTCATCGCATATCGATTCTTATATTTAGAGCTGAATTTTTTTACTTTGTTAACGGCTTGTGTTTTGGTCTCTGAAAGATAGTCTGGCGAATTCATGGTCATAAGCACATTTCCAATAACGAAGTCACCGACAACATGCTTAAAAGCCTCTATCAGCGCAGTTTCATGGAGAGATGAATAACAAGCGCCGCCTAATGTTCCCGTAGCAATTAAACGAGAGAAAAATTCATGAGCCTTTTTCTCCGCGTAAGCTTTGTTTTTGAATTTCGCTTCATAAGGCCAAGTATAATTCTTTAACCACTCTAATAGATTATCTTTCGGCATTTCCCTAACATCATCTTGAACCCAGTGAAAATGCATATCAAAAAAACTTGGAAGCATGACTGAATCCATGCAATCAACATAAATGACATCTTTCTTACCTGAGTACTCTTTAATGATTTGTAAAGCATTTCCAATCTTGATTATTTTATCGTTTTTTACGACCAGTGCGCCATCTGCGTAATAATCACATTTTGTATCTGTTTGAGGGTTTAAAATAGTACTTAAGTAGATCTTTGTGCTGTTCATAAATTTACTCCGAAGTTTCTATTTATCTCCAATTTCTCAGCTTGTCACTCTGGTTTTTCCTAACTGACTAAGTTATAGTCTCAACATGCAAACCAGCATCATCTATACATATCTCCCAGCAGGACAAGAAGAAACAACCTTAATTATCTTAGGCTTTTTATTTTTGTTATTTGAATTATTTATTGTGAGCTATGGTCTTTTATCCATTATGGGCATAATTGCCTTATGCCTTGGATTCTACCACATCTATATTTCCCCCTATGAACTGGATGGTTTCAAACAATCAATTATCTGGAGTTCAGGGATTGCCTTTGCCATTAGTTTTTCTTTCCTCTTTTGGTGGCTAAAAAAAGATTCTAAAAAAAATCATCGTCGAGATTTTTTTGATTTTGCTGGAAAGACTGCGACCATTTTAACCAGCGAAAACACAGTGGCTCCTTATCATTATACGATTAAATTTCAAGGTGAGATTTGGAAAGCACAAAGCACATATCGTTTTCAACTACATGATGAAGTTGAAATTATTCAACAAATAAAAGACTCTCTTATATTAGAAATCAAACCACGAGGTTAGTTATGTTTGCATCATTACCATTGATTCTGTTTCTCGGTTTTGTCATTTTCTCTACCGTTAAAGTTCTGCAAGAGTATGAACGTGGTGTCGTTTTCCGTTTAGGACGTTTTGCTGGAGTTCGTGGACCTGGACTTATTATTTTAATCCCTGGATTAGAAAGAATGCAAAGAGTTGACCTAAGAACTGTGACGATGGATGTTCCATCTCAAGATATTATTACTCGTGACAACGTCACGCTCAAAGTGAACGGTGTGGTTTATTTCAAAGTTCACAATCCTGAGTTGGCTATTATCAGTATTGAAAACTATCTTATGGCAACTTCACAAATTGCTCAAACGACTCTTCGTTCAGTGGTAGGCCAATACGAACTCGATGAAATTCTTTCTCAACGAGATACGATCAATGCGAAACTACAAACCATCCTTGATGAATTAACTGAACCATGGGGAGTTAAAGTTTCTACGGTAGAAATTAAAGCGATCGATCTTCCACTAGATATGCAAAAGGCCATGGCACGCCAGGCAGAAGCAGAAAGAGAGAAGAGAGCGAAAATTATTTCTGCTTCAGGTGAACTTGAAGCTTCAATTAAATTAGCTGAAGCAGCTAAGATTTTAGGTGAACAAAAAGATGCAATCACACTTCGTTACTTAGATACCATGAGAGAAATCTCAGTCGGTACCAGCAAGTCGACGACCTTTTTCCCTCTTCCCATAAATATTTTTGATAAATTAATGAAGAACTAAAAAAAGGGCCCTCAGGGGCCCTTTTTTATTTTTTTAATTTGGATTTTACTTCACCTAAAACTGTATTCGCTGTTTTCAATGCTTTTTTACCATGATCTTCCAGCGTGCCCTTAAGCTCAAGGCCCTTCATGGCAAGTGTACCTATCGTCTCTTCTAGTTTTTTTTGGGCCTCTTCTTTAGAGATGCCTAACTTTTGCTGAAGTAAACCAACTAAGGCAGTCACATTGCCTTTAACCTTCTCAAGTTCATCATCAGAAAGTATGCCCCACTTCTTTTGAAGCTCGCCTTTCACTTCTTTCCATTTGCCCAGTAAAATGTCTTTATTTAAATTAAGCATAGATTCACTCCTTAAATTGGATTTGAATCTATTTTAGGTGAATTTAATTTTTGGGAAAGTTAAAAACTACTTAATCCGTTAACATAATAGTTTTTGTAGTCAAAATTTCTAATCTGATCAATTTCGTAGGTTGAGACTTTTGATCTCTCAAAAACACGCGGCTTATCGACAATCAATCTTGCGGTGTCTTGCATTGTAGCGCGGAGTTTTCTTACATCCGACAATTCACTGGCAGGTAAACGTGTAGCTTTTTTTACATCTTTTTTCTTTATAAAACGTGAAATTTCATTCACATCATTATGTAAATTTTGGATTAGGGCCTGATTGAAATTTTTAAACTGACTTTCACCTGCGTGAGCTAATGCACTCATTAAAAGGAAGGTTACTAAAAGAGTTTTTTTCATAATGCCCTCTCAAGCTATTTTACTGCTTATCGGAAGAAGGAGCTAAGTACTTGAGTAAATCTTGAGGTTTTTCGATGTTTTAAGGATTTAGGTCGTTTTTAAGAAGGGAGAAAGTGAGTCTATATCTGGGCGGAGGAGAATAAAAAGGGCCTCTAAATAGAGGCCCTTTTTCATTAGCGCATAACTGTACGTTTATTGCCTGAAAGTTCTTTCTTACGAATACGGATATTTTTAGGAGTTACTTCAACCCACTCATCATCATCAATCCAAGCCAATGCCCAGTCTAAAGTTCTTTCTGGGATTGGTGGAAGAATAATATTTTCATCTTTACCTGCAGTACGAACAGAACTTAAGTGTTTTTCACGAACAACGTTTAAGTTTAAATCATTGTTACGTGTACTTTCACCTACTACCATTCCCTCATAAACTTCTTCACCTGGCTTCACGAATTGTTTTCCTGAAGAAAGAAGATTGAAAAGAGCGTATGGAGTCGTTTTACCAGCACGGTCTGAGATTAGAGCACCATTAGTACGGCCTAACATTTTTCCAACATAAGGTTCATAACCAACAAAGTATGAAGACATAAGGCCTTGACCTTTTGTATCTGTAAGAAAAATAGAGCGGTAACCAATCAAACCGCGTGATGGAACGGTAAATTCCATTCTGGTTCTGGTATCACCCAGTGGCATCATGCTTTCCATTTTTGCTTTACGTTGGTTTAATTTATCAGTCACAGCTCCTGTCGCATCACTAGGAACATCCAGAACTACTCTCTCGAAAGGTTCTAGTTTATTTCCATTTTCATCATCTTTAAAAAGAACATTCGGACGTGAAACCATAAGCTCAAAACCAGCACGACGGATTTCTTCAAATACGATGGCCAGCTGTAACTCCCCTCTTCCTTTAAGAGTGAACACTTTTGGATCTTCGGTTCCTTCAAATTTTAGGGCCACGTTTTTACGAGTAGCATCTTGTAAGAATTCTTCCAGACGACGGGAAGTTAGATATTCTCCTTCTTTGCCAGACAATGGAGAAGTACTTACTGAAACTTGAACCGCGACTGTCGGTGGTTCAACTTCAATTCTTGGAAGAGCTTCGGGTTTATCTGTACTACAAATAGTGTCACCAATCTGAGCATCAGGAAATCCTGAAACAATCACGATTTCGCCCGCACTTGCTGTTTCAACCGTAGCTTGCTTTAGACCTTCATACATTTGAATAGAAGCCACTTTAAAAGTTTTTGGTTTTCCTTCCTTACCAATCCAAAGTGCCTGCTTATTCATTTGGATTTCACCACGTTGAATTCTTCCTACCATGAGAACCCCAAGATAGTTAGAGTAGCTTAAGTTAGAAACCAGAAGTTGAAGACCTTCTCCTTCTAAAACTTTCGGACTTGGATAGAACTCGACAATAAAGTCGAGCATAGGATGCATATTTCCTGAGCGAATGTCAGGTGTGTGACCAGCAAAACCAGCACGTCCTGAAGCATAGAGAATAGGAATATCTAAATCGTAATCATGCATATCAAGCATGGTTACTAATTCTAAAAATAAGTTTTCAATTTCATGTTTCACTTCATCGATACGCTCATCTGGACGATCGACTTTGTTAATACAAACAGCAATTTTTAGTCGACGTTCAAGCGCCTTGGTTAGAACGAAACGAGTTTGGGGAAGTGGACCTTCAGAAGCATCAACGAGAAGAAGAATTCCATCCACCATCATGAGAGAACGTTCAACTTCCCCACCAAAGTCGGCGTGACCTGGGGTATCGAGAAGATTAATTTTGGTGCCTTTCCATTGAATAGAACAGTTCTTCGCAGTAATGGTAATTCCGCGTTCTTTTTCAAGATCTCCAGAGTCCATTACTCTTTCTGTTGCTGTTTCGTGAGCAGCATACACACCCGATTGTTTTAATAATTCATCCACCATGGTTGTTTTACCGTGGTCAACGTGGGCTACGATCGCGATGTTACGAAGATTTTGTGTCATGTTAAGTCCTTTTGTTTGGCCCAACATACCAAAAATTAAGGGTTTTTGACAACGACAAAAGCAAACAAAAGTTAAGGGATTTCTCCTAAGGAAAAGGGCCAAAAGGACCGAAAAGTAGGGGGTATGAAGAGACTTTTAATTCTTCTATTCGCCTATGTCTTTGTTTCTTGTTCGCAAGTTGGCCGAAATCCGTCAACTAGCCGAAGTGTGGCCCTAGCTGACCAGCAGGCCGAAAAGTCCGTGAAAATAACCCTTTCTAATAACTCTAACCTCTACCACGGGAACGCTGGTATCCTAAAATTAGAGTTTCCGGCTGAGCAAATATTGGAAGAAGCAAACTTAAAAGGTGAATTAACCCTGAACCAAATTGATGGTTCAGTGAAGACCATTCTTTTTCCTTTCTATAAAAAAGCTGACAATCTTTTTGAAGCCGTCATTGGTATTCCCTACCGTAGTCAAATTGGGGATGCTGATATTAAAATTTTAGTAGACCTTGAAAATGATACAGAAGAATTGGTCCACCCTTTTAAAATAATCAA
>JBEIOQ010000077.1:0-11875 GCA_040377495.1 Halobacteriovoraceae bacterium
CTACACCCGTAAAAATGCGGAAGCCGGAATTCCTTCCGTTAATGTAGGACAAATTTTCGTGCTTAACTTAACCATCACCAATGACAAAAAAATTCCTGTCGCTTTTGTCGTGACGGATATCAATCATGAACAGAGAACTTTTACTTTTAGTTACCTTGCCAACAATAAGTCGAACGGTTTTCAAAAAATTCACTTTGACCAAGTTCGCGATGAAGTGCGCATTCGCCATGAAACATTTTATAAGAGTGATTCAAAATTCCGCGACAACTTTTTGTATAGACCTTTTCACAATATGTTATTAGATGCTTTTTATGAAGGTGTTCTTCCCCAGCTTCTAAAATAGAAAAGGCTCCTTACGGAGCCTTTTCTTTCTTTTAGCACTAACGGGGGGTTATGATTTACGAACAGCCTGTAGTTGAACCACAGCTATCGCACTTCAAACATGATCCATTTCTTACCAGTGTAAAGCTTTGGCATTCAGGGCATGCATCCCCTTCATAACCTTTCATCTTTGCCACTTGGCGCTTCTTCGCTTCGACCACCATCTTTGAATCTGCTTCTTTAGTGTAAACTGCTTGAGTTTGAACACTTACTTGGCCGTCAGCGTGGTGAACTTCACTATCCATTATCGCTAATAATGGTTCTTCTTCTGTTTGATCTTCATCCTGAATTGAACTTGGTTTTAGATCACTTGGCTTAACGTGAACTAGATCGTAGCGACCAAGATAACGACAAGCAAGATCACGGAAAATATAGTCAATCACAGAAGTCGACATCTTAATGTTATCGTGACCTGTCACTACACCGTTTGGTTCAAAACGAGTGAAAGTGAAAGCATCAACGAACTCTTCTAGAGGCACACCATATTGAAGACCTAGAGAAATCGCAATCGAGAAACAGTTCATAAGTGAGCGGTAAGCAGCTCCTTCCTTATGCATATCGATGAAAATTTCACCAACAGATCCGTCATCATACTGACCAGTTCTTAGGTACACTTTGTGACCAGCGATGTTGGCTTTCTGAGTGTAACCCATACGACGGTTTGGAAGACTCTTTCTCTTCGATTGTTCCTTATAGATCACTTTCTCAACTAGTTTCTCAGCCACTTTCATGATCTGCTCAGTTTGAGGAGTATCCATGTCCATAAGGGCAAGGTCTTCAAACGCAGCTGCATTCAATGGTTGAGATAGTTTCGATCCATCTCTATAAATCGCATTGGCTTTTGTCATCAGCTTCCAAGAAAGCTCGTAAGCATTCGCGATTTCATTCACCGTACAATCATTTGGCATGTTGATGGTTTTAGAAATAGCACCTGAAAGATATGGTTGAGCAGCGGCCATCATACGGATGTGCCCTTCACCGCTAATGAAGCGTGTACCGTAACGGCCACACTTATTAGCACAATCAAAAACCGCCAAGTGCTCTTCTTTTAAGAACGGAGCACCTTCTACCGACATCGTTCCGCAAACATAGTCTGTCGCTTTCGTGATATCAGCATCGCTGAAACCGATTTCTTTTAATACGTTTAACATTGGATCATTTAATTTCTCTTCCGAGATTTTTAAAGTCTTAGTTAAGAAATCATCACCAAGTCCGTAGCGTGTGAAAGCAAAAGTGATATCAAAAGCAGAAGCAAGGTTAGCTTCAACGATAGAGATCTTTTCATCTGTAAATCCTTTTGCTCTTAATTGCTCATGAGTAATGGCAGGAGAACCAACTAAAGTTGCGTGTCCTACTGCATACTTCGAAATCGCATCGATTTCCTTTGGTTTATAACCAAGAGTGGTTAGCGCTCTTGGAACTGATTGGTTGATAATTTTGAAATATCCACCACCAGCTAATTTTTTAAATTTCACTAAAGAGAAATCAGGCTCAATTCCAGTTGTATCACAGTCCATAACCAGACCGATTGTTCCTGTAGGAGCAATCACTGTGGTCTGAGCATTACGGAAACCATGTTTCTCACCTAGAGTTAAAGCCTCATCCCAAGCCACTTGTGCTGCTTTCACTAAATTTGCATCTACAAATTTTGGATTAAGCGGTTGTGGAGTAATGGTTAGACCTTCATACTCAGAAGACTTCACTGCGTAAGCTGCGCGACGGTGGTTACGCATAACTTTCAGCATGTGCTCTTTGTTTTTCTCATAACCTTTGAAAGCTCCGTGTTCTTTCGCAAGAAGTGCAGACGTCTTATAAGAGATTCCTCCCATAATGGCGGTTAATGCAGCTGCGATGTTGCGGCCTTTTTCTGAGTCATAAGGAACACCCATAATCATAAGGAGTGCACCAACATTGGCATAACCTAATCCCAGTGTTCTGAATTTGTATGAAAGTTCGGCAATTTCTTTTGATGGGAATTGTGCCATCAGAACTGAAATTTCAAGAACTGTCGTCCAAAGTTCACAAGCGTGGATGTACTTCTCAACATCGAACATATTGGTGACAGGATCCAAAAATGTTACAAGGTTTAAAGAAGCAAGGTTACAAGCTGTATCATCTAAGAACATGTATTCTGAACATGGGTTAGAAGCATTGATACGTCCATCTTCTGGACATGTATGCCATTCATTGATGGTGTCATCGAATTGCACGCCTGGATCCGCACATTGCCAAGCTGCTTCGTTGATCTTATTCCAAAGCTCGCGTGCTTTTACTGTTTTCACCACTTTTTGATCCATGCGGTTCATCAGTTCCCAGTCACTATTGTTTTCTAGAGCTTTAAAAAATTTGTTCGAAATACGAACTGAGTTGTTTGAGTTCTGGCCAGAAACAGTGTTGTAAGCTTCTGAGTTCCAGTCTGTATCGTAAACTTCAAATTCGATTTTTTCGTAACCTTGTTTTGCTAGATCAATGGCACGTGAAACGTAGTTCATTGGCACTAGATCTTTATTCGCTTCTTTCAACGCTAGTTTTAAAGCTGGATTAGTTTTCGCTGAATATTTATCGTCTCCGTTAAGAGTTGAAGCTGTCATTGATTTAAAAATAGCTTCAATGTGTTTTTTACAGATTTTTGAACCTGTTACTAAAGAAGCCACTTTACGTTCTTCTTTCACTTTCCACATCACGAATTCTTCAATATCTGGATGATCTAAATCTAAACATACCATTTTAGCTGCACGTCTAGTTGTACCACCTGACTTGATAGCTCCCGCTGCGCGGTCACCGATTTTTAGAAAGGACATTAAACCAGAAGAGTA
Organism: Halobacteriovoraceae bacterium; assembly: GCA_040377495.1. Lineage (GTDB taxonomy): Bacteria > Bdellovibrionota > Bacteriovoracia > Bacteriovoracales > Bacteriovoracaceae > JBEIOQ01. Next base: position 3,198 of record JBEIOQ010000077.1, read on the forward strand.
TCCTCCTCCAGAAAGCTTTTCTCCACTTCCGCGGATATTAGAATAATTTGTTCCTGTACCTGAACCGTATTTGAAAAGACGAGCTTCACGGCTCCAAAGATCCATGATCCCACCTTCATTCACTAGATCATCTTTGATCGATTGAATGAAACAGGCGTGAGGTTGAGGACGTTCATAAGCTGAAGTCGACTTCGTTAATTTTTCTGTTTTAGGATCAATATAGTAGTGACCTTGAGGAGCACCTGATAATCCATAAGCTGTGAAGAGACCAGTATTGAACCACTGTGGAGAGTTTGGAGCGGCCATCTGATTCGAAAGCATGAAAGCGATTTCATCTTGGAAAGCTTGGGCATCTTCTTTTGAATCAAAGTATCCGTATTTTTCACCCCAAGATGTCCAGCATCCTGAAAGACGATCGAAAACCTGACGAGCATCCGTTTCACCACCAAGAACAGGGTTGCCTTTATCATCCAAAATTACTTGACCTTTTTCATTGGTCTGAGGAACGCCTTTTTTTCTAAAATATTTTTGCGCCAAAATGTCAGCAGCTACTTGGGACCATGTGTTAGGAACTGTGGCCTCCATTGCCGATTTTTTTGATCCATCGACATTTTTTACGTCACTAACTCTTTTTTCAAAAGTTTGGTTGATGTAAGGACTTTTACCTTTCTTAGTAAATACTCGTTTAATCTTCACTGATGCTCTCCTTGGTCTCGGGTGTGGATTTTTATCTATTTAGTATTCGATGAAAACCAATCAAAATTGTTATTCCTATAAATAAATGATTTCGCGAATTGGGATTTTCGTCAACACAATATATAGTCTTTTTTACGTCAGTAATTTGACGAAACCACTATATATGGTACCACATTTATTTAAGTGCAGTGCCTATAATGCTGAGTGATTTTGTTTACTACAGAGGGTAAGTAGCAGTGGTTATTGGGATGTAAATGTTTGTAAGTTTTTAGGGGTAGCGGGAACTAAAAAAAAGGCCCCATTACTGGGGCCCTTTTTTACATTTTTTTAGCTTTTTTGAGTTTTTTCTTTCTGTGTTTACCAGGGTGGTTAGTTAGAAGTTTTTTCTTACGAGCAAGCCTCTTTAGTTTGACCCCAGATTTCTTTTTAGTCTTCGCTTTCTTTGGAGCGCGAGATTTTTTTAGCTTCTTCATTTTCTCTCCTTGTGATCACTATGAAGTATAATAAAATAAGATAAACCTATTATATCTCAATTTAGGGCACTTTATGCAATCAAAAATGCTCATTCTCTGTATTCTCTTCTCCACTCTTCCTGTTTTGGCGGAAAAATTAACACCTGAACAGCGCTTAGAAATGCTTAAAAAGAAAAAAAATTTAACCTTAGAGGATTTTGAACACGAAAATCCAGGTTGTCCTGAGAACTCAGATTGCACCGAAAATATGGGTAAACAAAGAACTAAATGGCTCGATTTCACCAAAAAAATAGACTCCAAGAAAATAAAAGAAGCGGAATTAGTGAAACAATTGGAGGAATATCGCAAAATAGAAGGACTACCGGTTAGTTTCTATACTAACAACCAGGCCATGAATCGCTTTTCTCCTATTATTTTTGAATCTGCTTGCGCCCATCACAACCCAAAAAAGAAGGATGACCAAATTTTAATGGCGGAAGCCTTTATGGTAGATACTAAAAATCAGGAAGCGACCATCAAGTTGATGGATACCACCCATAAAATTCCCTTGGGCGAACTTGTTACATTGGATACGATCTATTTATATTCAGCTAAAAACCCCAAAGGATACCTCAAATTTCAAATTCCTCGAGGGGAAAAACCTATTTACGTCCAAGGTGATGAAGTCACTCTTTTGCGAGAGCAAGGAGATCTTTATTACGGCCTGGCCATAAAAACCGATGGATCCTGGCGGGTCACTAGCATCAAAACGCGTAAAGATTTAGGGATCAGTGAGTACAATGCAGAGACCGAATGCCCAAAACTTCCGGCCTTACAAAAAGAAATTGGAGATGGGACCACTTATAAACGTCATTACGCCGATAGTTTTTGCCAAAGTCTTATCAATCTTGAGAGCAAAGGGACTACTGCCATCATGCGATTGCCTTGGAGTTGCTAGGCAATTCTTACCCTTTTTGAAGGGTCAGCAAAAATCAAACTTGTTTATAGTCTATACTATAGAGAAGGAGTTTGATTATGTTAAAACTGAAAACGAAGAATCCTTGGGACCAGGTAGCTTTAAACTACAATGATGAAGTTATCTCGCCTCTCTACCACTCCACATACAATCAGCTTTACGCCAAATTAGAAATGATTCGCAACAAAGGTTCCAAAACCGTGGCGGATTTTGGTTGTGGAACAGGACCACTTCTTCCCGCTCTCAGTGAAACCTTCAAACAAGTTTATGCCATGGATTTCTCGGCCAATATGCTGAAACTGGCGTTTGAGAAAATGCAAAACTATCCTGACAAACAATTAAAGAAAATCTGCTTCGAGCAAGGCTCCTTGACCCAATTAAATAAATTCGAAGGCATGATGGATGTGGTTTTAACCATTAATTCAGTCATCATGACTGATTTTGATGATCTGAAAAAAGCTTTTACAGGAATTAATAAGGCGCTGAAGAAAAAAGGTCAATATATCGCCATTCTTCCTGCCTTAGAAGCCATTCAAGAGGAATATCATCACACTTATCAAAAAGAGATGCGTAAATATGAATCAGTAGAAATGGCGACCGCTTCTACTCGTAAAAAATTAGAAGCTAAACGCGTGAATTTTGAACTAGGAACTTACAATACAGGTGATATGATTCAAAAATACTATACTCGCTATGAACTTGAGAGTTACCTGGCCCGCGCAGGTTTCAAAAATATTCAGTTTGACCGTGTGGTTTATGGACGTGAACATTCTTACAATTATCACGATTCAAATTTAAAAGCGCACCCGTTTATGTGGGATCATTTTGTAATTTGTGAAAAATAAACATCACCTGCCTGTCCCCTTTTTAGTCCAAACCAGAACTTCGGGAAATTGTGGGCCGTGTTCAGTCAAAATGCTACTGGATTATCACGGCATCGTTCATCCCAGATCAAATTCCCCTTTCACTCTCCAAAGTATTAATAAGCATCTCAAAGTTTCTAAAAAATGGGGCTGTGAAGAAACGGATATTGAAGAATTTTTTGACCGCTTCTCTATCGACTACTCTAAGATCAAGTTTAAGGATCTAGAAAAGCATTTAAAGAATGGTAAGCCTATCCTCGCTCTCTATCAAGACGAGCTCCACGACGGGCATTACGGGCTATTAGTGGGCTTTGATAGGGATCATTATATCTTTCATGACCCTTGGCCGGATTTTGGAGAAAGTTTTAAAAGACAAAAAAAAACCTTCGCCAAACAGGCGAAGGTTTTCAATCACTGGTTTATTACAATCAATAATTAGAATTTGATAGTTGATGGAAGTGGTAGAACGAATACATTTTTGTCGTTCATCATTTTTCTGCCAACTAGAGTTTCTTGAACATCTTGAACCGAAACTTTCGCTTGGTTGATTGAGTAGTTCAAGCTGTAAGTAACAGACAATTTAGCAGCATAAACTGCACGGTCTGTGTTCACGATACCGTTAGAGATAACTTTCCCTTTAAGGAAGTCTTTTGTATCAACAGTGTTCATGATGATGCGTTTGATTTCTTCAGCTGTTAGGTCTTTGTTAGCATCTTTAACTTTTGCTGCAAGATTAGCTACATAAGGAGCTGCTTGAGAAGTACCAGATACTTTTAAATATTCATCACCTGGGATAGCAGATTCGATGATTACACCTGGAGCTGCAACGTCAACCATTAGTTTACCGTAGTTAGAGAAAGAAGCAATTTTCCCTCTTCCCATAGTCGCAGCAACTGTAATTACGTTTGAAGCTTTAACGTTAGCTGGTGAAGTTGGGTAAAGATCGTTGTCTGTACCATCATTTCCTGCAGCGAAAACGAAAAGAGTGTTTGGAGCAGCGGCCATCATTTTAAGACCGTTGTCGATTAAGCTCTTCATGAAGTGACCAACAAGAGTTTCTAAAGTTGCTGGATCAGCATCTGGAGCTAGTTGTTGTAGCATAGCAAGCATTTGAGAATAGCTCGTTCCAAATGATCCGTTAGCGATGTCAGCTTTTTGTGAGTTCACATAAAGAGAAATCGTTTTAAGTTGTTCCATTTGTTGCTTAGCAAGTTGCTCAAGCATGATTTTTAGAAGTGCAGTTGTCCACTCATTGTTTCTAGCTTTCGCTTTTGCGATAAATGGAGAAGTTTCTGTAGGGATTAATTTTACAGAAAGGATCTTTGCATCAGGGTTACCCTTTGCAGCGATACCTGCAACGTGAGTTCCGTGAACGAAGTTTCCGAATTTTTGAAGTTCGGCCATACGTTCTTGATCTTGGCGCAGGGCCTCGATCCAGTCTTTATCTTCTTGAGTTTGAGTTCCTAGGAAACCACGAGCTTGGATTTCGAAGAATTTGTATGGATTGTGAGAGAAAGTATCAAGGTATTTGTAATCGATAACTTGATTGTTACTTTCTGCAAAGTTCCAACCATAGATATCATCTACTAGACCGTTGAAATCATCATCTTCGCCATTTTTAACTTCAAATGGGTTTTTCCAGATTTGAGCGCGTAGAGCTTCGTGACGGTAATCAGTCCCTGAATCGATAACAGCAACAACAGAAGCTTTTGCCACTGTAGTAGCAAGTAACAAACTTGCGATTAATGTTTTAAAATGCATATTAGATCTCCTTTCAATAAAGCATTTCACTAAAAAGTGTAGAAAAATTGTCAATCTTTGAGTTTCAGGTGTCAACGTTAAAGAAGAGTTTTTTTGTCGGATTACATTGCAATGCAAGAAAGGATTAAGCGAAATTTTTCTTAAAACTCAGTATAGGTCTCTCAATTAAGTTATAAGATAAACTGGAAATTATGATCGAAAGACTTCCACCATAAAAAAGTATCTCTTGGTTAGTGAAGTCCCATCTTTTTAACGCATGATAAATAACAAAGTGCCAAAGATATAAACCGTAAGAAATTTTTCCCAGGTAACGCACAATTTTCCAGTGAAAAATATAACTCAAAAACTTACCTTCTCCCATAATCAGTTCCATGATCAAAATACTAGAACAAAGGCCAGCTAAGCTTAGACCATAAAGATAGGTTCCCTTTTCTTTCCAATGAAGTGAAAAGAATAAAAGAAAAAGAATCATAAGCGAAAGAAAAGAAAAAGTGGCAAGGATCTTTTTCCCTTTACTGCCAATGGTACGATGAGAAAGAAAATAAGCTAAAAAACATCCCAAAAGCAAAGCCTCGGCCCTGGTATCAAAAGCATTATAAAGACGGTGGATATTAAAATAAGTATGTGTGAGATAAATTCTTTCAAGAAATAAAGACAATAAAATAAGAATGAAGGCTCCTAAGACTTTCGATTCTTTTTTTAACCAGTTCATCATTCCCAAAAATAAGATTGGCCATAAAAAATAAAACTGCTCTTCAATGGACAAAGACCATGTATGACCAAACCAAGCTAAAGGATAGAGATGATAGGCACGAGCCCAATTGCTCATGTAGAAAAAAGCCACCCCAGCCTCTTTCAATGTTGCCACAAATTGTTCAGGAGTAGTAAACCAAATATAAAGAAGTGTACTTAAAAGTAAAACGACTAAGGCAGGAAGCAAACGTAAAACCCGTCTCATATAAAAGTTCTTAAAATTTATTTTGTTATGTTGTCTGTATTCAGAAATGAGACCGGAAGTAATTAGGTATCCACTTAACACAAAAAAAAGATCCACCCCTAAAAATCCCCCGGTGATGGGAGTCCATAGAGCGTGGTAGATCATCACGATGATTATAGCAAAGCCACGAAGTCCATCAAGTGCAGGAACGTAGCGAGCAGACAATTATTCGACGCCTTTCAGGTCCATGGCTTGAGTCATAGTCGCTTCATCGCCACACTTGCTCTGATCGATAACTAGTTTTTCTTGTCCCTTAAGACTTAGACCGAAAAGATCATCCGTGCTGATAAGATACTGCTTAAAGGCATTCGTTTTGCCCCCCTTCTCCGCTCGCTCCATGATAGCACAAACGTCAGTTGCTGAGCCTCCACATTGAGTTCCATCGAAGAAGTGGTAACTCACATAGGTACTGCCCACTGTATAAGTACGTGCATTTTGCGTTCTATTAGCACAGTAAGTAGCGTAGACACCTTGAGAATCAGTTTGCACCGTGGGCAAACTACCAGAGCCAGTATAAGAAAGACCACCGGCAGATGAATAATACAGATCTTGCTGAGTAATCACTTTGTCTGTAGAGCCACAAGACATTTTGCTTACTTCAAAACGAAATTTTTTAGCGTTCGGATCAGCATGAAGATTGACAAAATTTTCACGTTTAAACTTTAAGCTATTACAAAAAGCCAACCCTAGATTTTTTTCTTCAGCCGAAAAATCCCCTTCTAACTGAGGATTGATGTCTCGACCAATTTTATTTTGAACATTGGCAGGTTTTGCCTCTCCCCCCATCTTTCCACAAGCAGAAACGAGAAAAAGAAAACTTAGGGCAAGACACGTAAGAAGAATTTTATTTTTCATAGTTAAAGTGTAAAGAACACAGTTCCACTATGTCAAATTTGAAGGCGCTATGGAGAATTAAATGAGCTTAATTAGTGACAGTTCTTAGGATCATTCTTAAAAGTTGTGTCGAACCACCACAAACGATTTCTTCTTCCGAAAAAACTTCCTGGCCTGGCATATTTAGACCCAGAAACACACCCGAACTGATAAGGTAGCGCTTGATTCCGATAGTGGTTAGATTGGTATCTGTTTTTTCATGAACAGCACAAATTTGGGAAGAATCTCCTCCGCAACTTGTCCCAGGAAAGAAATGATAAACATTCGCTTCACCATTATTCATAATCACACGAGAGTTTGAATCCTTTTTAGCACAATATACAGCATAGGAACCAGAAAGTTCCGTTTCTACAATAGGAGTCACTCCTCCAGAGGGAGCACTATAAGCAGGAGTTCCAGCATTATTGACATAAATAAGAGTTTGCCCAGCGGCTTCTGTCGTCTCTCCCGTACACTCTTTACGGGTAACATCAAATTTAAATTTTTTAGGAAAATTTCCACCAAAACTAGTCACCGCATTTTCACGTTTATTCTTCAGCAAATTACAGAAGTTATTTCCTAGATTTTTTTCTTCAGCAGAAAAATTCCCTTCTTGAAGAGCATCGATCACACGTCCTAAATTATTGGTTGCTCCACCTGATGATTTCTTTGACTGCTTACCGCAAGCCACCATGAAAACGAACAACAAACATAAAACTAGTGTCTTCTTCATATAATAACTCTTTTAGTGGGCTCGACGCTTTTTCACTTCATCGAAATAGTTTTTTACCCAAAAAGTATCGGTTCGATTCACCACTTCTTCTTCAAAAGAATTGATCTCTGAACCAGAAGCGACCGTTCTTTCCAGGGTCGATTTAATCTTAAACGACTTGATAATATACATGTTTGCAAACAAACTTGACTTCATCACTGATTTTAGCGCTGACTCAGAATTTTTAAAATCCGGATGCGACTTAGTGTAAGTGACCAGGTTCTCAAACACATAAAAGTTATCTGTTTGCCCCTTATCACACATTTCATTCAATTCTTGATAAATTTTCCCCAAGTGAGTTTTATAGGCCTTAACTAATAACTCTCCTACCATACTTGAATTCTTAGCATTCAATGAATCAATTAAAGATGGATGAAGAGATTCAGTGGTAAGAGGCAGAGATAGTTCTGGATAAAGACTTAGATATTGGCTGTCCTTTTTTAGCAACTCGGGAATGTTATAATTCATGTTTGATAAATCCACGAACTCTTTGCCACCCGACTTCACCAGTTTTTTATTTTCTAGTACTTCAGTATGAAAACTAGGACAAACTTTAATTTCTGGAGAATCAATACGTGTAATGTGCTTCATTTCATTATATTGCGAGAGTAAGGTTAAAAAATAAATCTTACGATTAGAAAATGCATTGATCGTTGATTCTACTTTCACTGCATCTTGATTTTTCACACTGGCAATAGTCCTTCCCTTCACTTTCGAAAAGTCATTGAAGACATGAAAGTCTGGCATTCCCCCTACATATTCTTCTGTCTTTTTGGCGGATGGCCCTAAAAAAGAACAGGCAGTAGTGGTTAAGATTAAAGCTAAAAGTGGCAGGGTCTTCTTCATTTCTTACTCCGTGAAACTAGCTATCTGGACTCGCGTCCAAGAAGCTCATCGGGAAGCGTGTCCAAAATCTTTACAGAATCATGACATTTCCCATAAGCTCTAGGGGAAATAACTTCATCACAATAACGGAGTAATTCAGTTATGAAATATTGGATAATGAAATCCGAACCAGACGTCTGCTCTATCAGTGATCTAGAGAAAACGAAAACTCAGTGCTGGGATGGGGTCCGTAACTACCAAGCTCGCAATTATATGATGAAGGAAATGCAGGTGGGAGATAAAGTTCTCTTTTACCATTCTAGTAGTGAAATAATAGGCGTCGCAGGTTTAGCTGAAGTCTGCAAAGCCGCTTACCCTGACCACACTCAATTTGAAAAAAAATCCGAGTATTATGATCCCAAGGCCACTCAAGAAAACCCTCGTTGGTACATGGTGGATGTGA
>JBEIOQ010000105.1:0-8584 GCA_040377495.1 Halobacteriovoraceae bacterium
CAACTACAGGCTGTTCGTAAATCATAACCCCCCGTTAGTGCTAAAAGAAAGAAAAGGCTCCGTAAGGAGCCTTTTCTATTTTAGAAGCTGGGGAAGAACACCTTCATAAAAAGCATCTAATAACATATTGTGAAAGGGACGATAGAGAAAATTGTCACGGAAGTTAGAGTCACTTTTGTAATAAGTTTCATGACGAATACGCACTTCATCGCGAACTTGGTCAAAATGAATTTTTTGAAACCCATTTGATTTATTATTGGCGAGATAACTAAAGGTAAATGTTCTTTTTTCATGATCAATATTTGTAACAACAAACGCGACAGGAATTTTTTTGTCATTGGTGATGGTTAAGTTAAGCACGAAAATTTGTCCTACATTAACGGAAGGAATTCCGGCTTCCGCATTTTTACGGGTGTAGGTAACATCAGTTTGGGAATCGTGGCCCACTTCAAAATAGATTTTTCCATTCCAAACTTTTTCCGGTGATAAAGCAATGAAGCGATTGAATACTTCAGCAGCATTTCCCTTTTGAATATAGACTCTTTTCGTAAAATGAAAACTTTTGTCGTCCACACATTCTTCTTCCGTAGGGCAGCTTGCCTTATAGGTCGAAAAATCTTCGCCCTTTTCTTCAAAAAAATGTTTAACCTCAGGGGAGAGTGCATCGTTATCAATTAAGGTTTGAGCTGAAACTGATAGGGATAAAGTTAAGAGACAAAAAGATATAAATGTTGTTTTCATACCCCCATTTTACACAAATGTGTACTGATGAAGGGAGTAATCAGGTAAAGAGGTAATAGGGGTGTTTAAACTTTAGACACTATTCTGCGATTTCTTCGGGAAAAAAGCGTTTATACGATTTGACATAGGCTTTAGAGATGATTCGGAAGATGTTTTCGTCCGTATTCTTGTTGATGGTATTCGCGTTTTTATCGATGGCGTAGGTTACTTCTTTGGCCTGTTTGCTTTCACTTTCGACATTAAGATCTAGCCCCTGATCAGTTGGAGGTGTTTCTCCCGGTTTTTTTGCCGGCAGGGCCACGACACTTGGTGCCTTAGAAGCTTGAGGAACTGTTTCTTCATTTTTCTCTGCTTCTTTTTTAGCCTCTTCTGCTTTTCCTGCTCCATGAATGCCGATTAAAGCCTGGGCTCCACTGGCTTGAGGATGATTGCTTGCCAGCATATTCGTATTCGTTGCATTTGATCCTTGGTGAGCATCCTGGGCTGCCCCTGAAGCGGAGTAATCTCCATCGAGATCACTCAGGCTACTGCGGGTGACTTTACGTTTTAATTTTCCGGCAGCCGCTTGGCCAATCTCTGCGGCTCCGAGCTTAGCTCCACTGAGTTCATCTTTTTTGGGATCACCAGAAGAGCTTACATTAGTTCTATTCATGTTAATCATGGCCAGATTATTGGTTCCAGATACGTTGATTGAATTACTTACTGGAGTTGGGGTGGCGACAGGCCCTGCGTAAACAGTATTATTGGCATTATTAACACCGTTATAGTTCTGTTCTCCAATAAAATTATTAGGATTAGAGTTACAAGCAATTTGAGCAGATGTATTTCCACTAAAATATTCAAAAGACTTAATTACTTCTGTAAAAGCAAGATCCAGACGTTCAAAGAATTTGTGTCTCATCCCACGATTAAAATAACCATCTACTTTTAGTGCAGGGTCTCCAGTATCATCAGTGGAAGTCATAAAGTTAAAAATTGAGCCACCTTCAACTTCACCTTGCGGTTGGCGAGCACGAGAATAGACATAGCTTTGCACGAAGGCCACGCGGTAAACCTGATCTAAAAATTCACGGGTTCCTTTACAAGCATCAGTTTCTAATTTGGTATTATTTAAACAATCTGAAGTAATATCAAATTCTGGACCTAAGAGGGAAGGTCCATTCACATTCCCAGCATACTCCTCTTCCAGATAAAGCTTAAGAGCAGGTTTAATATCTTCTTTTATCTTCTTGAGGTTTTGTCCGGTATAGTTTTCTCTTAATTTATTCAAAACACGTTGTGGATACTCATTATTAGGAATTTGATCTCCATAATTGGCAATCGATAGACCTGGGTAGAGAAAGTTGAAAAAGTAGGCGTTATTCTTGTCTACGGGGGCCTTACAGTTATAATCCTGTTCTTTGATATCTGGGACGATCTTTTGAATATAAGAAACAGCAAAAGGGTCACCCTCAATAAAATCTTTCCCTGCGTGAGTTTCACATTGATACATAAATAGGTTTACGGGTCTGATGCGATTGATGATGGTGTCTTTGCCCAGTACTTGGTGACCATTTTTTAAAAAGCTGATTAGAGCTTGTTTCTGAGCATCTTGGTTGGGAATAAGGTTGAGGTCATAAGGAAATGCAAAACCTTTTCCAAAAGAAAGTTCTGCGCCTGAGCCGTTTTTGTCTGATCTCGTGACAACTTTGTCCCAACCCTTTTTAGTTTCTTGAAAGACTTTGTGTGCAGCTTGATAAGCTTGAATGAGTTGTTGAAAGTATTCTGTTTTGGCCTGATTTAAGCTGCTATTTAAATTGATGAGCTCTACTTGTGCACTAGTTTTAGTGGAGCTTGAAGTTTTAATTTGCCCCAGAGTGGTCTCTAGGACCTTAATTTTTTCATTATACTTCTTTGTAATCTCAATTCGCCGTCCTCTTAAATATTCCCCCACGAAAAGATGCATATAGGGAACCATACATGTCTTATCTACTGCGCATGTTTTCTTGTTCACAGGCAAATCATAAGCGATCTGGGTCGTACCTTTGGCCAGAGCGGAACGAGATAAAACAAATTCTAAAGCAAAGATTTCTTTACTCATAAGGCGATAATCTTCATGGAATCCTTGAGCGCCTAGACAGGTATCGGCCCTCACCTGTGAGGAAATGAATAGAGTAAACACTAGGGATAGTGAAAGAAACTTCGTCATGAGAAGAGTGTACCATACGTAGGACAAATTTTTGCTTAACCTAAGCAGAGAATATGTAAATTTAATGGTTTAAGTCTTATTTTGAGGGGAGAAGCGGACTCAGAATATGGGCAAAAAAAAGGGCCAGTCAACTGGCCCCTTTTAATTACGAATTACTTCTTCGCAACTTTCTTCTTAGCAACTTTTTTCTTTGCTACTTTCTTAGTTGCTTTCTTTGCTGCTTTCTTCTTAGCCATAGTATCCTCCGTTGTTAGTTCAAAGATCATGACAAACTTTGAACAAAATTACTGTTATGATCTATTTTCGTATATTTTTCACAATTTATTTAGTCTTTTTTTCTTTTTTTGTATTTTTTAACAATTTTTTTCTATTTTCTGCTCTTTTTCTCGCTTCATTGTAACGTTTTCTATCTTCTTCTGTTTCAACTTTGAGTGGATTCACTGGGACAGGTTTTCCGAATTCATCGACGGCAACGAAGGTGAGGAATGCGGTAGTGGTGATACGTGAATCACCCGTGTATGGGTTCTCACTTTTCACAATCACTTCAATCTCCATAGATGACTTACCCACGTAGGAAATTTTTGCCATAATGTAGACATGATGGCCTATTTTGATTGGTTCTTTAAAGGTAATGGAGTCAATGTGAACGGTGACTACAGGTCTACCTGAGTGCCTAGAGGCGCACATGGCCGCTGCAATATCGATCCAACTCATGACCACGCCCCCGAAAATTGTATTTTGAGGGTTGGTATGGTTAGGCATAACCATCTCGCGCATCTCTACGATAGATTCTTTAGGACTTTTTGGGCTCATGGGTTTTGTTTTCATAGATTTTCCTTAATTTATGAACAGCAATAGAAAGCATTAATAATATAAATTGAAAGAGAGCAAGCGTTGCTCCTGGAGGAGTTTCCAGATAATTGCAAAGAATTAGACCAACGATACTTGTACCGATAGAAAAAGAAATAGCACCGATAAAAACATTCTTCATGGAACGAAAGAAACGATAAGCAAAAATTCCAGGAATGAGGAGATAAGCATTGATCAGGATCGTACCCGCGATTTTATTCGCCCCAACGATCAATAATGTGAGCATTATGAAGAAGGTTAAATGGTGAAAAAGGACGGGGATACCTTGGATCCTTGCCCCTTCTTCATCGAAGAAAAAATAAATCCATTGTTTATAACGACTGAAGAATCCTAGTGAAATAACGAGAGCAATGACACCTAAAAGATAGAAATCCTGGGCTTCAATAGTAAGGATTGATCCAAAAAGCTGACTGGTCATGTCGGCTTTGTCTTTTACAAAAAGAAAATGCACCAAAATTCCTAAACTCAGAGTCGCTGCAAGGAAAATTCCAATTAAAGAGTCAGAAGGGAGGCGGTTTTTATATGTAGACCACGCCAAAACTAAAACTAATAGTAAAGTTAAACCTAAAGTGGTGAGGAAAAGGGTGAAGGGAGTGCCCGAGGTCAACCACCAGGCCAGATTTAAACTTAATAGCGTGGAGTGAGAAATACTTTCGCCAATAAAGGCATACTGCTTCGCCACCACTAACGGCGACATGAGTCCACATAGAAAGGCCAGAATCAATGTTCCTAACAAGGCATAAAGAAGAAAATCATAAGTCCAAAAGTCTTGTAGGCTTTGCAAAAGTATCATTTCTTCGGCCTCAAAAATTCGTGTTTGGAACCGTGTTGATGTTCATGATGTCCACCAGGCCCATGTTCACACTGATCATGAGATTCATCCGCAAGACCACCTTCATGGATCATAATATGTTCAAACTCACAGTGATAAATACTGCTTAAAACATCTTTGGTCAGCAGTTCCTTTTGATCATGCCAGTGACTTGTGCGATTTAGGCACAAAATTTTGTCACAGTGTTTGATGATCTGGCTTAAATTATGATCTACCACCACAATCGAGGTGTTATGTTCTGCTTTCAGACGGTTCAAAAGACTATAAAGCTGATCTTGCCCAGTGGAATCCAGTCCAGTTGTAGGCTCATCCAGCACCAGTAAACGAGGGGAGCTGATCATGGCACGAGCGATGAGCGCACGTTGTCTTTCACCACCAGAAAGGGTGCGAATGAGTTGGTCTCTTTTATTTTCCAGGCCGACTAAATTTAAAAGCTGATCAAGATTAAACAATGTTTTATTATTTTTCGTTTGATTCATTTGAATCAATTCCACCACCGAAATAGGCATAGTGTAGTTGAGAGTGATATTTTGGGGGACATAACCTAGACTTTTATCGGTCCCAAAACTAATTTCACCTTCATTAGGGTTGAGTCCACCGGTGATGAGTTTTAGTAAAGTGGATTTTCCCCCACCATTGGGACCTACAATTCCTAGGGATTCACCTTTTTTAACTTCGAGATTGATATCTTTTAAGACATTATTTTGATGATATGAAAAATGGATGTGTTTAAGATAGAGAGTTACTTCTTGCAAGATCGTGCCTTATTTAGAGCTCAATTTTTTTCATCAGATCTAAAAAACGAGCATTGGTTTTTTCTCCTATTGTACCATCTAAATCAAAAATTTTAAGACCCTGCTTGTCTTTCTTAAAGCGCTTGATCATTTGGTCAGGTATTGCGATGTTTTTTTCTAAAATCCAAATGACATTGGCGCTGTTTTCCAATTGAGCTAATTTTTTCAGCGTTGAGGGAAGGACTTGGGCATGATGGTCCGATGTTTTAAGTGCAATCACATTAGAGCTGTATCGCTTTAACAGTGGCAGAAGGGCATCATGAGTAAGCACAAAGGTTTTGTTCACACTTTTTAAAGGAGCACCTGGATTAGGACAATCATCTTCTTTTACTTTCAGTTTGTTTTCTACCATGAATGCCCGTAATCCACCCCAATTGAAGCACAAACTTTCTGGGTACATCCAAACATGAGCATAAGCTGCATCCATTCCTTTATCTTTAGAGAGGGCCAGGCTTTTAAAGGTAAGAGTCGGTTTGCCTTTTTTTGCGCGGTAGCGGAGAACATTTTTAAGCCATGGTTGTAAAGCAATGGGCGGAGTTAAAAGAAGTTTCGCTTCATTAAATTTTTTAATCAGACCTAGATTCGGTTCGAAATGATGAGGATCGACATTGCTAGGAAGAGGAGAGTTGACTTCCAACTTCTGTGCCGCAAGCTCACTCGCCATATTACATAACTGAGGATGAGTACAAGTGATTTGAGCGTGTAGAATAAGGCTAGAGAAAAGCAGAATTAACATACTTTAGTTTTAAAACAATTAGGGGTTATTTACAATATAAATGATGATTCCAGCGGAAGCCGGCGACGAATTCATCGGCACCTCTTTCATCCTCATCATCGGTATCCAAATCAGAGTAAGAGTCAACCATACTGTAGAGAGTACTTGTAGTCGCAGTGCTCGCAGTATTGGGTTGAGGTTTATAAGTACCGAAGGCAGCACCTTGGCGGACACCATTCGGACAATATTTATCACCTAGAGCATACAATTTTGATAAGGTCGTTAATTTTGGTTCACCGGTATAATCGTCAAAATCAGCATCCACTAAACCACCACCTGCATCAGTTGGATCCGAACCTTCTGCAGTAATGAAACGGTTAAAATAAACATTCAAGTCTGTTTTCGAAGGTAATTTACAAAGTCCATCTTTAGCAAATCCTGAACAGCAATTGGCAGCTGAAGTAGTTTCTGCACCAAGTTTCATACAACAGCTGACTTCATTTTCGGAGAAGACCGCTGACTTATTAATCAATGATGTTTTTGCCACTCTTTCAGCTGTGTTGTGTGTATCACCTGTTAACGAGAAATAGTTAGCAGCATCGACAATGGTAGCACTTGAAGTTTGAAACGCACTTCTTGTAGAAACATTATAAAGATTAGGCACGAGGGTATCTGAATCTGTACTACAGTAAAGTGGCTCATAATGCATTTGAGGAACACCTAGGAGTTCGAATTTACCTAGTTTTGATAGATAGTAGAGATCATTTCCCGGTGAAGAGGCGCGAGTGCGGACTGCAGCTGGATAATATTGCACCATAATGATGGTGTTAGTGGTTGCACTATAATAGTCCCAGTCATTAAAAACACTAAGCGCTCCAGTGGTTGAGTTGTATGACCAGCCACAATTTGAGGAACCTCCATAGAGATTGTAAGCACACTTAATTCTGCTAGTTGCGGCGACGTTACCATCATGGAGTCCATCTAAATTATTAAAAATAAAGTTTGAACCGTCTTGAGTATACAACCACACTGCAGCGATCCCACGAGTGGCCATAGCACTATTATGTATATAACTTGGAAGATAAAATTCAAGTGTGTCAGCATAAGCATTAGGAGGAAAATATGGGTTATTCCATCCGGCAGGTTTCGCAGTCGATGAGTCTGAATAGCTTTTTAAACTCGGGGGAAACAATAAGTGTTCAGCTTTAACCCAAGGAGTAGATATCCACGTTCCCCAGTATCCTCGGATAATAGTGGCCAAGCTACCATATGAAGCGTCTGGCTTTGTCACCATGATATATGTTCCACCATAAGCTGGATATACGGTCGGCGATATAATCGAGTTGCCCGAATTCACTGCGTATGGAACTTGCAGGCAATTCGTGTTCGTTGTAGAGGTGACATCTAAGCAAAAATTTCCATAGTCATTTGAATAATTCATGTCAGGAACATCAGTAGGTTTAGTATAAGCAAGGGAGTAGGTATAGTTTAAACACTGGAAGCTACTAATATCGAAATTCATACGGCCACCAATTGGCCAGGTGTGAGTTCCATCGGCAAATTTACGAACCCAACCACCACCACAACAAGTATTTTTGGCGGCTGTTCCGAAAGTCTTCCATTGTTTTCCTGTTAAGATTGCACCTAAAGTTGAAACATCTGGCTTTGGATAAGTAGCATTAGGGAAGCCAGATAGATTTAAATAACGTGAATAACGACCATCAGTTTTGTTCCAGTTTGCTTGGCTGGATGGAACCATACCAGTATTCAAAGGAGCAGACACTGTTGGTACAGTTGTTTGTGTGTATAAGGTAATATCTTTACCTACAGCACGACAACAACGATTTTGAGTCATGTCGTAACTGTTGTAGTTGCTTGCTCCAATGTTTGGTTTAGGAGCGGCTTGACCACAAATCAGAGATTCTCTCCAGTAAGATTGTTCCGCTAGAGTATTTCCATAATAAGTAAGACCAAAGTTATCCACTTGTTCTTCGTGTAGTTTATTAGGTGAACAATCTAAGTCG
This sequence comes from Halobacteriovoraceae bacterium, assembly GCA_040377495.1. Lineage (GTDB taxonomy): Bacteria > Bdellovibrionota > Bacteriovoracia > Bacteriovoracales > Bacteriovoracaceae > JBEIOQ01. The sequence continues at coordinate 8,165 of JBEIOQ010000105.1, forward strand.
CTATGACAAACTGATCCTGCTCTTCTAAAACATGCATCTCTACTTAATGTTTTATCTGTAATTGTCGTGCCGGAAAGTACACCCGACTCAATATAGTAGAATGGGTTTACTGCAGCTGTATTTTGAGATTCTTTCCCACAACTATTTTGAGTAATGGTGTTGGATTGTGTTAGCGTTTGCGCCGATCCAGTCGAAGCAAAAAGACGATAGTTACCATCATTGGTGGTTAATGAATCACTATCAATCGGTTCAATGTCTGGGCAATTGGTGTATCGGCCAGTTTCATAAAAAGCAGCACTGTTACAACCACCAATCTGGTTAATATAATCTGTTCTATTTTGTGAATCTTTAGTATTTTGTGAAGTCGCGACGTTGACCGTTGCGCCACCCGAACCAGTTGCGACAATGGTTCTGCCCGGA
>JBEIOQ010000148.1:0-2705 GCA_040377495.1 Halobacteriovoraceae bacterium
TCCGCAGAATGCTGCTAGGTCTGATTTTAATTTTACTGGTTTGTTTAATCCTACTTCTGTCATGTTGGTATCCTTCGTTGTGTGTTTGGAAATATTATTGAACAATTAATTTAAATATACGACTGAAAATTCGCTAAAAATCTCTTTTTTCGTAGTGAAATAGCTATGAATCTAGACGAATTCGCTAGTTAGAGATCAATATTTTCACCAAATCTTATTGCATTTAGGTAAGGATCATCGATTTGCATCTCGTTCATTCCCCATGGTTGGGTAGTAAGTTCGTATCTGAAAGTAACATTTTTCTTTTTAAATTCTTGAAAAAGAAGCTGAATATTTTCTACTCTGATGTAACAACTACTAACTTTACCAATGTTTTTTGCCTCTTCCTCAGATTCGGCCAGCCAGAAATGAATTTCGGCCGCACCTCTGCGAACAATTAAATATTTATGTTCAACATATAAAGCGACTTCAAATCCTAAATAATCTTTAAAAAACGTTGCTGTCTTTGTGACATCACCAGAGGGGAGTTGGGGGATAGCGGGGTTTAGTTTAACAATTTTCATGAATAGATATTATTTCGTCTAGAGTTGGACTAGCAAGTTGTTAATTTTAATCATCTGTTAGTCCAACTTTCCTTCTATTGGCAGGAAGCTTGGGAGTTATCATGTCCTCATAATTATCCATACGCTCAAATACTACTTTGAACATTTGATTAGTTCCTTGCTCTAGTTTTGTGACTCTGTCAGTTAGATCTTTTTCAAGCATTAAGAAACTTCGGAGTCTTGTGAAAATTCTCATGATAGAAATATTTATAAGGATCGCTTTTTCGCTATTTAAAACACTGGAAAGCATGGCAACGCCATTTTCAGTAAAGGCATAGGGCATATATCTTCTGCCGCCTTTGCCTTCTTTTGAGATCCCAAATTGGGATCTCAAAGTTTCATATTCTTCCATGGTGAGTTTAAACATAAAGTCAGGTGGGAAGCGAGCTGCTGTATTTAGATTATTAAAAATCCAAATTATTCTTTAACTGAATTTGAGTGAATTTTGTCTGGTTCAGGATCATTTACAAATCTAACGGCAGGTATTGTTCTTCTTTCATCTAAATGATAGTTCTAATTTTAGGCTTTTTTAAAACTTGTTACCTTTCCGTGGAGCTATATCGAATTGCAATTCTAAAAACAATAGCTAAGTCCTAGTATTTGTATTCAAGAAATAGATGTGTTGAAGTTTATTTGTCATATGCTAGAATTATAAAACTGGTGGTCGTTGTTCGAACTTTGCAGGCACGTTCTTCAACCACCAGAAAACTTCTCAAATTCTTGATAAGCCTTTTCAGGCCACTTACCATCATCACATTTCGATCTCAACAAAACGGATATTTTCACGCTTTATTTTTCAGGAATGAAATTTGAAATAAAATAAGTCGCTAGAAGAGATACTATATTTCTGAAATCACCAAGCTTCTTAATGAAGATTCCAAAATTTCATAGAATTCAACTTCCATTGGGCCAATGGTCGCATCAAATATGGAATTCATTCGTGGACCCTTTGGTTTTGAAAAACCATGCCCTACGCCAGGGATGATTTTAATAATACAGTTTGTTTTATTTTGTTTTTTGCATTCTTCACTCAGTGCTTTTGCTTCACTCACTGGAGTCTGAACATCGACCTCTCCTTGAAAAACATAGATTGGAATACTAAGAGCAGCTGCTCTTGAATAAAAATCTTCTCCATTAAGAAGATCACCTCTCCACAAAGGAAAGTTGATGTATTGTTCAAGAATTTGCTTATAGTTAATTTCACCTAATTCGTAGAGTGATTGGAAAGGAATGTTGTCTACTTTAAAGTCACTTAACTCTGAAAAATTTCTCCATTCAGATTTTTCCAGGATTTTATTTTCATTTACATCAAGCGCTGTTGCGAATTCAATGATTCTCTCACTAGCTTGATAGTGTAAAACTTTTCTTAGGTTTCTTCCTACGTAACCTAACTGAATAATTCCATCATACGAAGATTTCTCTGCAAGATAAACAGTCGCGATTGCTCCTTCAGAGTGACCCAAGAGATACTTTCTATTATTCTTAGGAAATTCTTTTAATGTTTCAGCAATCACTTCTTCAATATTTTCTATGTACCTGTCCCAGGTGAGTTTCATGTACATGTCTTTATCATAAGCCTTAAATGATCCATCTGGATGAGCGAAGTCTATTCCTGGTTTTCCAATCATGACGGCATGAAAGCCAATATCATTTAGCTTTTGAGCAAGCTCTATAAAAAGGGGATGGTATTTGCCATCTGTTGTTATCGGAGGAGGCATCATCTCTTCCGGGCCATGAGGTCCTGACCCTGGAATGAGATATATGATAGGTGCATTTGCATCTTTTGTTTTTGAGATGATTACACGACTTTGCAGTTTACCGATTTGTGTCTTGGTCATTTCTGCAAGTGACGTTTGTGCGAATAAAAAGGTGAGGAAGAGAAATAGTAGGCTTGTAATTAATATGTGTTAAAAGGGATGATTTTAGACAAAAAAAAGCCTCGAACAATGTCGAGGCTTTTTCTAAAACTTGGTACGCCCATGGGGATTCGAACCCCAGTCGCCGCCGTGAAAAGGCAGTGTCCTAGGCCGGGCTAGACGATGGGCGCATAAACTGTGTATATGCTTAATCGTTTTCGAAATGGTGATCTCTCTGCGACTCGAA
>JBEIOQ010000005.1:0-37901 GCA_040377495.1 Halobacteriovoraceae bacterium
ATGCATCACCAACTGCATGGCCAGGAAAGACCCCTCCCATTTATTCTCTCACTTTGGGGGATCAGTGATATCAACCTTACTTTTCTTCTGGTGGAAAAAAATATTTCCCATTAAAAACCATTTTCAACGTTTGATGGTGGAGATTGTAAGTCTTCTTCTTAGCTTATTTCTGATCCACTATACCGTCAGTGCTTTTCATTTTAGCGTTAACTACTATACAGGCATCTCCTATTTTCACTTTTTACTCATGGGAGAGGTGGCCCTAATTCTTCCCTTAACCTACTTTACTCTCCACATCGAAACGACACAAAAATATCAAGAGTCACATTTCTTTCAAACTCTTCTGGGCCTAAACTTATTTCCCAACAAAATGATTGCCGTATCTGCATTATCACAATTACACTTTTCCCTAGTAAGAATTTTCTGCTTAATACTTATCGCTCACGTTTTCTATCAATTACCTTTTACTATCATTGGTTTTGTCCTCTTTCTAGGAGGACAGATTTTAGGCATTCTAATGTTTGGTTTGATGGCCTTAATTTGCTCTCAGATCTATCTCACATTTAAGAAAGGAATTAGATGGTTTTATCACATCAATTCCTTACTAGCGCTATTTGCTGGCTCTTATTTCCCTACGACAGTATTTCCTCAGGTAGTGCAAGAAAACCTAGTTAAATTCATTCCACAAAATGCTTTGTTAGAACTATCCCGCTTAAGTTTCTTCTCTGATTACTATGATCAGCTATTGAATTATTTTTTAGTGCTAGCAATAATAAGCGTTCTACTCGGTCTTATCTCCTTCTATTTTATTCCTAAAATTATCAATTACAGACAACGTCATAACCTAGTTTTCTAGCTAAGTTTTTCAGCAAAATGTGCCGACAATAAATTTGGCTTTATTTAGCCTTATAATCGAAGCAGTGCGGATGATGATTTTTTGGAGCTCCTGTAATGTTACAAACCTGCTTACCTATTTTTAGCTGTATTTTAATTTCTACCCTTGGATATTTATATCTAACTTCAAAATACAATGCTCTTTTTAAAGTATTCTATGTTAAGTCCGTCAAGTCGACTTCCAATGCTATTTTAATGGGTGGAGTACCTTTAAGTCTTGGCCTAATCTCGGGCATTGCCACGCTACTTTACATTAATCCAATGAGTTTTAACTCCACCGTTCAAAGCATTCTTTTTTCTTTCCTCGCCAGCAGTTTCACTCTCCTTTTAGGAGGATGGTTTGATGATAAATTTGAATTACGTGCCAGATATAAACTGGCTTTTCAATTTTCCGCTGTAGGTTTCTATGCATTTCAAGTTTCACAACTGGCTAATCACAAAATTGAAACTTTTCTTTTTCTCACCTTTATTGGAATGGCCTTAACCAATGGTTCAAATCTTTTGGATGGGCTGGACACAATGATCATTAAACTAAAAGGAAGTATTTTCTTTAGTTTCTTCGTCCTGGGACAATATTTTACTCTCCCTTCACTTTCAATTTTTTCCATTCTGGGAATAAGCGCTTTGGTCAGCTTTTATCCTTTTAATCGTTATCCATCCAAAGTTCATCAAGGAGAAATTGGAAGTTCATATTTGGGATTTTTCACCTTATTCCTATTTACCATTGCTGTGTTTGAAAGACCCATGCACCTTGGATCAGCTTTCAGTCGCGAGATTTTAGGCTCGGCCATCGTTTGTATTGCCTTCCCTATTCTTGAGCTAGGAATAAGCTTTGGACGCCGTCTCCTGATGAAAAAATCACCTTTTAAAGGGGATCGATTACACCTTCATCATATTCTTAGAAGTAAGTACGATTGGTCTTCACGAAGAACAACAACTTTTATGGGTTTATTCAATATTACCTGCACTCTTTGTGCCCTGATTATGGTCAAAAATCATCACGCCCTTTATGCTGTACTTTTCCAATACGCGACTATAACGCTCAGTTATCTCGCCATTACTTACCATGTGTGGAAACGCGCTTATGAACAAGGTTCATTATCCAAAGTTTTCTTAAGTTTTAACTTAGAGCAAGTAGAAGTAATCGACATAAATAACATTGAACATTTTAATCTAACAACTCATGAAAAAGAAGTTTCTACACTTAAAGCTTCTTAAGCATTCTTAATGCTGATTCTATTCCAATTAAAATAACATCTCTTGTTAACGATAATTTTACCTCGTAGTTCAAGATAAAAATCACTTTATAATCAGAGTAAGAACACCGATAAGTTTTTAGGTGTTGTTAAACCTGCGCAAAAGAATTACAGAATGAAAAGCGATCTTGCCCCTACAAGCCCCCATGATTCAAACCAAATTTCTATTGGAGTAACATCACTTGGTTATCTGTCGGCTCAACAGAAATGGATTCTTTCAACTTCTAAAAATCATTTGAAAAAAAATTCTAATACAAAAATTCTGGTGATTTCTTTTTATACTGAAATTGGAATCTTCAAACAGTTGACTACGGCCCAAACAAGCAAAACAGAGGCTGAAAACAATGTTCTTGCCATGTTTCATAATATTGACTTCATTAACTGGAATAATTATTTAAAAGCATCACAAGAGCTCGAATTGATATCAATGCTAAAAGCGTATGATGTTGTATTATGGGACCTACCTGAAATTGAATTTATTAAAAAATGGGACCAGGTTTTTTCTGTCTATATGTCTTATATTAGAGAGTTAAAAATTCTTTCTCCACGCTCCTCTGATATCGAACAAAGTCTTTATTTGAAAAATACCTTGTCCTATTTTAGAGAACATGGAATTCCCTTCGATGAGAGACTAACTCACGCTGCAAATCCCAGAAGTATAAAAGAATAATTTATTTTTTTATCAACACGACGTTAAGTGGAAAGCCAAAAAAATACTGAGCAAACCATAATAGATGTCTTTTGCATATTTCTCTAACAAAAGAAACTTTCCATACACGACAAAGAAGTTTTGCAATAAAAGCAAAGCGCATCTTAGACGAAATTTTTGCAGAAAGAAGTTTATGATCATGATAGGCACTGAAAAGATGCTGTATACGGAAGCCAGCAAGCTTGAAAGCGGTATTATAACGTCCAATGGTATATTCATTCTCATTAATATGGTCATGTCGCATTTGAGTAAAATTTCCTCCCAGCTTTTTGATCAAACCATCGATGGGATCATTTATCATGAAACATTTTCCATTTTGTTTTAAAACTCTATAGATTTCATTAATCAGAACTTCTGGAGTATTGGAATGATGGCTTGTGGCCGAAATGACAATATAATCAAAAGTATTATTCTGGAAAGGGATAGCATTCATATCTGCTAACACTTTGAGTGGCCATTCATTACCTTGCGTTCCAACTGGCAAATCAAAGTGAATATTTAAGGCCACACATTCAGCCCCTTTATCTTTAAAGGGGCGCAAAAAATAATAATCATGACAGGAACCAATTTCTAAAACTTTCTTTCCCTTAAGATCCTGACAATGCTCTAAGATACTTTGGTAATTCATTAACGTTTGTTGATAGTACTGATTATGATCATTTTCGGTCATCGAAAGAAGTTTAGTAAGACTACGAGGATCTTCCACAAAGCGAACTTTGAATTTTTCAAATTCATGAGCAGACAGGCCATTTTCCATCGCCATGCCAGTTAATTCTTTCTTGGTTGAAGGACTTAAATGATTAAGAGTATCTAAAACATAATGTTTAAAAACATAGGATTCATGGCAACTGAGACAAGTTAAGGCAACATCGTCATTCGAAAAAGTAGTATGTCCACATTCCAAACATTTAATTTGGGATAACAAAGTATTAATAAGAACCCCAATATCTAAAAATTAAAAAATGTTTTTTTTGAGCGTGCGGCGGAAGTGCAATCAAAAATCACTCCCTTTACGTCTATCCCGTGAGCCGTGTAGACATCTCTTAATTCGGTAATATCTTGAGTTTTAGAAACACCTTGAGTGACAATAATGGACAAGGTATCAATATTCTGGGTTATGGCATAATAAAGAACTTTATGTTGATTAAAATCTTTCATTTCTGGCATATCAAAGAATACAACATCATATACACTTAGTGCTTTCTCCACTGATTGTTCGTATTCAGTATTCGCGACACCATCTTTTGCCAAAGTTTTCAGATCATTGATGTCTATCAAATCGATATTATCACCCAAACGATTAACCTTCATTTTCTTTACTGGAAAAACTGGAATCATTTGTTCCAGCTCTACTCCATCTTGAGTAAGCTCTTTCATTTGAGGACTGGATATCTTTCCTGTAACAATCGCCATTTTCAATGGGAAACAGTGATCAAAATAACTGGTTAAAGCCAGAACAGTCACCTGTTGTGAGCTTAAAAATTCTGTCGACACAAAGGCAAAATGTTTATCTCCAGCCTTAAAATCATCATAGTAAGCTTGGGCAATTTTTAAAAACTCATGTTTATTAGTAATATGATTAAAGTGTTTTGCTAAAATAGGATGAGCATTTTTAAAATTACTAAAAATACTAGCGGCTTTCCCTTTTTTACCTTCTTCCAAGTCTAATAACACCGATGTGTCTGAGATTTCTTTCAATTTCAAATTTGTTTTTGAAGTCATACGTTCCTCTTTGTTATAAAATGTTTATTTCTAATATATTAACTAGTGACGGTTTTACGGAGTTCTCAATTTTCTGACTTTTCTTCCATGCCTCTTCCACCATTGAACTGCGCATGCTAGAGTCCTTGATTATTTTTTCAATTCTTTGAAACAAACCATGATGATCATGCTTAAAAAACATTAATCCACTTTTTTCGTGCTCAACTAACTCCGCTGCGCCACCCAATCCGGTTGAGATCACGGGGACTCCGCTTTTAAACGCTTCTAAGATTACACGTCCAAAAGGTTCCGGGCTTAAAGAAGGATGAATAAGGATATCAATCTTTGAGAAAATTTCTTTAGGCTCTTGATCAAAATGAAACTTTACTAAAGCACTTGGAAACTTTTTCTTGAGATCACATAGCTGCTCATAATAATTATTATGCTCACCTTTTGTCTGGTAGATTTGAGCGCAATAAATGGAAAATTCTTCAATCCCTAATTGAAGCAACTCTTTTTCATACATATGAGCAAAAAGGAGCATCTGATGAATGCCTTTCCAAGGAGCAAGCATCGAAACCACTCCAATATTCCTGATAGGACTATCGCTGTTTCTTTTCTCTAGATGATTTGTGCGATTATAAACAACATGCACATTGGGTTGTAATAGTTCTTCTTGAATTACTTTTTTGACAGAGAATGAATTGGCCACTAAACGAAGTTGAAAATTATTTTGTTTTTGAGAAAGTGCCAAAATCCATTTTAAGAATTTCACATTATGAGGATAATCACGAAAATGCCATATCACTTTTCCCTTATAACGACTGAAAAGTGCCCAAAGAATCAACCAGGCTGCAGCTTTATTACCATTGCAGTAAAGAAAATCTTTTTTCTTTAATGTTTTAAAATCAGTTAAATATAAGGGGATCATTAAGACTGATAAGATCCCTATAAATAAATCGAAAGGATTACTTTTTCTAGATAGTTCATAAAAGGCTTTCGGAAAACGAAAGTAGCTCACTTGCACATGGGAGAATTTCTCTTTGATAGTATTTACGAGCTTAGTATCGCTTAGACCTAAACGAGGGACAAATACTTCCAATTCAATTTGATCTTGAACGAGCTCCATTTGCTCTAATCCACTTCTTTCCGCACCACCTAGAGAATTTGTATTTAAGATATAAGCGATTTTCATACCACCGCCCCTAAATCAAATTTTTGATGTTCAAATATTTTTCGCCATACTTTAAGGTCATGTGAATGAACTGTATGCTCATAACATAGACGAGCGACCTGATCATAATTATTATTAATTTTATGCTGAAAAAGCTTGTGCACGGTTGTGGCTTCTACTTTATCAATCACCCAACCAGTAAAGTTCTCATGCACACTATCTACCAATCCCCCCGTACGCATCACAATACTTGGGGTTCCGAAAAGGCCAGCTTCCAGCACAGTTAATCCGAATCCTTCCACAAATCCCTCACGATAGGCTGGTAGAGAAAGTAGGAGATTAAAATGGCTGACACGAAAGGCATCCATCTTTTCATCATCGGATTTAGTCTCAAGTTGACGTATCTTAATTTTATCGGATTGATATTTTGTACCGAAAGGAAGAATAAGTTCAACTTTTTTATTGATTGCTTTCGCTGCAAATTCACAAAACTCCACGGCTCCCTGAAGGTTTTTATGTTTTACATCACGAGCGATGCATGCAAACTTAATGACATCATCCTGGATAAAATTTTTATGTGCATTGAATTGCTCTTTGGAGATATCTATTCCACAGTGATAAACCACATCACGAGAAGAGCTGGTCTGATAACCAAAACTCTGTAAAAGTTCATACGTAAAATCTGATATGAAAAGATTAAGATAGGCTTTTTCTAAATGAGACACCACTAATTTTCGTCCCATTTTTTTCACAATCTTTTTCCACCAAGTAGGAGAGGAAAAAAGAATTTCGGTTCCGCAAACGAAGTTAAGCATTTTTTGCTTAATATCTTTGCGACGAATAAATCCAAAAAGATAATGGATATTAATTACCATTGAGTAACTTGCCAGTTTTTCTTTTGGAAAACGTTGGATATCTTGCCAGGAATTCCATTGAAAAACCTCGCATGGAATCTCCATCGCTTTCAGCGATTTTTCCAAATCCAAAGTTAGTGTGGTTAAGCCACCTATTTTGGGTAAATAATCTGGAGTTGTAATTAGAATCATCCACTTACCTCACCTTCCTATTTTAGAATAAAAATAAATTAATTTTTATTAATTCTCTCGGGGGGTACTTTTTTCCAAGAGAAGAGAGAGTCATTCCAGAGTGAATGAAAATATTAAAATAAATGGTATTTCTGCAGATGAAAGACAGTGGAATTTAGTCAATTAAACGAAGATTTCTTATCCCGAGAGCATTGGATTGGGCCAGCACCGCTGTCGATGTTTGTGCCATCGCTTGGGCCCTTAATTGATTGGTTGTAGCAAGGGCGATATCTGTATCACTTATTTGAGAATAGCTACTAGAAGCATTGTAACTTTGATCTTCTAAATTATTAATGGTCGATTGCATTCTGGTTTGAAGTGCTCCAAAATTAGCTCGTGCCATACCAATTTCCTTGAGAGCATTATCTAAAGAATCAATACTCCAGTTGGCTTCCTCTTTGCTCTGAATATTAGCTGAACTTAAACCTAAACCAGAAGTAGTTAAATCTCCCGCACTTGAAATAGAGACAGAGTTTTCTTCTCCCGCATAAGCACCAACATGAACATTCACCGAATCATATTGTTCTGAAAAAAGATTACGTCCACTATATGTGTTGGAACTGGCAATGCGATCAATTTCATTTTTCATATGTTGAAATTCAAGATCAGACAAACTTCTTTCTTGATCACCCATGGTATCGGAAGCTGCTTGCACTGAAAGCTCACGTAAACGAATCACGATATTGCTTATGTCGTTAATTCCGCCTTCAGCCGTTTGCACTAAAGAGATACCACCACTAGCGTTTCTTAAAGCTTGGTCTAAACTGCGTTTTCCAGCATTGATATGCGTACTAATGGCCAAACCCGAGGCATCATCACTAGCCCGCTGAATACGTGAGCCTGATGCAATTTGCATCGTCGCTGATTGCATTTCACCCGCAGCTCGCTTAAGCGAGTTATGCGCATGTTCTGCGGTCATATTGGTAGCGATCTTCAAGCTCATAAAAAGAAAACCTCAGATCAATATCGGAGCATTTCACTCAGATATTTAGAGGTATTTCTGATCAAAACATTTTGACTAAAGATTGGGCAATTTATTGACTATATTTTTGACGATTGGGCTAAAAACCCATACCAACTTGAAGACGCATGTAAGGACCGGAGAAATTAGCGTTCTTTTTGTTTCCGTTTTCTAGATTAGTAAGATGGGATCCATTGCCATCTTTAAGTCCTGTTGATTTTAGATAAAGATACCCTAACTCCCCTCCTAAAACGAGAATTCCAAGTTTTGCTCCACCTTCAGCGCCTATAGTAAAACTACGGTTATTGTCCGCCTTATATGTACTCTTGGTTGAGCTATTAATTTTGCTATCCACTTCTGCATCATGACCTAGACCAATCCCCACGATAGGGCCAGCGTACAGTCCCGTATTTATAAATCGATAGTTAACCAACAAAGAAAGAACGGCAGCATTATAGCTAAATTCATTTCCTTCTTTCTTCTCATTGTTTGTGTAATTGTCAAAACGTAATCCCGCCCCGAAGCCACCAAAAGCGACAGGGTTGGCCAGAATATCAAACCCAAAAAGAGTTAAACCTTGAAGTTGAAGTCCATCAGGAAGTGCTTCGTTAAGAGACTCTGGATCACCAAAAGCTTTACCTATATTCATACGCAGCTGCAAACCAGCTAAAGCTTGAGTGCAAAAGAGCAGCATGATTAAAAGTACTTTCAACTTCAACAGATCCTCACTTAGATCGTAATATCACCCGGGTTTGGCTTTAATGGCTCTCCTGGAAGAGGCGAGAGCTTTTTGGGGGTTGTCGGTCTATTGTCTCCTGAAACCTTCTTTTTTGGCAAGCGAACTAATATTTCCTCCCCTCTTTGTTCCACCAAAGCCTTTTCTCCATCCACATCCCGAGGCAGGGAGAAATTTGAGCTAAAACTTGAACTGGAACTCGCTTTTCCAGTCTTCGTTTTTACTTCTTGCTTTGATTGAATGGAAATCATTTGATCCTTAATTTTTATATCCAGAGGAATTTCTTTATTTTGCGGTTTTATGACAAAAATTCTTTCTTCATCGGTCTCTTCCCAACTCGATTCAAAATTTCCACCGATTGTAAAACTATTGCCTGCTATACCGGTCATATCATCATCAAAAAAACTCTCCATTGATTGCTCAAAAAAATCATCTTGCAGCATACTGCTGCCGAAGGAATGATGAAATTCTTGCAAGAGACGCTTTCTCATTTCTAAAAATTGCTCCATATGCTTTTGCTCAGGAGTCATCCTCGATGCAGGGGCTTTTTTTTGTGAATAGGCCATTGTCGTTAAGACTAAAACGGCGATAATAATCAACGTTCTCATACTTTACTCCTCATGCATTTTTCCCAGTCAAAATAAGTTTGTGAAAGCAGGTCGAGCCCATCTAAAATCGGGGCTGGACCGGGTTGTAAAAAGATCTCTGGTTCAAGCTCAAAAATGTGGTTGGTTTTTACAGCGTCAATCCCCTCCCACCCCGTTCTTGTATAAAAATCCTGGATTTTCACTTTCTTGCCGCACCAACACCCATGGATAATTTGGGGGTTGGCCCGGATTACATCTTCACTCTGCACAAAACGGTCTTTGGCCAAGATTCCACCTGCCTTATGGGAGAAAATATCCTTTCCTCCGGCCAGGTTTATACATTCACTCACCCATTGGATCGCACTAATCATGGGATCATCCCACTCTTCAAAGTAAACCCGAGGTGAGCAGGACAACTTTTTAGCCTGTGTTTGAACTGCTTCCATTTTCCTTTGCAAGCGATCCACTAATTCAATTCCAGCATCGCGTTTCCCCACCATGGAAGAAAGCATTAAAGTATAGTCAAGAATTCCCTTCAGACTTCGGTGATTCGCAATAAAAACATTCAAGCCTAAACCAATCAATTCTTTTGCAATATCCTTTTGAATATCCGAAAACCCTAAAACTAAGTCAGGTTTTAATTCGACAATTTTTTCTAAATTAGAACTAGTGAAGTACGAAACTTTAGGGATAGAAAGGGCTGCTTCGGGGCGTTTGACAAAAACCGACACCCCTTTCACTAAATCTAAGGCCCCAATCAGACCTAAAACCTCGACGGATTCCTCCGTTAGACATACAATATTTCTAGGATAAAAATTACTCGTCATACACCTATAGGTTTACTATGAAATCATTTATTTTAACACTGTTCTTTTCGCTCTTCTGTTTTTCTCTTTTTGCTCAAGATACAACTAAGTTAGTTCAATATAGTTTAAATAGTTTTCAAGATAGCTCGCACCAATATCTCGTACTTTCTCTGAAGAACGAAAAAGGTTGGCACACCTACTGGAAAAATCCAGGCGACGCAGGGACACCGACCGAAACTCACTTTTTTCACAAAGGAAAAGAAGTACCATTCGAAGCTCTAGAATGGATGGCACCTCATCGTTATTTTGAAGCGGGCGATTTACTGGCTTTTGGTTACGAAGGAACGACACACTATTTTTTCCGATTATCTCCTGCTCAGGTTAAAAATCTGAACAATCAAACAATGAAAATGGAAGCAAAATGGTTAGTCTGTAAAGATATCTGTATTCCAGGAAAGGGTGAAATTGATTTCACTCTCAGTAATGGCAACATAACTAAAAAGCAGGGAGAAACAGGACTGGTTTCTAATGCAGAAATAAAATCGGCTTTTGCTAGCCTACCGACCAAACTTAGTCTCCCTCAAGATCTGAATATGACTTTGACCGTTCATGGTGATAAAAAAGTCATGGTGGTTTTTTACGAATATCCAATCGCTAAAAACAATATTTCTCTTTCTAATAATTTTCTTACCGCCTTCCCCACCAAACCTTTTGGTTTTAAGCGCGAAGAACTTTTCTACGATGCTAAAAATCAAAAAGTTAAGGGATTGCTTTCTATTGACTGGGAAGGTGAATACCAAGATCCTGAAATGCCATTACCAAAAGTAGGAAAACTGCCAAAACCACTGACCATGACTTTCCTGTGGAATCAAAGTGGCAAAGTAGCAGTGATTGAAAAAAGTTTTGATCAATTGCTCCATTACAAATCTATGGCAAGCTTTACTCAAGGTTTAGAAAAAATCATTCCTGAAGGAAGTGCAGAAAAAAAAACTCCAACTTTAACCACTGAAGAGCCACTCTCTAAACCTGCTAACCTAAAAGAAGAGTCCTTGCTCTACTTCTTATTCTTGGCTTTCTTAGGGGGCTTGATCCTCAATCTTATGCCTTGTGTGTTACCAGTAATTTCTCTTAAACTTTACTCTCTACTTAAGCAACAAGCAGAAAGTGATAATCGAATTTTGAAGCATAATTTAAGTTATACCGCGGGGATCTTAGCCTGCTTTCTGGCCCTCGCAGGCGTTGTCATTAGTATCAAAAAAACAGGAGAAGATATTGGTTGGGGCTTCCAACTTCAATCTCCCACGTTTCTCATTTTGATGATCCTTCTTATTTTTGTGTTCTGTTTAAATCTTTTTGGGTTATTTGAATTTATCACGCCTGGTGGAAAAACCATTGGCAATAAACAAGTCAAAGATGGTTTTGTTGGAGACTTCTTTTCAGGTGTTTTTGCTACTATTCTTTCGACTCCTTGTAGTGCACCTTTTTTAGGTACGGCCCTGACTTTTGCCTTTACCACCTCAAATATGAATATCGTTCTCATCTTTGGGATGATTGGTATAGGACTAGCGTTTCCATTCTTACTCACTGGTTTTTTTCCTCACCTCACCCACATAATGCCAAAGCCAGGGATGTGGATGGAGCACATGAAGCGCTTCCTAGGCTTCGCTCTCCTGCTCACTGCTATTTGGCTTTACGATGTATTACTTTCTAATAATCCACCACCATCTGTAATAACATTTGTAAATGTTAGTTTGAGTTTTATTTTCTTTGGCCTTTATCTGCGTAAAGTTTTGCCTAAAAATAAACTTCTTTCCAGCACGGTTCTTTTAATTTCTGTCTTAAGTCTGGCCTTCACAGTAAAAAGCTCTATGACCTTTAATAACCCAACAACCACAACAGACTATGCTGGGTGGCAAGCATTCTCCGAAGAAAAATTAAGTTCAATAAAAGATCAGGATGTCTTTGTCGATTTCACTGCTGAATGGTGTTTCACTTGTAAGGTAAATGAGAAACTGCTCTTAAATACAGATCGTTTTCAAAAGTTTGCAAGGGAGAAAAATATTGTTTTAATGAAAGGTGATTGGACAAAACGCGATGATGAAATCACACAATTTCTCAAACGATATAATGTATTTGGTGTTCCTGCTTACTTTATCAAAAAGAAAAGTGGCGAGATCGTGTTCTTAGGGGAACTCGTGACGATTGATAAGATTTCAAAACATCTCAATTAACCAATTTCAAATTTAGACGGACTTTTCATGAGCTCCTTGATCACCTGATCAGGGGCTGCATTTTCATACAACACATGATAAAGCCCATCAAAGATACGAGCGCGAATCTCATATTTTTGCGATAAAAGGTAAGCCGCTTTGGTGGTTTTATAACCTTCAACGACAGTTCTTTGTTGGGCGATAATATCAGCTGCCTTTCTTCCTTTGGCGATTTCAATACCGAAGGTTTTATTACGAGAGAGCTCTCCGGTCGTAGTAAGAATTAAATCCCCCATACCTGAGAGACCATAAAAAGTTTCAGGGCGAGCATTAAACACTTGTCCAAAACGAAGCATTTCCACAATCCCACGAGTAATCATTGCGGCCCGAGTATTATGGTTATAACCAAGTCCTTCAATGATCCCACTTCCTACTGCGAGAATATTTTTTAAAGCACCACCTAGTAGTACACCTTTTACATCATAGCTTTGGAATACTTTGAAGAAATCTGTTTGTAACATTTCTCCTACTTTCACCAAGTGTTTATGAGAACGCCCAGCTAAGGAGACAATCGTAATTTGTTCATCTAGAATTTCCTGAGCAAAAGAAGGACCTGATAGAAAACAAAAGAGATCACGGTACTCATGAAACACATCAAAAAATAAATCATCAGGTAGCTCTAAAGTATCAGGATCGATCCCTTTGGATAAAGAAACAAAAGGAATGTCTTTCTTAAAGAGTTCGGTCATTTCATTTTTGTTTTCTTTACAAAAAGCACGAATTCCTGAAGTCGGTAATCCTGAAACAATAATCTGGATATCGCCTGATTTAAGTTTGTTCACTTCATCCCAAGTGAGAGCTGGTATAATACGATTCGAAAGTTTTCGTCCTGGAAGGTAAACTGAATTTTCTCCCTGCTTCAAGCAATCATAAATATCTTGTGAACGAACTTTCACTATCACTTTATCAAAATTATTGGAAAGCACTGAAGCGATACTAGTACCGAATGCTCCTGCTCCAATCACTAAAGCTGTTTTATATTTCATAATTCCTCACTATAAACTAATAATGCCTTCAATCGTGCTCGCTTTTTTATAGACCTCAACCACTTGCTCGGGCGTCGCCACCAAATATTGGCAAGTCACGCTCACAAAGTTTCCATTTTTCGATGGTGTTAACTCACAAGGGTGTTCACCAAAGATTTGGATTAATTCGTCTTTGTATTGAATTTTAACAATGAACTTGAATAGGTAGTAAGATGGGAAACTAACTTCCCCTTTGAGGATCTCTAAGAATTTCTCGTAATCACGTTCAGACATCTTTTTTTAACCCTGTACTAGCAAATTACACTGACGAATATCGTCAACTTTAACACCTAAGTATCAACAATAAAAGGCACTCTCCATCATCGGACTGTTCCGCTCTTTAAGTTATAGGAAATTTTTTCCGAAAAGTAGTGGTCCGATGTCAATGAAGACATTTTAATTTTTTCAAGGATGATGCCATGAAAGTCTACCTGCTGTTAGTACTTTTCTTGTGCTCTTATGCCAAAGCCTCCGATTTCAATTTTTTGAAGCTTAAGCCTGTGCTTCAAGAAAGGCATAATTTATTACAACGTAAAGTAAGTCTTAAAGAATTAAGTCACTCCAATAAAAAGATGCGTCTTCTATTAGATGACAGCAAGCAGGTTCAGGCCCAAGCTTTTTCACTTTCTGCTTCAGAGAACAAAGGACTTGAAACCAGCGACGGTCAGATCTCACCTATTTATGGCAAGATCATGGAATTAATCGGTGGAAATTACCAGGCGCTTGGGGAACAACAAGCTGAAGGAATTATGGCCTTTAATCGCCAATTCAATTTAGGTGAACAAAACTTTTCTGGGTTCACTTGGCAAAAACCGATGGGGAAATTTGCTATCTATGCTAACCGTGTAATTCGTCCTTATCAGTTTACTACGACTTGGATTGTAGACGATATCTTTACGATCTATATTGATGCTTCCTCATTTTTAAAATCAATGAAAGACGAAGATCTAATTGATATCTCTGAGCAAAATATGGCACTCTTCGCAGGACTTTCTTTTAAACGCGAATTTCGTTATTCTCACTTAGCCGCTAGCTATAACGAAGCACTATTCTCTGATTTTTCTAAATTATTTTTAAGTTTTAACATGTTCTCGATTAAACCTCTTCTCAATCTTGCTCCTTACGAAATTGTCTCCAAAGAAGACTCCTTAAGTGCCAGTGTAGGAGGCTTGATCAGCTCTCCACCGATCTATGGGTTTTCTGGCGCTGCAGGTGTACTTGTGACTTATAATCACGTGGGCAGAACAGTAGTGCAAAAACTAGGGCCCGAAGATAATGCAGCTGCAGGAGAATTCTTACGCCTTTCTTCGACTAAGAAGAACGCACTTTCCGTAGGTGCAACGGCACAACTCCAACTAGACTTCTTAAAATTAGTTAAACTCACCCTTTTCAGTTATGACTTTGAATACGAATTTGAAAAAACACAAACAGTAAATCTAAGTTTCTATGAAAAAGACAAAGAGAAACTAAATGCTGAAACAGAAGAAAGAGCTGAGTTTAAACGTCTGATCTCTACTTTTAGTACCCAAGATATCAAAGCACTCAAAGGCAATATCGTTTCTCTAGATCAAAGAGAACAAGAAAACATTGATTCAAAGTTTGGTTTTTTATTATTTGGAGCGCTTAAGAAAAAAGAAACTGAACAAGTGAAAATTGTAAAAGACGGAGAAACTAAAGTATTCTTCCGCACTCACTATGAAAACTTAAAAACAGTGCAGAATTTCTTCAGTCGTCTATTAAATACTGTCGTGTATGCCTTAGTGAAATTCCCATTAGGAACAAAACTAGACGCTTCCAAATCGCGCCAAGTAGATATTGAATATGAAGCTTTGGATAACCAGCAAAAAGAAGATATTTTTATTGAATCCGAAGAAAAACTTTCAGTGACATTACAAAAACGTTATGAGGCCCGGGATACGACCGGTTTCTTTAAACAAAATTATAAAAAACATACAATTGAATTAATGCAAAACTACACCTCACTAAAAGCTGATTTTGTCAGCATGGTAAGAAAAGATGAATTACAAGGACCAATCGCCATTCACACCACGGTGAGAATTGAAACTCAAGGTCTTCGTTATTTCAATCAAACCGATGTCAACAATGTCTTCTTACATATAGCTCTTATCTGCCAGTCAAAACGTCCAACTCAATGGCAAAAAGCTGACTCTCGTGAAAAATTCATGAAGCGCTTGCAAGTAGGCCCTGAACTGTGTGTTAAAGATTTAGGAGAAGATTATCTGGCCTATAAAGCGGATTACGAAAAGTACAATGAGATCAATATGAAGAAGTTTAGAAACTTCCTGATTGGTTTGCACAAAAAAACAGATCGAATCAACGATCTCTATCATTTTTTTGGAGAGAAAAACCTCTTCTTCAATGGTTATTTTTCAGCGAAAACGAAGTCAGGAAATAACTTCAATACTTTCTTCCAGGACGGTGTTTACCGAGGACTTGGTTTAATTGATAACTATGTCAAAGGTGACGCTTGGAGAGCTCCGGCAGCGATTGGCCAGGAATAGTTAAAAATAGTGTACTTTAGGAACAATTCCCTGAGCGTAGCGAAGCATATCGATGACTTCTCGGACACAACCAAATCCGCCTTCATTATAAGTAACATGATGACAGATTTCTTTCACTTCATCGTTAGAATGAGGAGGACAAGCTGCAAAGCCGGCCTTCTTTAATAAAGGCATATCAAAGTGTTCATCACCGACATAAAGCATGTTTTCAAATTCGATTTTCATATCTTCTTTGATCTTCACAAAAGGTTCACGCTTATCTTCGTTGCCGATGAAAAGATAATCAATTTTAAGTAATTCAAAACGTTTTTTTACGCCAACAGAATCGCCACCAGTTATAACCCCGACTTTAATCCCTGCTTCCATCAGAACTTTTAGACCATATCCATCTGGCACGTAAAAAAATCGGTTAAATCCAATTTCAGCTCCAGAGTAATAAACTTGTCCATTAGTAAGAACTCCGTCCACATCAAAAATCGCCACTTTGATTTTCTTTAGTCTTTCTTTGTGGGTTTCCGCTAATTGTTTAAGGTTAGGTTTATTTTCCATTCACCACTTCTCTAATTTCTAAAAGTTTACTGATAATCATTTTCACATCTCCCATCGGCATACAGGTTGATGCATCGGAGAGAGCTTTTTCTGGCTCAGGATGAGTTTCCATAAAGATTCCATCCGCACCTGCCGCAATCGCTGCTTTGGCGAGAACAAAGATCTGTTCACGTTTCCCCCCCGTCGCTTTTCCAAGTCCCCCAGGACGTTGTACACAGTGAGTAGCATCGTGAATCGCTCTTACTCCAAAAGATTTCATAATCTGGAAAGAGGCCATATCAACCACCAGATTATTATAACCAAAGGAACTACCTCTTTCCGTAAGTAGAATTCTGTCTTTAGGTAAAAAATGAGAGGCTTTATCTACAATATTTTTGGTTTCTTCAGGACTTAAGAACTGCCCTTTTTTAATTTTCAACTCCCGACCATATTTTTTACAAGCTTCGGCGCCAGCAAAAATCATATCTGTTTGACGGCATAAAAAAGCTGGCACCTGAAGTGTATCAACCACCGATGCAACTCTATCTGCTTGATCAGGTGTATGATAATCGGTAATGACTGGTACCTTAAACGTATCTTTTACTTTTTGTAAAATACGCAGACCTTCTTCAATGCCTGGTCCACGATAAGAATCGAATGAAGAACGATTGGCCTTATCAAAACTTCCTTTGAAAGTAATTTTTAATTGTGAACGATAAGGTTCAAGTTGCTTTAAAACATTTTCCGCAATGGTCATCGCCAAAGCTTCACTTTCAAGAACACAAGGCCCGATAAATAGATCCATTTTATTCATATAGTCCTACTTCACATTTTGTGCAGACGCTTCCACAAACGATTTAAATAATGGATGTGGATGGAATGGTCTGGATTTAAATTCTGGGTGATACTGACAACCGATAAAGTATGGATGCCCTTTCAATTCAGAAATTTCTACTAAATTAAGTTCTGTATTAGCTCCGGAAATCACTAAGCCTTTTTCTTTTAATAAAGGAAGATACTTATTGTTCACTTCGAGACGGTGACGATGACGTTCTGAAATTTTTTCTGCACTATATACCTTACTGGCTAAACTGCCTTTTAAAACATCGCAGTTGTAAGCTCCTAAGCGCATATTGCCGCCTTTAGGGCCATCTTGTGTTTGTCCGTGCATATAATGAATGACTAAGTCTTCTTTAGGAGCTTCATTAGGAATATAATCAATAAACTCTTCGGAGGTGGCTGATTTTAGGCCGGCCACATGACGAGCGAATTCAATCACCATCAATTGCATCCCCAGACAAATTCCGAAATAAGGAATCTTATTCACGCGCGCGAATTCGACCGCACAAATTTTTCCTTCTGTACCACGCTTACCAAATCCACCGGGAACTAAAATTCCATGTACACCACTTAATAAATCTTTACGTTTTTTCTCATCAATTAATTCTTCTGCATCGATATAGATCGGTTCTAACTTCACTTGATTCGCGATCGCTCCATGGCGAAGAGCTTCGTCTAGTGACTTATACGATTCAACCAACTCCGTATATTTTCCAACGATACCAATCTTCACGGTCTTTAATGGGTGCTTAATATTATAGACCACTTTTTCAAGTGCCGAGATATCAGGCTTCGTCGCCCAAATACCAAGTAACTCTGCGATTCTCTCATCCAGTCCTTGTTTATGCAGCACCAGTGGCAATTCATAAATAGTTTCGACATCGGGAGACTCAAAGACGTTTGACTTCGAAACGTTACAGAACATAGAAAGTTTATCTAAGATCGATTCATCAATGCGACGATCCGATCGACAAATAATAATTTGAGGAAAAAGTCCAATGGATCTCATCTCTTTTACAGAGTGCTGAGCTGGTTTTGATTTCAGTTCATGGGCAGCATTAATATATGGAAGCAAAACTAAATGAATAAAAATAACGTTCTCTTGTCCTACATCTAAAGCAAACTGACGAAGAGCTTCGAGAAAAGGTAATGATTCAATATCCCCTACTGTTCCACCCACTTCACCAATCAAAAGATCTGAATCTTCAGCGGCAGTGTGAATACGTCGCTTAATTTCGTCGGCAATATGAGGAACAACCTGAACCGTCTTGCCTAGATACTTACCCTCTCGCTCATTTTCAATTACGCGTAGATAAACTTGCCCCGTAGTAAAATTATTTTTCTTGGAAAGAGTTAAAGAAGTAAAACGCTCATAGTGACCAAGATCCAGATCCGTTTCTGCGCCATCATCAGTAACAAAAACTTCACCATGTTGAGTCGGGCTCATGGTGCCTGGATCGACGTTGATATAGGGATCCATCTTAAGCATATTAATCTTAATTCCACGTCTTTCAAGCAAACAGGCGATACTGGCTGCGGCCAGTCCTTTACCTAATGACGAAGTTACCCCTCCTGTGATGAAGATGTACTTCTTAGAATTTTTCTTGTTCGTGCTCATACGCTCTCCTTACAGTAAACTCTCGACTCGGGTAATATCGTCCGGCACATCCACGCCGACTAAATTCAAACTTGTAGCAACAGCTCCAATGGTCAACCCATTTTCTAAAGCGCGCAGCTGCTCTAACTTTTCCAAAGACTCATAATAAGACATGGATAACTTTTGAAAAGCTTCCAAGGCTTCAGTCTTATAACTATAGACACCAATATGTTGAAACCAATCGAACATATTTTTGTTGTCACGATCAAAAGGAATACTTCCACGAGAGAAGTATAAACACTGACCCTTAATCTCACTATAAATAGCTTTCACCACATTAGGATTATTAAATTGAGGATCAGGATAAGTTCTTTTTTTCACCATCGTGGCCATATCAAATGAGCTTTGGGCATGAAACTCAATGAGACGTTTCACTTCACTAGCTTTCAGTAACGGCTCATCCCCTTGCACATTTACGACGAGATCCACTTTTTCTTTTCTCAGAAAACGATCATAAGCAAGAAAGATTCTTTCCGAACCAGTTTCCACTCGATCATCCACGCGCAACACTTTTCCCCCAAAACTTTTTACATGCTCATCGATACGTGCATCGTCTGTCACAACATAGGTGGGATAACCTGATTCACTAATATTCTGATACACTCTCTGAATCATACTGATTCCGAGAATTTTAGAGAGAGGTTTACCTGGGAAGCGAGACGACTCATAACGAGCGGGAATTAAGATAACTGCTTTGGAGCGCATACTCACATCATGACGAATCTTTACGAGATAGACAAGAAATACTATAATTAAACAAAGCACAAAGGAATGAATCATGAGCACTGTATACGACTTCCAAGTTAAAGACATAAAAGGTCAAAGTTTTGACCTTAAATCCCTTCAAGGAAAGACACTTTTGATCGTCAACACGGCCAGTCACTGTGGATTTACTCCTCAATATAAAGGACTAGAAGAACTTTATCTGAAATATAAAGATAAAGGGTTTATGGTACTTGGATTTCCTTGTAACCAATTTGGAAAGCAAGAACCTGGAAACGAAAGTGAAATCGCCAGTTTTTGTGAAATGAATTATGGCGTAACTTTCCCTCTATTCGCAAAAATTAATGTGAATGGAAGTGAAGCTCATCCTCTCTATCAATTTTTAAAAGAAGCCAATCCAGGTATTCTGGGGACAGAGGCCATTAAGTGGAACTTCACTAAGTTTTTAGTAGATAAAACCGGCAACCCGGTCAAACGTTTCGCTCCTAATGATGAACCAAAGTCTTTAGAAGGAAAAATTCTGGAGCTTTTAGGCTAAAATATGCTCAATTTTATTAGTTTAATTTTTCTTTTTTCATTCTCAGTTTCAGCGAATGAAACGCTGTTGCTCGACCCAGCTTTGAGTCGTCGTTGTAAAGAATTACTGGTGGATCGTAACGACAAAGTGGCGCTAAAGAGAAAGATTGTATCCTTGATTAAACGCAATGAAGATATCCTTAAAAATACTCCCAAAAATAAAGAACTAGGTGCTGCTAGATTGCGCAGAACCTTGAATGTGCTTCAACAAGAGCGCCAGGTAACCGAAATGAAAATTAGCTCGATGGAAGAAAACATTGTAAAGCAAGGCTGCCCTGGAATTACTCTCTCAGAATAAATTTTACATTTCCTGATCATTTTCCTACACTTTATCTATTCATGATGAAGTTATTGTTATTATCAGCGTTAATCTCGATGCCATCGCTCTACGCTCAAACTGCGCCTGAGATCGATGACCTGGAAGATGTGAAAAGCGAAACCAAGGCGGACTACGTTCCGGACAACCAAGGTATCGGTCTCACACTTACTGGTGCCATTGAGCAAGGGCTTCGTCTTAACCCGCAAGAAAGAATCAGAAATTATAATCGTGAGACATTAGAACTAAATTGGGACTCAGCTTTTTATACATTTTGGTTTCCTAATCCTAGTCTAACCATGACTAATGAAAATCAACGTCTAAAAAGAATTAGTCCAGGCACCAGCAATGGGCAACAACTAAACCAAACGACTAAATCACCTAATGCAACTTTTGGTTTAGAGCTCAATGAATACACTCTTTATAACTGGGGACGCGACTACCTTCTTTATAAAAATACCGAGAATCTTTATAATCGAGGAAAACAAGTCCTAGATGAACAAAGAAGAAAATTAAAATTCAATGTTATCCGTGGCTATTTCAATCTGGCCCGCTTAAAACAATTACAGAAAATTAAAAAAGAACAGCTTCGTCATACTTCCTTCATTTATCGTTTAGCGAAGGAACGTGTTCTACAAAGAAAAATATCTAAGCAAGATTATTATCAAGCGCGCGGCGAATTTTTACGTTCACAAACGGAATACCAACAAGCTCAGTACGAAGTTTCCAGTGAACAACAAAACCTCGCTAATCTGTTAGGAGAAAATTTACAAACAGCCTATAACCCAAGTGAAGTTCTGGTCTATAAACCAATGAATGTTCCTTTAAAAGATGCCATTGATTATGCTGTTTCACAAAGTCCTCTATATCGAACAGCCAAAGTCGAATTAGATAATAGTGAACGTTTTTATGAAAAAACTCTCCGTGATAATTTACCTCTGCCAAAACTTTCCATGAACTTAGGCTCCTATTCTTATAATATGAACCGCGAAGGTGGCAGTACCACTTATGAAACCTACCCCGGTAACACTAATGTGGAATTAATCGCGACGATTAATATGAGCTGGGATCTTTGGGGAGGTGATGGTTTCTTCAACTCAAGAAGAAACAAGCGCGCTTACATTGATAAGAAAATTGCGGAAATTAATTATTTAAATGCAAAACGTGAACTAGAAGTGAAGTTACGTATGAATTACAACCAGATTAAATATCTGGAAAACCAAATTCAAATATCTAACGTGCAACTAGATAATGCCAATAAAAACTTTGATGTTATCTTGGATAATTTCGTGGCTGGCAACAGCACCTTTGCTGATTTAAAAAATGCCATCAATACGCTCGTATTTGCCGGACTTAACGTAGAAAACTCAAAATATGATCATTTAATTTTAAAATTAGATTTAGCGGACAACATGGGTCTAGAAGATTTCCCAGGGGACCGCTTTGAAAACTTGGCGACGAAATAATGAGTAGATTAAAACAAATATCTCTTTTTCTTTGTTTCAGCATCAGTGCTGGAGCTATCGCTCAAGTTCGTCCTGAATTATTCCAAGAAGAGGAAAACTTCGGAAAACTATCAAATGATGAATTAAAATCCAAACCAGAAATCACCTTAAAAGACGAGGCGATGATTTCAAATTTTAACTCCTCCACTGGCATTAAAGATTCAGAATATTACACGGGAAAAGATAAACACATGATGGCAGGCGCTTACCATGTAAATCCCAATTTGACGAAAATCTCAGATCTATCTTCATTTGAAGTCTCTTATGCCTACAAAATTTATAGTGTTTGGGCCCAGGCCATTCTCGCTCAAACCGCAGGTAAGTGGGAAGGTGTCTCTGAAAATAAAGACATCAATGCTCGCACAGGAAACCCAAATTCAGAACATAACTTCCAACGTCCCTACAATTCAAAGGAAACCATTCTTTCTTATGGGATTGGAGTGGGTTATCGCTTTCGTATGATCTATGATTGGATTAAATTTGATAATATGTTTGAAACGATTAGTGTTTATGCCATGAAACATGCCTTGAATGAATCTTATCGTGATCTTAGTTATAATGGTTATGGGTTTAGAGCTGACTATGGCATTCACAAACGAGCTGGGCAATCATTCTTTTACGGACTAAAAGGTTCATATAATATTGGAAAAGTTACCCGTTCCTTAGAAGAAGGTGAATCTAAAGCGGATGGATCATTGGCGCTTTCTTGGATTAGTATGGGCTTCCAGGTTGGATACTTTTTCTAATGCTTACGAGAGAAGCCCTCGCCAAATTACCTAAGGTTGAATTTCATCGTCACTTAGATGGAAGTATACGTTTTGAAACTCTGCTTGATCTTATAAAAATCAATAATCTTTCCATCGATTATAAAAACGAACAAGAACTTTTCAAAAAAGCCAAAGTTACTACGCCGATGATCAGTCTACAGGCAGTGCTAGATAGCTTTTGGATCTCGCAAAAAACCTTATGTAATTATGAGGCCATCAAACGGGTCACTTTTGAAAATATTGAGGACTGCTACCGTGATGGTCTAAAACTGGTGGAATTGCGTTTTGCATCTGTCTTTATAGCTCAGAATAAAAAACTTGGTAATGATGAAATCATAGAAGCGGTGATTGATGGTGTGACTGAGGGAATGAATAAATACCCTATTCAAGTGGGCCTTATCCATATTCTTCCTCGCTCTCTCAAAATGGATGAGAACATTCGGGCGCATAATGATATTCTCCGTTATAAAAAATCGTCTCATAAAAACGCTGATCGCCTGGTAGGCTTTGACCTGGCCGATTCTGAAAAAGAAGACAATCTGGATTATCTGGATCAGATCCTTGAAGCAAAAAAAGCTGGTCTTCATATTACAATTCATAGTGGAGAGGACAGTTCTGCCCAATGTGTAGTGAACTCCATCAATAATCTTCATGCCGAACGCATCGGTCATGGAATTAAAATTTGGAATGATCAAGCTGCCATGAAATTAGTGAAAGAGAAAAATATTCACCTCGAAGTTTGTCCTACTTCCAATTGGCTTACCAACTGTGTTCCCACTGTCGCCGCCCACCCTTTTGCGGGGCTTTACCAATCAGACGTAAGTGTCAGCTTAAACTCGGATGATCCCCACTTGATGGGAATTGATCTGGTAAATGAATACGAAGTGGTGCAAAAGCATTTTGGCTGGGATGCAGAAACATTCTTTCATATGAATCGAAAGGCCATCGATCATTCTTTCCTCTCTCCCGACATTATCCAAGATGTGAAGAAGAAGTATTTTTCTAAATAAGGTCTTTTAAATTTTTGTCTTTGATAAACTGATAAACTTCTTTTACTTTCTGCGAGTCTTTCTTAGGCATAATCATGATGGCCCGTTCATTACTCACCACGATTAAGTCTTGCACATTAATCATAGCGACAAATTGTTTGGGCGCATAGACCACGTTACCAGTTGATCCTTGAAAGAAATATTCGTCTTTTTTCGCTCGTTCGTTAATCACAAAGTTACCTTGAGCTTGTAATGCGACAGACTCGAGCGCATCCCATGAACCAAGGTCATTCCAATCGAACATCCCCGGTACAACATAGATGTTAGAACTCTTCTCCATGACAGCGTAGTCAATAGAGTTTTCAGGAATTTGATTATAAACTTTCGCTAGTTCAGTTGGATTAGTTAGAACTTTACTTAAGGGTTCCGCAAAAGCAGCAATCTCAGGAGAATGTTTTTTAAGTTCATCCATCAACACACCAATGGGTGCAACAAACATTCCAGCATTCCAATAATACTCACCACTTGCGACATACGTTTTCGCCACATCGAAAGCTGGTTTTTCTTTGAAGGCCTGCACTTGAAAACTTTTTAGATCAGAGTTTTCTGTTTGCTTACCTCCTCGTTGAATATAACCATAACCAGTATGAGGGAAAGTAGGATTTATGCCGATCGTGACTATTTTTTTCTTCTCTGCTGCCACTTGAACCGCGTACTCAATCGTGGCTTGATAAGACTTGGTATTTAAAATCACATGATCAGAGGGAACAATCGCCACCACATCTTCATTCTTCGCACCTTTGGCGAGTAGGCTCACTAAAGAAAGAAGAATACAAGGAGCAGTATTGCGTCCTGAAGGCTCAATCACCAGAGCTGACTTGTCTTGTACTTGATCTTTACATAGTTGGTAAGCAATCTCAGCCTGTTCTTCTACTGTTACCACAAAACGATTTTGTTTTTCAGTTAGAGTGTCAAATCGTTCAAAAGTTGATTCAATCAAACTCTTATTAGCGAACAGAGGCATGTATTGTTTTGGTTTCTTAGCAGTGGATTCTGGCCAAAGACGAGTACCCTTTCCTCCTGCCATGACAAGACAGTAAAGTTTAGGCTTATGCATAAATGATCCTATTATTTAATTTCTACGATAACGTATTCTTGGCCTTGAAACAGAGAGTCTTCTTTCTTCACATACTCTTTCGCTTCATTCATGGTGTTGAATGAACCAAGACTAACACGGTACCAATTTTTGTCGTTGATGCGAACTTGATTAATAAGTGGATTATAACCACGAATAGTGAAAGCATCTGCAAATTCTTTCGCTTCAGAGAGTTTCGGATAAGAGCCCAATTGAATAGTGTAACGTCCAGCTGATTTGTTATCACCATCTTCTTCAGCAGCGCTCATCATCACATCTTCTTTGGGAGAAGTCGTTGTCGCTGCCGTTTTTCCGTCTGTCATCGCTGGTGCAGCAGACTTCGATTCTGAGCTGTTAGCACTACCTTCAATACCTTCCATTTCTTTTTGTAGTTTATCGAAAGCGTCTTCGCTTACTTTTTCTTTATCTAAGGATTTTCCAGCTTCTTCTTGAGCAGCTTTTTCTACCTGTTCTTCAGTTTGCGATTTTAATTTAATCGCTTGCATATCTTCTTCAGTAATACCTTGTGCACTCAAGAGCATTTTCTTCCCTACGCGTACTCCAAGAGTAAACGAGGTGATCGCAATCAAAATCATGAATACGAAAATAAGGGCGATTTCTTTCTTGTCGAGAACAAAAAGTTTACTGTTATTTTCCATACTTATAATGATAATGACACAGAGGAAAACTTGCAAACTTTTTATATTTCAAGAATGAAATAAAACCCCTCCCACTGACGAAAACCCATTTCTCCCTCCTTTCCTTATGGTAATTCCCTCACAACAAATGTTTCGGACCACAATCAAAAGGAGCTATTTATGAAAAAAATTAGATTAGGTAACCAAGGGCAAGGTGTAATGGAATACATCATTCTCACCAGCCTGGTAGGGATTTTCTGCTTAGTGGCAATTAAGCAATTTGGAGAGACACTTCAGACGAGAATGGACTCAATGAAGAAACAAATTGTGAAGAATATCGAAATTAAATGACAATTCTAGTCCACCTTATTTCGATCACTTTTCTCACTCTATTTCTCACTGGAGTCTGGCATTTTAGTCTGGACTCCATCCGGTGGGGGCACTTTATCCATAGATCTTTCGCTGGAGTAACCCGTGAGGCCCTAGAGACAAAAAACCAAAGGCAAATTCGCTATGATTTCAAAACTCGAACCAGTTTTAAAACCAAAATCAGTGGAGGATTGGAGAATACAAGGTAGCGTCACCTTCTTTGGTCTCTTGGGCACTTTAATTCTTAGCTTTATGATGATCCTTTTTCTCTATCATCACAGCACTAATCTTCGTCAAATTCGAGAGCGTTCTTTGGTTTATCTCTGTGCAAAAGAATTTTATCTCACACAACATCACTTTATTGATAAAATTGAAGCGATCAATCTAGCCTTAGTTTCGACTCAATATCTTAAAGTCATTACTCTTCTCTTTCCTGGAAACATTATTTTAACCGGCTCATCAACCCAACAAATTCAGGAGTCTCTGAAAAAACTACAGAATGTTTTACTCATTTCATATATGAAAAATTTAAGTCTCTTAAAGAAGAAATCCTGCCCTCTTCCTCTCGAATCATATACAACTCCATATGTTCTTTCAGGTTGGGGCTTTCAACGAAATAGTCGACAGCAGACAGTCCTAAGGGCCCAAAACTGGAAAGTGATCATGGCAAAACCACAAACACAGCTTTTAATGCATTTTCAGGTGAAAGCAACATGGAAAAAAACTGTCACTTCAAAAACACAAGAGCTTGGTCTGAACAAGGTTCAGTTTTTTTAGAACTTATGCTGTGGCTTTTTGTCTTCAGTCTATTTACGACTAGCTTTTGGCAACTCCACCAATATTATGGGAGATCTTATGTTCAAGAAATTCGCACTTTTCAAGAAAAATGGAACCAGCTCAGGAGAAATTAAAAAAGAGCAAAAAATAATGCTCGTTTTTTGTATTCTTCTCTCAAATCTATTTTTCTATCTTCTTGTGTTGTCGCCCAGTGAAAAAGTGGAAAAAAAATTACATTTTCCTACCAGCACGAAATTAGTTCAACTCAGCCTTGAGCTACAGAATCACTTACGTTTTGAAACAACTCAACCCTATCAACTCTATAATCAAGATCAAAAGTTACTTAGTACTGAAGTCTACTTTGTTCACTTTGCAGATAAAGATCAAAACTTAGCAGTGTTAATGGTTCCAGAAAGTGAAGTGGAAGCACTCACCTTTGGATCACAAAACTTTTATCTTCTTCCCACGAAAAAAACGCTACCGACAAAAAAATGGGTAAAACATGTAGGAGAACAATATGAAATTCTTTTTTAGTCTTTGTTTAATTTTGATTACTTCACAGGCTTACAGTCACCCTGTCATTTTACTTGGGCATGAAAATAATCATGAAAATCTTGAAATCGTTCATTCACTACTACTGAAGAAATTTTATATCCCTGACAATCTCATTACTAAAGAAAAAGAACCCGCACCTTGTAAGGCGAATGACAGAACAGTGATCCATCTTTGTATTGATGAAAAGGGAGAAATGAAAATCTTAAACGTGGATAACAAAGTAATGAGAGAAGTGTTGGGAGTTTTTTATGAGAATTAAGAAGAGTGAGTGGTGTGCTTTAATCACACCACTCTATAAGCAAAATTATTTTTTGTCTGGGTGGATAGCGAACTTAGGAGTAGTTCCTTTGTTCTTCATAGCTTTCTTGCGCGCTGCGCCCATTCTTTTTTTAGTATTAGCTCTTCTTGTTTTTGTTACGCGTGTTCTAGAAACCATATTAAATCTCCTGTGGGTAAAAATCGAAAATAGGTTGGTAGTTTTATCTAGGATGGCCCTTATTGTCAAAGCAATATTATTATTTAGCCTCTTGGGAGGGCATGCATCACAGGCCTACGCTAACTTAAAGGTGGAAAAAGACCTGATTTTAGCCCGCGGAGAGCAAAAAGAGCTTACTTTTCCCCAGGGTTTGACCAAGTTTTCCATAGGCAATAGTGAAGTTCTGGCCAAAAAACATATGGGAAATACTCTACTTATCAAGGGGAAATCCATGGGTTTTTCCGACCTTAAAATCTGGCACAAAGATAAAACCCAGAGTCATTATCGCATCTATGTTTTGTCCAAATCAGATCAATTGAACAATATCCAATTAGCAGAAGCACTCAAAGACCTTTCCCTCGAACTAAAAGTCTCAGGTCATTTAATTATCGTCGCAGGAACAATTGAAAGCCTAGATGATTATCAACTACTTAAAAAGATGCAAAACTCACATCAAGACAATTTACTTTTTCACATTCAATTATCGAAAACACTAAAAGGAAAAATTATCGGTGAAATTTATGAACATTTATTTCGTGAAAGCATGAATTCCTTTCGGTGTCAGGATAACTATCTCCAAATTGAATGTCGCTATTCTGAAACTCAAAAAATTTCTGAAAACGTGATTAAATACTTAAAAGGGAAATTTAATATTGAATTTATTCCCACCAAAGCGCCAGTAAAAAATTATCGAGTGAAACTTAAACTGATTCAATTGGAACGTTTAGATGGAAAAGAAATTTCGTTTGGTCTCAATCAACTGTCCGCCAAAATGGGTGACTTTTTTGAGCAAGGATTAGTCAGTTTGATCAACCAAAACTTAATTCTACTTCGCCATAGCAACACTCACGCCTCCACATTAGCTGAACCAGAAAGCCTTACCACGCTAAACCAAAATGTTCTTATGGAAGTAGGATCAGAAATCCCCTTTCGTGCTGATGCTTTAAATGCAATTAATACGCAATGGAAATTTGCCGGTTTAAGAATAAAATTAAGCTTAAGCCCTGAAGCTAAATTTTTGAAACTTAAATATCAAACTGAGTTCACTCGTCCTGTAGAAGGAAGTATTTCCGGCAGCAAAAATGAAGCTGAAGTGAATGTAATGAGCAACGAACCATTTGAATTATTTAAAATTACGTTTAAAACTCAAACTGAAGATCGTGTAGGCATCCCCGTGCTTGAAGACATTCCGCTTTTGGGTGAAATATTTAAATCTAAGTCTGATGTCAGTACTTACAAAACAATTACTGGCTTAGCTGTTGTCGAGGAAATGCCATGAGTTTAAACGCGGTAAAAGATCTCTATTTTGATCGGATGAATAAAGGGAGTCTGCTCTCCGCCACCGAAATGGCTGACTATTACTTTCATCAAAAAGGCGAAACACTGGCCAGCGATGTTTTACACTCATTTCAACAATGGAAAAGTACTTTAGAAGAAATGGGACTCTTAACTGAGTTAATTTTAGATTGCAGCAATAATGAAATCCTGGTTCATTCTGATTCTTGGCTACAAATCGAAAAACAAGGAGTACTTCACACTCTTACTTTAGATCCCATGACAGAAGTGTCACTACAATCTTTACTGGAAATTCTAGTGCTTAAAGAGCATCAAATCTGGAATTACGCTGAACCTTTTAAAAGTTTTAAAGTGGATTTACTAGGCCATACTTTTCGCGCGACTCTTTTACATAAAAGTCTATCCCCCTACGATCGTCCTAAGCTTTTTCTTCGTCGCATGCGAACCAAAGAACTCAAGCTGCAAGACTTCGCACTCACAAAAGAGCAAAATGATTTTTTAAAAACACTAATCAAAGAAAAAAAGAACCTACTCTTTTGTGGGTCTACCGGCTCTGGAAAAACTAGTCTCATGAGTGCCATGCTTTCCGAAATTCATAGTGAGGAACATGTGGTTGTATTAGAAGATACTCACGAAATCATGCTTGAAAAACCAAACTTCACTTACCTCCTTTCTCAACCTGAACAGACTAACAAAAGCTTAAAAGATTACTGCAAATACGCCATGAGAATTCGCCCTGACCGAATGATTGTAGGAGAATTAAGAGGAGAAGAAACCATTCCTTTTCTGCTTAGTATGAACAATGGTCATAAAGGACTCATGAGCACTATTCATGCTCACTCCGCAATCGAGGCTCCGATGAGATTAGCTTTGCTTTTTAGTTTGTATTCGCGACAAAACCAAATGAATATGGAACTAGTGATGAAACTCGTTTGTTCCAATATTGATTATGTCATTTATATGGAAGATAAAAAAATGAAAGAAGTGGTTCACCTCTTAGGTGTCGAGGGAACCACTCCCTATGTAGAAAAAATTTATTAACGTTTAAGTTTCTTGTAAGCAATACGGTGAGGACGATCGGCCTTATCCCCTAAACGCTTACGGCGATCTTCCTCGTAATTAGTACAATCGCCTTCAAACCAAGTCACAGTAGAGTCACCTTCAAAAGCAAGGATATGTGTACAAATACGGTCAAGGAAATATCTATCATGGGAAATCACAACCGCGCAGCCAGCGAATTCAATCAGAGCTTGCTCAAGTGCGCGCAAAGTGTTGACGTCCAAATCGTTGGTAGGCTCATCCAGAAGCAGAACGTTTCCTTCTTCCTTCAACATTTTAGCTAAGTGGACGCGGTTTTTCTCACCACCAGAAAGTTCTTTTAATTTTTTCGTTTGATCTTCACCGGTGAAGTTGAATTTTGAAACATAAGCACGAGCATTAACTTCCTTGCCACCAATTTTAAGCAGATCAAGTCCGCCTGTTACTTCTTGCAGAATAGTTTTTTCTGGATCCATTTCACGAGATTGATCAATATAGGCCAGTTTTACAGTGTCACCCACTTTAAAAGTCCCTGCATCTGGCTTCAATTGCCCTGTGATCATATTGAATAGTGTGGTCTTTCCTGCTCCGTTAGGACCAATGATCCCCACGATTCCTCCTGGCGGAAGTTTGAAAGAAAGATTTTCATAAAGAAGTTTATCACCAAAAGCTTTCGTGATTCCTTCCGCTTCAATCACCACGTTACCCAATCTTGGCCCTGCTGGAATATAAAGATCATTGGTTTCATTACGTTTTTCTTTTTCTTGAGAAAGCATTTTCTCATAGTTTTGAATACGCGCTTTATTTTTCGCCTGACGAGCTTTCGGACTTGAACGCACCCATTCAAGCTCTTCTGCCATCGCCTTTTGTCTTTTCGATTCAGTTTTTTCTTCTTGAGCTAAACGTGCACCTTTTTGCTCTAACCATCCTGAGTAATTTCCTTGAAAAGGAATTCCCTTTCCGCGGTCAAGTTCTAGAATCCAACCAGCAACGTTATCTAAGAAATAACGATCGTGAGTAATCGCAATAATGGTACCTTTGTAAGCTTGAAGATGGCGCTCTAACCAGAAGATCGTTTCAGCATCCAGGTGGTTGGTAGGCTCATCTAATAGAAGAATATCTGGCTCTTGTAATAATAAGCGACAAAGCGCTACACGGCGTTTTTCACCACCTGAACAAGTCCCCACTTTTTGATCAGCTGGAGGACAACGAAGTGAATCCATCGCTAATTCTAAACGTGAATCAATATCCCAAGCATTCGAAGCATCTAATTTATCTTGAAGAGCTGCTTGTTTCTCCAGCATCTTATTCATTTCATCGTCAGACATAGGCTCGCCTAACTTCATGGAAATATCTTCATACTCTTTCATCATAGAAACGAGTTGTTGCAACCCTTGCTCCACAATCTCTTTCACTGTTTTATCAGGATCGAGTTTGGGCTCTTGCTCTAGGTAACCAATGGTGTAGCCTTTGGCCGGAGTTACATTCCCTAAAAAGTTATCATCCACACCTGCCATAATTCGTAGGAGTGAAGATTTCCCTGAACCGTTCAAACCGAGAACACCAATCTTAGCGCCATAAAAGTATGAAAGAGAGATGTCTTTTAAAACTTGTTTTTGGTTACCGTAGACTTTGCCTACTTTGTGCATAGAGTAGATAATTTTCTTATCATCAACTGCCATAGATCCTTCCTCTGTTATTTTTTGAGCAATATAGCTCTAGGCACCCATAAATGTCGAGATGAAAGAGTAAAGATACAGAAAGTAAGCACCTAAGAAAAAAACTAAAATAATCATCAACTTTAGACCCATTAAATGCTTTAGAAAGGCTTCAAAATCACACTCTTGCTTAAACCATAATTCATCTAAACAAAATTTAAGATCTTCTTGGATAGGGGCGCCATCTTTGGTTAAGCGAAAAATCATCTCTTCCAATGACTGACGTAAAGGTAAAAAAGAGACCTTTTTACTTTGAAATAATTGTCCTACCCCGCTTTCCTTAATTGCAAGTGAAACAGGCTTGGCCGCTTGTAAAAAAGTCTTTAAACTATAAAGGGCAAAAAACCATTTTTCATATTCAGCAAAACGATGTTTTTTGAGGGCGTGAAAAGTAAAACCAAAACACAGCAGTCCTAAACTTTGAATGGTCACCATTTTCAGAGCTAAACCAAACATTAAAGAACGATCAAGTAAAACTAAACTCAAATAGACAAAGAGCCAAGTAATGGCAGTAATAAAAATGAATTGCCAGTAGCCACTCAGAAGCTCCGCCTGAATCTTTTTTTCAAATTTTCCATCTTGGATAAGGCCTAAGCGCAGACCCTTTAAGTTTTGTTCTTGTGAGGTTCCAAGTTGCCTTTTAAAAATATAAATTTCTTCCAGAAGTGCAGTATAAAACTTGTACTTAGGTAAGGAAGTTTGTGTACTTGAAGTCTTGGTTAGAAGATCGCTGGAGAGCTTCTGTCCAAGTTTTGCCCGAGCTTGAATTTGCTCAAAACCTAGCATTTTTCGTCCTAATTCAATCAGCACTTCAAGTTTTTTCATTAACTTATCTTCATTGCTAAACACCAGCACCAAAAAACCCGTTAAACTAAAACAATATATCAGCATAAAACCTCCTCTTTCAGAGGGAAAAGAAGAGCAAAATGCGCACCAAAAATTTGACAAAACGTGTCGTTTTGTGAGACGACTAGACTATGCAAAAGCAGGATAAAGTTGAGTCTCCAATTCTCTCAAAACAAACATCTATAGGTGAACAATCCCATGACCTTGAGATGACTTACAAGAAGCTTAGCTACCTTGCTAACCATCTTGATCCTTACCAAGGTGAAACTCACGATCAGACTTTATTAAACTTGTTACAAGAGTTTGATCTTCAAGATGATCTTTCTAATCCGTTTACATTTACCAATAAACTTTTAAAACTTCTGGATGAAGTCGAAACGAAATTAAAAAGTTCGAGCTTATGAAACCCATTCCTGAAGTTGTGATTCATCCTATTTCGGCCAAGCTGATTGGCACTGGCCATTGTTGGATTACCGAAGATTCTTTCACACAGAAATTTCCTAAAAATGAAGATTTTCTTGTGGGCAAACAAGCTGGAAAAAAAGTTTGTATCTTCTTACACGATCCTCATCACAAAACGATCAAAGGTCGCGTCTGGACCACCAAGGAAACTTTTTCGTTTACGACAGACTTAGAAGAACGTTTCAAAATAGCTTTAGAAAAAAGAAAGGCGCTTAATCTTGCGAGAGAAAACTATTATTTAATTTTTGGCGAAGCGGATGAGTTACCAGGACTCTTTATTCAAAATCTGAGTGACCGTATTCTCTTACAATACTTCACTTCTTTCTGGCACAAACACACTAAAACCTTGGTTGCCCTTTTAAAAAAATATCATTCAGGCATCAATGCGGTTTGGTTACAAGAGCGCGGTATTGGTGTGCAAAAACCAGCAAGCTTAATTGAAGGCAACAAAGAAGAGACGTTTACACTGAAAGAGTTTGATGCCAATTATAAAATTGTTTTAGGTAAAGCTTATGATCATGGTCTCTACACTGACATGGCCAGTCTTCGTCATAAATTGGGAGCAGAGTTTTTTACAGAGAAAAATATTTTAAATCTTTACTCATATACTGGTGCATTTTCTGTTTTTGCATTGAAGGCGAAAGCAAAAAATGTTGTTTCCGTTGATCTCTCCAAACAATATCTTGATTGGTTGGGCGAAAATATTGCACTCAATTCCGACCTAGATGCTAGTCTGCACCAAAGCATGAACATGAGTGTACAAGATGCTTTTAAAAAACTTTCTAAAACAGAGCAACGCTTTGATGTCATCGTGTGTGATCCTCCTTCTGCGTCGAGCGACGGCAAAAAGACCACCAGCAGCCTCCAGGAATATGAGAATTTAATCGAACCTCTTTATCAGCTCTTAAATCGTCAAGGGAAACTAGTGCTTTTCCTTAATACGCACCACGTAGCAATGAGTAAATTCGAAGCAAAAATTAAGGCAATTCTTAAAGACAAACAGCTCGATAAAAGCCTAAAATTTAACTCACATTTAAGCCTGGGCGAAGATTGCCCAACCAAGAAAGGTTTTCCTGAAGGCTCCTATTTAAAAGGACTTCTCTTCACTAAAGTCTAATCACCTTTACTTGACATGCTTTTACTCATGGAAAGATAGAATGATTAAAGTCGAAAATATTACTCAAACATTTAAAGTAGCCGAAAAAGAACCTGGTTTTATGGGATCACTCAAAGGTCTCGTGAAAAGAAAATGGATGACGAAGTACGCACTAAAAAACATTAATCTGGAAATTCAATCAGGTGAAATCGTGGGATTGATTGGAGCCAATGGTGCGGGGAAAACGACATTAATCAAAATACTCACTGGGATTATTTATCCGACTGCAGGAAAAGCTTCGGTCATTGGCTATAACCCGTGGGAACGAGACAATCGTCTACGTCGTAAAGTTTCACTGATCATGGGGCAAAAGGCTCAATTATGGTGGGATCTTCCGGCCATGGACTGCTTTTATCTTTTAAAAGATATTTATCAAATTCCAGATAACGAGTTTCATGCTGATCTAAAAAATCTGGCAGAAAAATTAAATATTTCTCATCAACTTAAAGTTCAAGTGCGTTCTTTAAGTCTGGGCGAACGTATGAAAGTAGAATTGATGGCAGCACTACTCCACCGCCCTGAAATTATTTTTCTCGATGAACCGACTATTGGTCTAGATATATCGTCACAAAAGGCCATCCGTAAATTTTTGCGTGACTATCATACCGAGTATAAGCCGATTATTATTCTGACTTCCCACTATATGGAAGATATTGAAGAGTTGTGTGACAGAGTAGTTATCGTGAAAGAAGGACAAATCATTTATGATGGTGATTTGGATAAAATTGTTAATAAAATGGGACAAGAAAAAACTATTTATGCCCATTTAAAAAATAAAATTTCAATCCATGATTTAAATCAGTTTCCGGCAACTCTTGGAAGTATTTCGATTGTCGATGAGATGAGCCTTAAAATTAATACTAAAAGTGAACTGATTCCAGGAGCAGTAACTGAACTCTTAGCTAAATTCCCCGTAATGGATCTCAATATTGAGGCACAAGATATTAGTGACACCATTGAAAAGCTTATGAAAGAAGGTATTTCTAAAACATGAAACCTTGGATCAAATCTATCTTTCTGATGGAAGTGAAAAATATTCTAACTTATCGTTTTGAATTTTGGATGAATTTCTTGGGCGGAACTGCCGCTAACTTTCTTATTGCTTACTTCCTATGGAATTTTATTTTTGAGGCGCAAGGCCTTACCACCCTCAATGGTTATAGTATTCAAGGTATGACTCTTTATTATCTCATCGCTCCTCTCACATTACGCGTAATGGATGCTGATAGTATGGGCTTTATCAGCCGAGAAGTTTATGATGGATCCCTGAACAAATATTTGATTTATCCTGTAGAGATATTCATCTACAAATGGATTTCTTATATGGTTCGAGGATGTTTTTATTTATTACAACTTTTTGTGCTCCTGGGATTTTTTTTACTGATTGTCGGTGCACCTAAAGAATTCAGTATTACGCCAACCTCGATTGGGATTTTTTTGGGGTTTGCCACTTTAATTATGGTGGTCTATTTTTTCATGGTGGCCAGTATTGAAATGATTTCTTTCTGGGCAGATAACATTTGGTCTTTACGTGTCTTCGTTTTCTTGCTGGTTTCCTTTTTAGGTGGCTCCGCTATTCCTCTTAGTTTTTTTCCAGAATGGTCTATGCCTATTCTTAAAATCCTCCCTTTTCGCTCTATGGTTTATTTGCCCACTCAGTTTTTACTAGGAAAACATTTTGAACTGATTGGTGAAGCTTTGCTCACACTCAGTCTCTGGGGTATTGGCTTTTGTCTGGCACTTAACTTTTTATGGAAAAAGGGGATGAAGCAATATACAGGAGTAGGAATGTGATGAGATATTTTCATCTGTATCTGCATTTCATTCGCTTCTCTTTTAGTAAAGCCTTTCAATTCCGCTTGGATTTCTTTTTTCGTATTTTCATGGATGTTATTTACTACGCCATTAACATTCTTTTTTTTAAAGTGTTATTCTTGCATGCTAATACCATCGGTCCCTGGAATGATTCTCAGGTCACCGTTTTTATCTGTGGTTATCTGTTGATGGACTCTATTTATATGACCGTGTTCTCTAATAATCTTTGGTGGTTTCCGTACTATATCAACAAGGGAGACTTGGATTATTATTTGGTTCGTCCAGTGTCCTCACTGTTCTTTCTCACGCTTCGTGATTTTGCCGCCAACTCATTTGTCAATTTTCTTATGGCCGTTGGCCTCTTTATCTGGAGCCTGACCCACTTGGATTCCCCGATTGTGGCATGGAAACTAGTGCTCTACATTTTATGCTTGATTAACGGTGCCGTGCTCTATTCAGCTTTTTATTTGTTCTCTGTTCTCCCCGTTTTCTGGACTAAATCTCCTCGAGGTTTAGCGGAACTTTACTGGAAAACGGCTCACATGGCGGAACGTCCTGACCATATCTATAAAGGATGGATCAGACGAATTTTGCGTTCAGTTTTCCCTATGGCAATTCTGGCTTCATTTCCTGCCAGACTTTTTTTAGGTGAATTTGACTGGATTATATTTGGAAATATTGTGGCCGTGACCTTTGGTACTTGTTTAACTTTATACTTTATCTGGAAGCGTGCTCTTATGAACTACACTTCCGCTTCATCATAAAAGGAACTTATGGATTTTTTTAATTCAATGTCACCTATGCTTAGATCATTCTTAATCGTACTAGTGACCACTGTCGTTTTGTTCACATTCCTAAAAATCACAGTACGTATTTTCGTCACTCGTTTTAAAGTTTGGTCCGAAAAAACTGAAACGAAAATTGATGATTTTGTGATTGTTTGGGTGGAGAAAACCACAACCATCTTTATTTTAGTTTTTTCCGCCTACATTGCTTACCATTTAATAGGAGAAGATTGGGGTGATCGTACTGACCGCTACGTTTGGAATATATTTCTAGCTGTTATGGCCGTTCAATGCGGAATCTGGGGGCATCACCTGATTAAAGAACTGGTAGCGCAACTAGACGAGAAGATTGATGGAAAAAACTCAAAAAACCACGCTCAGAAACCGGTTTATAATGTTCTTACTTTTACCTTAAACGTCTTTTTATTTGTGACGCTCACTCTCGTCTTTCTCAGTAATGTGGGTGTGAATGTATCGGCATTAGTCGCAGGACTTGGTGTGGGTGGTATCGCCATTGCTCTGGCCTTGCAAAATATTTTGGGGGACCTTTTTGCTTCTGTAACGATTGCATTAGATAAACCTTTTGAGGTTGGCGACTATATAGTTATGGATTCTTTTAAAGGTCATATCGAAAAAATAGGGATTAAAACGACTCGTATTCGTTCTGCTACTGGTGAAGAGATTATTGTTTCAAATTCTGATCTTTTAAAAACCAAAATCAGAAATTATCACCGAATCCACCGTCGCCAGGTTAGCTTTGAATTTGGAGTCACTTATGAAACAGACAGCGAGAAACTAAAAGAAATTCCTCAGATTTGCAAAACGCTCATTCAAAAGCTGGACTTAACAACGTTTGATCGTTGCCACTTTCGTCGTCTAGGGGATTTTTCCCTCGTATATGAAATTGTGTTTTGGGTTAACCATAAAGAACATAATATTCAATTAGATAAAACGGAGGAATTCCTCTTAAACCTAACTCGTACATTTAAAGAAAAAGGAATTAATTTTGCATATCCGACTCAAACTTTAGTGATGAAAAAAGAGCCTTAATTGAGAAAATTAAAAATAATTTTCTATAAAGTTTGTAAAATTTTAGGGTTATTTAAACTCTCAACCAGAATTTTAGAAGATAAAATTTTAGTACTGGCTTATCACGGTTTTAGTCAGTCCGATGAACACTTGTTTATGCCTGATCTCTTTGTACAGCCG
>JBEIOQ010000054.1:0-15564 GCA_040377495.1 Halobacteriovoraceae bacterium
CATATTTATATGTCTCGTTCTGGCTTAGGCCATAAAGATAAACCTATGGCGAACTTTCTGTTTGTCGGACCAACCGGAGTTGGTAAAACGGAACTAGCGAAACAATTGGCAAAGATATTAGGCATCCATTTTGAACGTTTTGATATGTCTGAATATATGGAAAAGCATGCCATTTCTAAATTGATTGGTGCACCCCCAGGTTATGTGGGCTTCGATCAGGGTGGAGTGCTGACAGAGGCTATTTATAAGCATCCTCACGCAGTTTTATTATTAGATGAGATCGAAAAAGCACATCCAGATATCTTTAATATCCTTCTTCAGGTGATGGATCATGGGATGCTGACCGATTCTAATGGTCGAACCGTGAACTTTCGCAACGTGATTTTGATCATGACTTCCAATGCCGGGGCTAAAGATTATGATGAAGGGTCCATTGGGCTGGCCAAATCTGCCGCCGGTAACGAATCTAAGCGGGATAAGGCCATAAAAAACTTTTTTGCCCCCGAATTTAGGAACCGATTGGACGCTACGGTCTTTTTTAACGGCCTAAAACAGGAAAATATCCTCATGATCGTGGATAAATTTCTATTCGAATTGGAAAATCAGCTGCGTGAAAAATCGGTGGATCTTGAAGTCACGGCAAAAGCCAAGAAGTGGCTTGCAGACGTGGGTTACGACGAAAAATTAGGTGCAAGACCGATCGCTCGAGTGATCGATGAAAAGATAAAAAGAGTTCTCGCCAGCGAGATTTTGTTCGGTAAATTAGAAAATGGTGGGCGAGTAACAATTGATATCGATGAATCGACCGTGGAGAAGATAAAATTCGATTTCGATAGCTACATTCCGGCCTAAAAACTTCCAAATTGAGTACTTGATAAAAAATTTTTTGATAAATTGATATTTTTTGTTTGCGTTACATGAATTTCTTGTTTATCATTTTTTTATAGGTATGTTTTACGATTTCATTTGGAGGAATCTATGGCTAAGAAAGCAAAAAAAGCTACTAAGAAAGCAACTAAGAAAGTTGCAAAGAAAAAAACTGCTAAGAAGAAAGTTGCTAAGAAGTAATCTGGCGCTATCTTAAAAAAAAGGGGTTTTTCGAAACCCCTTTTTTTTTGTCTATTTTCCTCGGAAATCCCTTCTAATACTGATTTGTTCTCAATAAAACTAAAGTACAGGCCTCTTCCGTTTCAATACCTGCATCTTCCAACTTTGACATTAAAGCATAGTTTTCTGTTCCGGGATTAAAGATCACTCGTCTTGGCTTTAACGCCACAATATCATCCGCAGCCTTCTCCGAAATATTAGGGTTCACATATAAAGTCAGGGTATCGATCTTGGGATGGGCCTTTTTCGCCAATTTTAAATCCGCCAGGACCGGAGTTCCTTCCACTTCTTTTAAATTAGGGTGAACCAGTACCGGTTGGTGCCCATACTTCTTTAATAAATGAAAGGCTTGGTAAGAATATCGATCCGCTTTATCAGAGGCCCCTAATATGACAACAATTTCCTTTTGCATGTTCTCTCCCTTTTTATGGTATAAACGAAGTATAGGATAAAATAGGATTTTGATTAATGAAAAGCTTACTTATTTTTGTTTTTTTATTCAGTTTTGGGCTTAAAGCTCAAATTTTAAATGATGATGCCCGTCCAGTTGAACCTGGAAGCGTAGAAATTATTAAAACTCCGACCGATTTACC
Source organism: Halobacteriovoraceae bacterium (assembly GCA_040377495.1). Taxonomy (GTDB): domain Bacteria; phylum Bdellovibrionota; class Bacteriovoracia; order Bacteriovoracales; family Bacteriovoracaceae; genus JBEIOQ01. The sequence continues at coordinate 1,701 of JBEIOQ010000054.1, forward strand.
GGAGCTTTCACCTGAAGATAAGGCCATTTTATCAGCAGGGCCCATTACTAAGAAAAAATATATTAGTGGTGGGATTCTTGGCTCAACTGTTGGCTTCGGAACAGGACACTTAATTGTAGGAAAATGGAAAGAATCAGGTTGGCTTTACACTGTAGGTGAAGTTGGTTTCCTTGCTTTAATGGTCGGAGGATATAAAAAATCTCTAGGCGATACACTTTCTACCGGATTTAATGGAAATTTTGATGGAGCTAATACCGGCTTAATGCTAACAGGATATGTAGGTTTTATTGCCACACGCATCGGAGAAATTTTTGATATTTGGGCCCGTCCAAAAGATCATAATCGTCGTTACCAAGAGCTAACGAATGATAATCCACTGGCTTCAATTCAAATTTATCCGACGATTGATGCTGAGAATCTGGGTCTAAACTTCGCACTTCAATTTTAAGATACACAACACTTCTAAATGGTGAGTGAGGGAAAACATATCAAACGGTGTTTGTTCTACCACTTCGTATTTTTGTTTCAAATCTTCTAAGTCTTCTTTTAGGGTTTCCGGATTACAGCTGGAGTAAATTATATGCTCTGGATTTAAATTCAAAAGTTTTTGTGTGATGGATTTTCCTAGACCACGTCGGGGAGGATTCACAATAATCAATTCGGGGTTAAATTCTTGATGGTTTTTTAAAAACTGATCGACATCTTCTGCATAAAACTCTGTGTTGGAGAGTTTATTTAACTTCGCACTGGCTTTCGCATACTCAATTGATTCCTGCGATAACTCTACTCCTACCATTTTTTCCACATAGGGGGCACAGAATGTAGCAAAGGTACCGATTCCACAGAATAAATCCATCGCCTGTTTGACTTTCATCTTTTTCACGTGCTCTTGCGCTTTAGAAAAAAGCTTAAAGGCCACATTGGAATTCACCTGATAAAAGGTTTTGGGGCCGATAACAAATTGATAGGTCCCAATTCTATCTACTAAGGTTTTGTTTTCTGTTAAGAAAATCTCAACTTTCCCTTCTATAATCGCCGTATGTTCTGGCTGAAGGTTGATACTTATCAATTTCAGTTGAGGAAATTTTTGCTTTAACTGGGGTATAAGTTTTTGCACTCTCTCCAAGGCTTCCTTAGAGCGCATTACAAAGCGAAGCATCATCTCGTGAGTCGTAGGGGAAGCAAAAATAATTAAGTATTTCAGTTCACCTTTACGCGTCTCTAAATTGTAAGGAACGAGTTTAAATTCAGTTATCAGAGGGAGGAGAGCATGACCTAACTGATTAATCGCCGAAATATGCAGAGGACAATCTAATAATTCTTTATTTTGCAGTCCTAAAATCGGAGATTCAACCGTACCACTGACCACCAGTTTTGCTTTGTTACGGCCATGGAAAAAATTCTCATCTCTCTCGAGCGTTGAGCTATAATGAAGTTGCTTTAATTGAACGTATTCTTCAGCACTGTGATCAATAAGATCGCAACTTTGGCAAACCTGCTTTTGGTAATAAGAGCATTGATTTGAAAGTTTTGAATTCATTTGATCATTATAACGAATTGGACTCTTTTATGAAAATTTTATTTCTTGTTCTTAGCTTTATGACTATTGCTTCAGCTCAGGCGAAAGTAAGTTGTGATTATTTTGAAGACGATAATCAAATGGTCCACATTAAAGGCCAAAATGAAATGAATCTTTATGAATGTCTTGGTTACTTTCATGCTTTGGATCGTTTGTACCTCATGGATTTCTTCAGAAGAGCGGCGCAAGGACGAAACGCTGAGGTTCTAGGTTATAAAGCAATAAAGAATGATTTTTTTATTCGAACTTTAGATTTCGAAATCAAAGCACAAAAAGTTTTTAATGATCTGGATACCACGGTCAAAAATATCCTGATTAGCTACGCTAATGGGGTAAATGATGTCATTAAAAGTAAATCATGGAATTTTGGGGGAGAGTTTAAAACTTTAGGTTATGAACCTGAAGAATGGAAACCCCATCATTCAATCCTACTCATATATTTACAATCTCTCAATCAAACCATCAAAACTTTCCGTCAGGATTTGGATGAATCAGAATGGATGTTGAAATACGGTGAACGTGCTGCCAGCCTTTTTGATGAAGAAAATACGCCATGGTTTACACCGGTGTTGAAAAAAAATGAGTACGCCGAGAAAACGGCCATTGTTAATCTCGGTCCTAAATTTAAAGGCCGTTTGGATTATGATTTTTCTGAAGCTCAAGGAAGTAACAACTGGATTTTTGATAAAGAGAAAACCGCTAGTAAAAAGGCCATGCTGGCCAACGACCCACATTTGGAATTAAAGCGTCCAGCTTTCTGGTATTGGGTGCATTTAGATTACGGATCAATCAATGTCGTTGGTTCCACTATTCCAGGTCTGCCTTTTGTGGTGGCCGGTACCACTCCTCATTTATCTTGGGGATTAACCAACTCTTATTATGATACCGCTGATGCTGTCTTATTGGACGAAAAAGAAGTGCAAGATTTGCCGAGTATTCGTCCAAATGTGAAATTCAAATTTGGTCCTTTAACACTACCTTTTGTTTTTAAAACTTATCAATTAGCGAAAGGTAAGTATCCCGTTCTACCTTTGCCTGCACCGAAAGGAAAAGTGATTGCATTACGCTGGTCGGGACTGGACATTACTGCCCAAGATATCATGAGTTATAAAGATATTGTGTATGCGAAAAATGTCACTGAAGCACAGAAAGTTTTACGGGGAATGGGAGCTCCTTCCTGGAATTTTGTGTTTGCAGATCATGAAGGGAACATCGGTTACCAAGTGGTTGGCCGTTTACCTAAAAGAACCACAAAAACTTTTGGAGCTCTACCATTGGCACTTAAAGATATGGATTTTGAGTATCTTAAACCGGAAGAAAATCCAAATTTATTAAAACCTGCCCGTCACTTTGTGGTGACGGCGAATCAGCGCCATTATTCAGGTAGCAGTAAGTATGTGGGGGGACAAGGAAATGCTTTTAGTCTTAGGGCCAATCGGATTGAATCTTTATTAATGGAAAAATCCCAAAAGAAAAAACTAACTGTGGCGGATTTTCAGTCGGTCCAATGTGATACAAGTGCCCACGATGCTAATTATTTCCTTCCGCTTATTTTGAAAGAATTAGATGCGAAAAAAGTTTGGCAAAATAAAGAAAAAGAAGCTTTTGCCATACTTAAAAATTGGGATTTTCAAACTTTGGCCAACTGTGAAGCCTGTACTATTTATCGTCGTACGATGGAACTTTTAAAAGAAGAAAATAAGGTCAATGAAATTGCGCTTTACCAGTTGATGGCCAAGAACGAAGTGACCATCAGTAATAGTTTTGCTCGGGCAGTGAAGGAATTATGGAATAAAGACAAAGTTCGTTTTGTGAATTGGGAAGAATACCATCGACTCTATTTTGAGCATATTAGTGGCAAGGATGAATTAAATAACCAAGAAAGTATTTTCACCCAAGGGGACCAGCATTCAGTGAATCCCGGTACTGCTCGTTATGTGGACGATGTGCTATGGCATCACAATGGGGCTTCTCAGAGAGTGGTGGTGGAAATGACTAATCCTCCCCAAGTCTTTTTAAGTTTCCCCGGTAACAATCGTGGAAATTATTTTGCCATACAGGGAGACTCTTGGAATGGGTGGAGAGAGTGTCAGTTTCGTAATGTTCTTTATCCTTTAGACTGGAGTAAAGTGACTTTAAGCCATACTAATTAAGAGAAGGAGTTCTTATGCGATGGATTTGCATATTAGTTCTAGTGTCCGTGTTGAGTGCCTGTTCTAGTGCTAAAAAAGAAGAAGACCCTGATATCCAAGAGGTTTCACCCGCGATTCAGACTGAACTTCCTGCAGAAATCGAAGCGATGACGGCAAAGCCAGAGCTTGGTGGACACTGCGCTTGGCATCTTTCCATAAAAAATAAGAAGGTTTTGGCCAACGGTGACCACAGTCTAACTTATTTAAATAAGGTGTACTATTTTGATAGCGAAGAGCATATGAACGAATTTCGTAAAAATATCAGAAAAAATGTCCCCTTAGCTCAACGACGTTGGCAGGAAAAACTGTAAAAAATACACAAATGTCTGATGGTTTCCAGTTTCGCTCCGAAGTTATGATAAAAGCCCCGAATGATTTGAACCATCGTTCGGGGTTTTATGTTTTTAAGAGGGACTTTCCTCTCACTATTTATATCACTCTCATTGCCTCTTTCTCTCGAGGCAAAAATTCTTCGTATTCTGCATACGAATGATCTGCATGCTCAGATTTCAGGAGTTCAAGATGGTCTCAACTTGGGCGGGTATGCTCAGTTAAAAGCTCGTATGGAAGAACTGAAAGAGCAGTCGAGGATTGAAGGTATTCCTGTTTTAGCGGTGGATGCTGGAGATTTTTCAGAAGGTGGTTTTGCTTATAAAGCGGGGAATGGACAGTCCGTTTTTCAATTAATGGAAGGCATGGGGTACGATGCTGTTGCACTTGGAAACCATGACTATTTAATGGGGGCCAAAAGGCTTACCGAAATTTTGTCTATGAGTAAACTGCCACTGGTGGCAGCAAATATCAAGATTCGAAAAAATGAAACGGTTTTAAAAGAAAAAATAGTTCCTTACCGAATTATGCAAAAAGGTGATTTACGAATTGCCGTTGTCGGTGGGACAACGAAGGATATTTTTTATCGTTGGGTCTTAAAAAATAGTATTGATTTTCATGCTCCCGATAAATTGGTGAACAAATTTGCGGATCAATTGCGAGATCGTGCTGATGTTACCATAGCTCTAACTCACATCGGCCTGGCGGAAGATGAAAATATGGTGAAAAATGGGCGATCTATTGACCTGGTGATTGGTGGTCATACTCACCAGAAACTATTGGTCCCTTCTCTCGCACAAAATAAAAACAAAGACACTATTGGAATCGTTCAAGCGGGTGAACATGGGAAATATTTAGGAGAGTTAGTCGTTGATGTTTCTCCCGAGAAAGCTCCTGGGTCTCGAGTGAAAATCATTAGCTATAAATTACACCCCATTGACCAAAAAGGGACGCAGAATACGACGATCAAAGAGATGGTAAAAAATATCTATACTCAGTTAGAAAACTATTATGGTGCGGAATATTTATATCAACCTTTAGGTCAAACAGAACATCCGATGGCCATTTCTTATACCTCAAAAAGCTTTTGGCAGGATTTTTATACCAACGCTATCCGTGAAAGTGCAGGCACAGATATTGCTTTCAATAATCATGAATTTATGGGGCCCACCCAAAGTGCGGGAGAAATTACTCGCGCTAAAATCATGAGTTTCTTTCCTCATTTTTTCAACGTTAATGCTGATCGTGGATGGACTATCTTCACCGCCAAAGTCAGTGGTTTTTATGCCAAACAAATCGTTAAACTGAGTGTGACGATGAAACATCCATTCTTAGTTTCCGGAATGACCTATGATTTGATAGATTTAGATGGTGAGAAAAAAGCGACTAACTTTCGTTTTCAAGGAAAGCCGATTAAAAATAACCATAACTATACCATCGCTCTCCCAGAAGGTTATTACCGAGGTCTAACGGAAGTAAGTGCTCTTGCTTCGAACATAGTTTTAGATGACGCTAAAGATTCGGGAGTATCTGTTTGGCAAGCGGTGGAAGAAAAAGTCTCGCGCGATTTCTAGAATTTAATTTCCGAAAAATTTTTGACTAAGGGATGACGAGTTTCTTGTAACTCGTTTTTACGATCCAGTTGTATCGTCTGCATTCCGGCTGCTTTCGCTGCATCCAACTCTTCAATAATATCAGAAAGAAAAAGAATTTCGGAAGCTTGGATTCCTAGTGCTTTTTGAATGTTGTGATAAGAATTTTCTTCGCGTTTATGGCCAACGGAAGTATCAAAATAATGAGAGAAGAGGGGAGTTAAGTCTCCTGCTTCTGAATAAGTGAAAAGTAGTTTCTGAGCAGGAACGGATCCTGAAGAATATACTCCCAAAGTGAGTCCATTTTTCTTCCAGTTTTCTAGGCATGTTTTGACTTCGGGATAAACGTGACCTTTGAAATCGCCTTTTTCATAACCGCTTTTCCAGATCATTCCTTGTAGATCTTTCAGCGCCTTATGTTTCCTATCTTTAATAATCCAGTCTTTTAATGTAAGAATCGCTTCTTCGTCATCAATTTCTTCTTTTGTTTCTTCCTGCACAGTTTGCTTTACTGACGCTAATGCCGTCTGAACATCAATGTTTTTAAAATTATCATCAATGAATTTCGCTATGAATTTTTGAGAATAAGGAAAAAGGATTTCGTGGACGAAGGAAATCGAACTGGTGGTACCTTCAATATCAGTGAGGATATATTTAATCATATTTGGGATTGTAAGCTGCGTCCACACCTGAGCCAGTGTAATGCGCTACCCACCCAGCAGGATCAATGAAAATGCGAATGGCTTTTACAAAAGCTTTAGGACCTAAATCAAACCAATGTTTGTATCCAGCAGGAACAGAAATTAAATCTCCTGCACGACAAGTTAAAGCGCAAACTTCTTCCCCGAAATTGAACCAGAAAATACCTTCACCGTCGACGAAGAAACGAACTTCATCTTCTGTGTGTGTATGTTCAGGTAAAAACTTTTGACGTATGGCCAGAAGGTTAGGTGTATTTTCGTGGACGTTAATTACGTCTGCCGTTTGATAACCTTTGCTCTGCATGTATGGTTTCAAGGTATGGGCGTAAGCTGCAAGAATTTCATCTTGGGTCGAATCATTAAATAGCTTTTGTGAAGCTTCCCAACGTTCATGCAGAACACCTTTGCTATTAAGATATGTTTTAATTTGTTCAAAATCGTGAACGGTTTTCTTTTCTTTTGGAAGATATAAACTGGCCATAAAATCCTTTAAGCTTTTTGTTTTTCTTCTAGCATTTTATAATTAAAAAGATACTCGAATGTTTCTACATGACGTTTTGTCGTCTTCAGATCTTTACCCCAAGTATATAGACCGTGGCCTCTTAAAATTAGACCATGAGTATGGGGATGTTTTTGCAAATAATCTTTAATTTCTAAAGAAAGAGATTTGATATCTTGAGAATTAGGAAAAATGGGTAATTCTTCTTTCATTTCATGAGTGGCATTTCCGTCTAAGCCTTTCAGTAATTCTAAACCTTCAAATTCAAGCACATTATTTTTACTCATCATAGAGAGGTAAGTTGCCGGCAGAGAATGGGTATGAAGTACGGCATTCACTTCTGGGAATAATTCATAGATCACAATGTGAATGAAAGTTTCTGCTGATGGTTTTAATCTTGGATCATAAACAGATTCAGCATTTTTATTGATCACCATTAAGTGACCCGCTTGGAATTCAGATTTATCCACTCCTGATTGAGAAATCACATAGAGATCTTTGTCATCAGATAAACGAAAAGAATAGTTAGTGGAAGTGGCAGGCGAAAGACCACGATCATGAAAAAGATTCACGATTTTCACAAGTTCTTTGATTTTGGAGTCTTCAGTAATAATCCAGTTATGCATGATGTTTATGTAGCGTTAAAGAGACTTTTCGTCAAAAGTTAAGCAAAATACTCGGGAATAAATAGGGATTATTGGATAATGACTATGATGCTCCACGCAAAGTGGAAAAATCTGATAAAATTTGATTAAGTGAATCCAATCCATTTTGTGCCGTTTTTCGAGAGGATTTTCTATGTCAGAGACAGCTGTTAAAGCTTCTATTCCTGAATCACACCCCGATAGTTTTGTGCATCTGCATTTACATACTCAGTATTCACTTCTGGATGGTGCCATTCGTTTGGACGATTTGTTCAAGAAGGCCAAAGAATTAGGTATGCCAGCGGTGGCCATGAGTGACCATGGTAACATGTTTGGTGCCATCGATTTTTACTTAAAAGCTAAACAATATGGAATCAAACCAATCTTAGGTTCAGAAGTTTATTTCACTCCTGGTTCACGTTTTGATAAACGTGCGCCAAAAAATACTAAAGTACTCGATTCTCAAGATGCAGAAGAAGGGAAACATCACATTCACCATCTTGTTCTCTTATGCAAAAACATAACAGGTTATAAAAATCTTTGTCAGATGCTTTCTAAAGCTTATTTGGAAGGCTTTTATTATAAACCCCGTATTGATATTGAGTTACTTCGTGCGCACTCCGAAGGCTTAGTTGCCACTACTGCTTGTTTGAAAGGTGAAGTGGGGTACAATTTTTTTACTGATCAAGATGATAAAGCGCTGGGGGCGGTTGAAAAGTTGCATGAAATTTTTGGTGAAGACTTTTATCTCGAAATTCAAGAGAACGGCCTGCCAGAGCAAAAAATTGTAAATGAAAAAATTATAAAAATTGCCAAAGCTAGAGGATATCAGGTTGTAGCGACTAATGATTGTCACTATCTAGAGCAGGAAGATTCATCAGCACAAGAAGTTCTCCTCTGTGTGCAAACCGGGAAAACATTTTTAGATGAGCAAAGAATGAAACTCACGACTAATGAGTTTTATTTTAAATCAGCAGAAGTGATGCGAAAGAATTTTGCTTATTACCCAGAAGCTTGCAACAATACTTTAAAAATCGCAGAAAAATGTAACGTTGAATTTAAATTTAAAGATGAGAAAGGAAATCAGATTTACCACTTACCTGATTTTCCAATTACGACAGGAGAAAAGGTTGAAGATTTCTTTGCTCGTGAAGCGATGGAAGGCTTACATGAACGCTTTAACGGGCCACATTTCAAAAAATTAGTTACCGCAGACAATTGGGAAACTGAAATTAAACCTCAATATGAAGCTCGTTTAAAAGACGAAGTGCAGATGATTATCCGTATGGGATTCCCAGGATACTTCCTCATCGTTTCTGACTTCATTCGCTGGTCAAAAAGAAATGATATTCCAGTCGGCCCAGGGCGAGGTTCCGGAGCAGGATCTCTGGTCGCATATTCTCTATCAATTACCAACGTTGATCCTATTCCTTATAATCTTCTTTTTGAGCGTTTCATCAATCCTGAACGTGTATCGATGCCAGACTTCGACGTCGACTTCTGTCAGGATCGTCGAGGAGAGGTGATTGATTATGTCACTCAAAAATATGGAACTGAAAGAGTGGGACAGATTATTACTTTTGGTAAATTACAGGCTAAAGCTGTTATCCGCGATGTATCTCGTGTATTTGGACTTCCATACTCAGAAATCGACATGCTGGCCAAGCTTATTCCTGATGAGCTTGGGATTACATTAGATGAGGCGATTGAAAAAGAACCTCGTTTACAAGAACTTGAAAAAAATGATCCTAAGTCTCGTCAGATCTTAAAAATTTCAAGACGCCTTGAAGGATTACTTCGTCACGCCTCTATTCACGCTGCCGGAGTGATCATTACCAATGAACCTCTGGTTAACTATTGTCCACTTTACCGTGGGCGTGAAGGTGAACAAGTAGTTCAATTCGATAAGGACTTTTCGGAAAAAATTGGTTTGGTGAAGTTTGACTTCCTAGGGTTAAAAACGCTTACGGTAATTAAAAATGCAGAAGCTTTAATTCGTCGTGATCACGATAAAACTTTTGATATCGAATCCATTGATATGGATGATAAAAATGTCTTTAGTCTCATCTCTGATGGAAATACTACGGGAGTGTTCCAGCTCGAGTCTGCGGGGATGAAAGATCTTTGTAAGCGCATTCGTCCTGATTCAATTGATGATATTACTGCGATCAATGCTCTTTATCGTCCAGGTCCCATGGGATCAGGAATGCATGATGAATTCGTGGAAATTAAACACGGAAGAAAACCTGAAACCTATTTATTTGAAGAACTACGACCTGTTCTAAAAGATACTTACGGAATTATTGTTTACCAAGAACAAGTAATGAACATTTCTCGTGTGATTGCAGGTTATTCATTAGGGCAAGCGGATATGCTTCGTCGTGCGATGGGGAAAAAGAAAGCCGATGAAATGGAAAAACATAAGCAAATCTTCGTGGAAGGAGCAACTAAGGCCAACTTCAACAAAGAAAAAGCGGAATATCTCTTCGACTTAATGGCCAAATTTGCAGAATACGGATTCAATAAGTCGCACGCTGTGGCTTATGCAGTCATTGCTTATCAAACTGCCTATTTAAAACATTACTACCCAGCTCAATTCTATGCTGCTTTACTTGGTTCAGAGATGGGCAATACAGATAAAATCACTGCGATCATTAATGATTTGAAAGAAAATAATCTTTCTATTTTAGCTCCAGATATCAATGAATCACTGTGGTCTTTCAACGTGACTCACGAAGGTCATATCCGTTTTGGAATGGGTGCGATCAAAAACGTGGGTGAAGGTGCCATTGCTGAGGTGATTGCTGAAAAAGAAAAAGGTGGGGATTATCAAGGTCTTATAGATCTTTGTGAAAGGGTCAATTTAAAAGCGATTAACCGTCGAGTACTTGAATCACTCATAAAAGTGGGTGTCTTCGATCAGTCTGAGAAAATGAATCGCAAAACCCTTTTAGAAAATCTTGATTTGATTTTGGCCTATGCTGGAAAAAAACAAGAAGAAAAAATGTTAGGCCAATCGAATCTTTTTAGTTTTGGAGATGAACCATCGACGACTTCTGTAAAAGATGAACTAAATATTCATGATGTTCCTGATTTTGATGAAAGCGATAAATTAAAATTAGAAGCAGAGTTGATGGGGATTTATGTTTCAGGACATCCTCTGGATCGTTTCCGCGATATTATGCGCCAGTTATCCAGCATGGATATTTCCGCTGCTCATGAAATTCCAAAAGTAGAAGTGGAACCAACCGATTGGAAGTCCAGACGTGATTTTGATAAAACAAAACGTGAAATGCTTCTGTCCGGAATGTTGACACAAATTAAACCCTTACTAACCAAGAAAGGCGAACGTATGGCGTTTGCTACACTGGAAGATTTGAGTGGAAAAATAGAGTGTATTTTCTTCCCTAAAATGTATGCCGAATTCGCTGAGCTTATCACCGCGGATGAGCCGGTGGTCCTATCAGGGCATGTAAATCTGGCGGAAGAACCTAGAAAATTTTTCCCTATGAAAGTTAGTCGTTTGAAAGAGCAGGCGGAAGAAAGAGTGACTGCAGTTCGTATCAATGTAGCGCTTGAAGAAATTAATCAATATACACTTTCTAAAGTAAAAAACGTGTTACTGAGCTATAGAGGCTCAGTTCCAGCGCATATGATCTTTGAAAATGAAGTGGGACGTGCCCGTCTTCCATTGGGAGAAGAGTTCCTGGTGAATCCGACTCCTCAAATGGCCGCCAAAATTAATGAGGTATTTCAAAAAAATAGTGTGAAATTTATTATTGATGGTAAAGTAGAAGATGTAACTGTCTGAAATTTAAAACACCTGCATTTTGTTTCCTGACGGTCCTGAACTCATAAGGATTAACATAAGAAATGAAAATGACGGTCAGATTCACTCTTCTCATCCTCTTCACTCTCTATTCGTCTTTTAGTTTTGGCCAAGCTTTAACTGCAGCAGAAAATATTCAAACCAATCTTGAATCCATTACGCATGAGACGAAATTAAAAATTCCTCTGGAACAAAAAGATAAAGCGAAAGAACTTCTTACTCAAGCAGCGATTAAAGAAGTGGTGAATGCAGCACTTAAGAAAAATAATTTTTCAGAAGAACAGTTTTGGCAAAAGTTAGGGCCACAAGATCTAGAGACATTTATTGTGGTTTCCCATATGAGTCCCATAACCAGAGCTTCCAATGAACCAGACCTTTATTTTTCCACTCTAACTTTTAGCTTTGATCAGGAAAAGTTTTTAAAATTACAAAATACATTAGTGAAAGTTCAAAACACGGGCACAGATAGCATTGCTCTTCGAATTGATTATGAGTTGGTGAATCTGGGATGGAATGAATTAGGAGTCACTTACAAAGAAGATTTCACTCGCGTCGTCGAAGGATCTTGGATTAAATGGCTGAAGGATCTTGATCCTCGTTTAAAGAACATTGAAGTGGTGACTGCCGAAACACCTGGAATGGAAGTTTATCTCAAGCTTCGTTTGGAAAAAAGAGCGAATGAGAATTCTCTCACTAATGGTTTAAATCTCCATTACAGTGGTGGTATTTACGTTAAAAATAATTCAAATAAAGAAATTCTTTTTGCAGGTAAATTGGATGAAAGTGATCAGTTCTACTCAGAAACGCTTAAAAAGAATTTTAGTTCTGCTATCGCCAATTACGCTTACCGTTTTCCTTTGGGATCTTTTAGTAAAATCAAAACACTTAATTTGAATTCTCCCACGGTACATTTAACCGAAGAGCTAACATTAACGAAATTTTCGACATCGGAACAAGTTTTTCATCTGTTAGATTTATTACGGGATAAAGGAACAGCGTTACATCTTTTTCCACGCTTGAAGTCGATGGGACAAGGGAAGGCTGTGATTGAAATGAAGTACCAAGGTTCAGAGGATAACTTAAAGCATTTACTGACAACGCAAGATTTTCCTGGATATAAAGCTCATGAAGACTACGAATTTACTGCTCTACCTTTAAATACACCGGTGCTGGTTCCTAATAAACCATCAAAAGAGGAAAACTCTCTATGAAGTTTGTAAAAAAATTTCAACTTATGTTCTATTTCTTGTTAGCTTTATGTTTAGTCGTCACCTCTTGTGCCCCTAAATATAAAAAACCAAGACCCATTCTTAAGAAGGCCAATGCCAACCAATTTGCTCCTCTTAGAAAGAAAATTGCTCTCTTAACATTTTTTAATGAATCACCCTATGGAGGTGACGATATTGCAATCTCAGCTTCAGAAGAATTACGTTTAGAACTTTCTCGAACTGGTGAGTTCGTCATGGATCATTCAGGAGAAGGATTATTTGGATCATCCAAAGAAATTTATTCGGGTGGGGGGATTAAGCTTGTCCAATTAAATAAGAAGGCCAAACTTTCTGGACTCAACTTCGTCTTATTTGGACGAATTAAAGAAGCAAGAGTACGCACGAAACAAGATGAGATCGGGGTAGTGAGAGAGGCGAAATCTTTTGCAGAGGTTAGCCTTGAGATAAGAGTGTTTGATGTTATGGCCAATAAAGAAATATTTAATGAAACTTTTGAAGCTAATGTGGATGATAGCCAATACAAATTTTTTAAAGCTGATGAACAAGAAGGATTGTCCGCCCGCCAAGAATTGCTTCGTTATTCCGTCCGTGTGGCCTCACGTAAGGCGATTCCTAAAATGTTAGAGCTTGGTTCCAAGTTAGATTGGACTGGTCGAGTGGCAAAGATAGTAGGAAGTAAAATTTATTTGAATGCAGGGAAAGAGTCGGGACTTAATATTGGAGACATACTGCGTGTAATGACAGAAGGGCGAGAAATTTATGATCCTGAGACAGGTGCCTTGATTGGTATGTCGAAAGGAGAAGTGAAAGGGACCATAGAAGTCATTGACTATTTCGGCCCTGACGGTGCGATCGCCATCCTTCATTCAGGCGGTTCAGTCACGGAAGGTGACTTTATCCAACTCTATTAGCGATTTTTGCCTTTAAAACTTGGCACTTCATTGAGTCAGAAAGCATCGTAATTACTAGTGCTTAGGCTGTAATTTTGGTCATTTTTCTCCTCTATTACCTAATTAAAGAAAAGCGGGCTAAAATCCGATAAGTCTTTGATTTATTTTACTTTCTTCTAGAGGTTCATGATGAAGACGAAAATTATTCCTTTAATGTTAGCGATTTCTTTTTTTGGACAAGCTTCTGCAAATGAAGTTTGTAAAATCGAGGCCAATGAACAATTCGCAGCACTTGCTGAAGATTCATGTAACGTTGCTACTGATCTGGATAATTCAGTAATTGAAAAAGAAAACGATGAAGAAAGCGATTTGATTAATG